>JASGEH010000222.1:0-5423 GCA_047606565.1 Comamonas sp.
ATCGCGGTCGCCGGCGAGCCGCTGGCCGGGCGCTCGCCGGCGGCGCTGCGCGCGGCGCGCCGCCACCTGCAACTGGTCTACCAGAATCCCTACACCTCGCTCGACCCGACCTGGCGCGTCGAGCACCTGGTGCGCGAGCCGCTCGACCGCTTCGGCATCGGCAGCCGCGCCGAGCGCGCCGCCCGCGTGCGCGAGGCGCTGGCCCAGGTCGGCCTGGGCGAGGCGGTGCTCGCGCGCAAGCCGCAGGCCCTGTCGGGCGGCCAGCGCCAGCGCGTGGCCATCGCCCGCGCGCTGGTCCTGCGGCCCGACGTGATCGTGCTCGACGAGCCCACCTCCGCGCTCGACGTCAGCGTGCAGGCCGGCATCGTCGAAGTGCTGCTGCGGTTGCAGGCCGAGCTGGGGCTGACCTACGTCTTCGTCTCCCACGACCTCGCGCTGGTGCGCCAGTTCGCCCACACCGTCTCGGTCATGCACCGCGGCCGCATCGTCGAACAGGGCCGCGTCGCCGACATCTTCGACCACCCGCGCCAGCCCTACACCCTGTCGCTGCTGCAGTCCATCCCCTCGGGCGCCCCGCGCCCGGCCGAGCCGCGCGAGCCGGTGCAGGAAGCCCCGGCCTTTGCGCAGGCCAGGGCGGCTTGAAGAGCGGGCTAAGCGATCGGGCAGTGCTGGCGTTCATAGGCCTCGATCAGTGTGACGAGTGCCTCGAAGTAGGCACCTTCCTCGCTGTCGGGGCGGGGCTCTTGCGGCGTGTCGAAGAAGGTCTCGGCCGCCCGGAGGGCGCGGCGGTAGTCGGCCTCGGTGCGAAGGGGCTGCAGTGGCTGTTTCATGGCTCGGTCTCCCTGTGGTGATGCGCACGGGCTCGCTTTCGGTTCCATTTTGGGACCGAATTCATCCTTTTTCATGCTTTCTTCGTATCGGCGTTCCCGGTATTTCATGCTTCTTTCATATGAACCTCTGTTTTTGTTATTTATGAATCGCATGATCCGGCGCTAAGGTCAGCCCATCGCCGCGCGCCCATTGGGGGCGGCGCGGCACTTGCTGAAGGTGTGCGATGTCCGAATCCGTTTCGATTTTCCCTGCCGCCGGCCGGCGGCGTTTCCTGCAGGTGGCCGTGCAGGCGGCGGGCGCGGCGGCCGTGCTGGGACTGCCGGCCGTGCGGGCACGGGCCCAGGCGGGGCCCGACCTCTCGCGCGTGACGCTGCGCGTGGGCGACCAGACCGGCGCGGTGCGCGGCCAGTTGCAGGCGGCCGGCCTGCTCGACGCGGTGCCCTACAAGATCGACTGGTCGGTCTACCCGGCCGCCGTCAACCTGCACGAGGCGCTCAAGGCCGACGCCACCGACCTCGGCGCGGCCAACGACTCGCCCACGGTCAGCGCGATTGCCGGCGGCTCGCGCGTGAAGGTGGTCTCGGCCTGGAGCAATGGCGGGCGCGGCACCTCGCTGATCGTGCCCAAGGGCAGTCCGCTGCGTTCGCTGGCCGATTTGCGCGGCAAGACGATTTCGCCGACCACGCGCGGCAGCGTGGCGCATTTCCAGGTGGTCGAGCTGCTCAAGCTGGCGGGCATCCCGCTGTCGGAGGTCAAGCTGGCTTTCCTGTCGCCGACCGACGCCAGCGCGGCCTTTGGCAGCGGCGGGCTCGATGCCTGGTCGATCTGGGGCATCTTCCGCGCCCGTGCCATCGGCTCGCTGGGCGCGCGCGTGCTCGACGACGGCACCCGGGTCAATTCGGGCCTGCTGCTCAACAGCGCCACGCACTCGGCGCTGGCCGATCCGGGCAAGCGCGCGGCCATCGCGCATTTCTCCGACCTGCAGGAGCGCAGCTACGCCTGGGCGCGCGCCAACCGCCAGGGCTGGATCGACTGGTACGCGGGTTTCGCCAAGCAGGCACCGGCGGTGGTGGCCGATCTCTACGACGAAAACGTCAGCTACCGCCGCATCGGCGTCGATGACGCGCTGGTGGCGCGCCTGCGCAAGACTTACGCGGTCTGGCTGGACACCGGCGTGCTCAGCGGCGCCATCGATTTCGACCAGTACGTCGTGCGCGACCTGGCGGTTGGCTGAAGCGCGAAGGCACGGCCATGAGCACCTCCTTCGATGCCGCCCTGAACACCGCCGCCAGCCCATCGGTGGCGGGCTCCCCGACCTCCCGCGCCGCGCCGGCCGTTCCCGCAGCCTCGCGCGAGCGCGTGCGCATCGAGCCCGACGCCGAGCGCCGCGCCGGTCCGCCGCGCTGGCTGCGCCGCACCGCCGGCCCGCTGCTGCTGCTGGCGCTGTGGTGGCTGGCTTCGGCCGCGGGCTGGCTGCCGGCCGAGATCCTGGCCGGCCCGCAGACCGTGGTGGCCGCCGCCGGCCAGCTCTGGACCTCGGGCGAGCTGCCCGAGGCGATCCGCGTGTCGCTGCAGCGCACCCTGCTCGGGCTGGCGCTGGGCGGCAGCGTGGGCGTGGCGCTGGCGGTGGTTTCGGGGCTGTTCCGCCTGGGCGAGGACCTGGTGGACTCGCCCATGCAGATGCTGCGCACCGTGCCCAACGTGGCGCTGATCCCGCTGCTCATCATCTGGTTCGGCATCGGCGAGGCGCCCAAGGTGGCGCTGATCGCGCTGGCCACGGCCTTTCCGCTCTACCTCAACGTCTACGCCGGCATCCGCAACGTCGACCAGACCCTGGTCGAGGCCGGGCGCACGCTGGAGCTGTCGCGCTGGGCGCTGGTGCGCCACGTCATCCTGCCCGGCGCGCTGCCCAACGCGCTGGTCGGCCTGCGCTACGCGCTGGGCGTGTCGTGGCTGGCGCTGGTGTTCGGCGAGCAGATCAACGCCACGGCCGGCATCGGCTACCTGATGAACACCGCGCGCGAAATGTTCCAGACCGAGGTCATCGTGGTCTGCCTGGTGGTTTACGCGCTGTTGGGGCTGGCGGTCGATCTCGTCGTGCGCCTGCTCGAACGCCTGCTGCTGGCCTGGCGCCCCTCATTCTCCGGAGCTTGAACCATGGCCTACCTGCTGCTCGCCGATGCCCTCGGCGCCTCCATCCTGCGCCAGGCCGCCGCCGAGGCGGGACCGGTTGGCACCCCGGGCGTCACCGGCATCGCCAACACCACCACCGGCACCACACCCACGCCCCCGCGCCAGCGCACGGCCCGCGACACCTCCCCGGCACGCGCGCCGGCCGCGCCGCCCGCCGACGGGCTGGCCGTGCGCGTACGCGGCCTCACGCGGCGTTTCGGCGAGCACGCCGTCATCCGCACGCTCGACCTGGACATCGCCGCCGGCGAGTTCGTCGCCCTGATCGGCCGCTCGGGCTGCGGCAAGAGCACCTTGCTGCGCATCCTCAGCGACCTCGATCACGGTATCGAGGGCGAGGTCGAGGTGCCGCGCCAGCGCGCCGTCGCCTTCCAGGCCCCACGCCTGATGCCGTGGAAAAAGGTCTGGCGCAACGTCGCCCTGGCCTTGCCTGGCGTCGCCGGCCGGTCCGGCCGCGCGCGTGCCCTGGCCGCGCTGGAGGAAGTGGGCCTGGGCCACCGCGCCGAGGTCTGGCCCAAGGTGCTCTCGGGCGGCGAGGCCCAGCGCGCCGCGCTGGCGCGCGCGCTGGTGCGCGAGCCGCAACTGCTGCTGCTCGACGAGCCCTTTGGCGCGCTCGACGCGCTCACCCGCGCCAAGGCCCAGGACCTGGTCAGCGAGCTGTGGCAGCGTCACCGCTGCGCCGTGCTGCTGGTCACCCACGACGTGGAGGAGGCACTGCTGCTGGCCGACCGCGTGCTGGTGATGGACGACGGCGCCATCGCCCACGAAGTGGCGGTGGACCTGCCGCGCCCGCGTGCGGTGGACGACCCCGCCTTCGGCGCCCTGCGCGGCCAGTTGCTGGCCTGGCTGGGCGTGGGCCACGTGGCGGCGCGGCCGCAGGCGCCCGGTGAAGCAGGGCATGAGGCATGAGGGCGGCGCCGTGAGTACCGGCAGCGCCGGCCGCATCGGCAGCGCCGGCGAGTTGCCGCTGGCGCAGCGCCTGCATGCCGATGTGCTGGTCATCGGCGGCGGCATGGCCGGGGCCTGGGCGGCCAGCGCGGCCGCGCGTGCCGGCGCCACGGTCTGTTTGGTGGACAAGGGCTTTTGCGGCACCAGCGGTGTCACCGCCACCGCTGGACCGGGCCACTGGTGGGTGCCGCCGGAGGGCCGCGACGAGGCCATCGCGGCCAAGCTGCGCGGCGCGCTCGGGCTGGCCGAGGGCGACTGGATGGCGCGCATCCTCGACGAAACCTGGCGCACCCTGCCCACGCTGGCGGGCGACTACGACTTTCCGCGCGACGAGGCCGGCCGCATCCAGTACCGGGGCCTGCGCGGCCCCGAATACATGCGGGCCTTGCGCGCCCGCATCGTGCGCGACGGCGTGCGTGTGCTCGACCACCACCCGGCGCTCGAACTGCTGCGCGCGGGTGACGGCGCCATCTGCGGCGCGCGCGGCTGGGCACGCCAGGGCCCACAACCGGGTGGCTGGCAGGTCACGGCCGGCGCGGTGGTGCTGGCCGCTGGTGGCACCAGCTTCCGCTCGCGCCTGCTGGGCGCCCACAACAACACCGGCGACGCCTACCTGATGGGCGCCGAGGCCGGTGCCTTGCTCTCGGGCCTGGAGTTCACGGGCATCTACACCATCGCGCCGGCGCGCACCACCATGACGCGCTCGATGGCCTACGCCTACGCCACCTACCGCGACGCCGGCGGCCGCCTGCTCGACATCGACCCCGGCCGCGCCGACTTCACCCTGGCGCTGGCGCGCGCGCTGCTGGCCGGCCCGGTGTTCTGCCGGCTCGACCGCATGCCGGACGACATCCGCGCGCGCCTGCACACCATCTCGCCCAACGTCACGGCCACCTTCGCGCGCCTGGGCGTGGACCCGTATACCGACGACTTCGAGGTCACGCTGCACGCCGACGGCACCATCCGCGGCACCGGTGGCCTGCGTGTGGCCGATGCCGACTGCGGCGTCGGTGTCGATGGCCTGTACGCGGCGGGCGACGCCGCCTCGCGCGAGCGCATCGCCGGCGCCGTCTCCGGCGGTGGCGCGCAGAACTCGGCCTGGGCGCTGTCCTCGGGCGTGTGGGCCGGCCGAGCCGCCGCCCGCTTTGCCCGTGCGCGCGGCCTGCGCGCCGCGCCGCAGCGCATCGAGCCGCTGGGCCAGGCCGGGCTGCGTCCGGCCGGTGCTGCGCGCGGCATCGACGCGGCGGCCGCCCAGCGCACCGTCCAGGCGCAGATGCTGCCCTACGAGCGCAACCTGTGGCGCAGCCGCGCGCGGCTGGCCGAATCGCAGGCCCACCTCGAAGTGCTGTGGCGCGACTTGCACGCCCACGCGGGCGGCACGGCCGACGGTGCGGCGCTGCTGCGCCAGCGCGAGGCGGCGGCCCTGGCCGCGACCGCGCGCTGGAGCCTGGCGG
>JASGEH010000223.1:0-7942 GCA_047606565.1 Comamonas sp.
ACAAGCCTTACGACGTGCTGTGCCAATTCACCGACGAGGCCGGCCGCGCGACGCTCAAGGATTTCATCGACATCCCCGGCGTCTATGCCGCCGGCCGCCTCGACCGCGACAGCGAAGGGCTGCTGGTGCTGACCGGGGATGGGGCGCTCCAGGCACGCATCGCATCGCCCCACAACAAAATGCCCAAGACCTACTGGGTGCAGGTCGAAGGCCAGATCACGCCGGATGCGCTGGACCGGTTGCGCCGGGGCATCGTGCTCAAGGACGGACCGACGCGCCCGGCCGAGGCCGAGGCGATCGAGACGCCGGCGCTCTGGCCACGACACCCGCCAGTGAGGTTCCGCCAGAACATCCCGACCAGTTGGCTGACACTCACCCTGCGCGAAGGCCGCAACCGCCAGGTCCGCCGCATGACGGCGGCGGTCGGCTTCCCGACGCTGCGCCTGGTCCGCGTCGCCATCGGCCCCTGGACGCTCGGCGACCTGCAGCCTGGGCAGTGGATCGCGTCCACGGCCAGCCTCCCGGTGGCCGTTTGAGTCGGATGCGCGCGTTTATTCGAATATTTCGGGATGACACGCATAGAAGCTCATAAATATCTAGCTAAAAACGTCGATGAACAATGGACTTACTGGTCATTTCTGACCTGAAAAATTGAAGTTACGCACAAGTCTGTTGAAAACTTTGATCAAAAACCGAAGTTATGCACAGGAGATGGGGTACCCCTGCTTTCCATCCACTTTCGCGAGCGCTCCACGCACCGGCTTGGGCACAAGGAAATTGTGAGACAAGCGCTTGTTTTCATTGGATAAATCTGTGAATTCAGCGTTATCCACAGGCCTTATCTACTACTACTATCTTTATCAATAGAAATTCAAAGAAGAAAGAACAACCCTCGCCCGCCGCGGCACAGCCCTGAAAAAGCACGTGCGCCCCTCTGGATATGGGCTGCGCCGCACTGGCTTGGTGCGATGTCACGTTCAACCGCGATGTGATCGCGCACAGAGATTGCATACAACGCTGGCATGACTCGTGCATCGGGCGTGCCATGAACACTGCCGACGCATCCCTGACCTTCCCTCCCGCGCCTGTGCGTGTTGAGACGCACGCGGGACGGGCCGCGCATGCCATCGAGCTGGTCGGACTCAGCAAACGCTATGCGTCGGGCAACATGGCTGTGGATAACATCGACTTGAAGATCCGCCAGGGCAGTTATTGCTGCCTGCTGGGGCCCTCGGGTTGCGGCAAGAGCACCACGCTGCGCATGATCGCGGGGCATGAGACGGCCAGCAGCGGCGACATCGTGCTCGACAACCGCAACATCACCGACTTGCCGGCGGCTGAGCGCGGCACCGCCATGATGTTCCAGAGCTTCGCGCTGTTTCCGCACCTCTCGGCGCTGGACAACGTGGCCTTCAGCCTCAAGATGAAGGGTGTGGACAAGTCGGCGCGCCAGGCGCGGGCGATGGATTTGCTGGAACGTGTGTCGCTGGCCCACCTCGCCCAGCGCAAGCCCGGCGAGTTGTCGGGCGGCCAGCAGCAGCGCGTGGCGCTGGCGCGTGCGCTCGTCACCGAGCCCAAGGTACTGCTGCTCGATGAGCCACTGTCAGCGCTCGACCCCTTCCTGCGCGTGCAGATGCGCGCCGAGCTGCGCTGGTGGCAGAAAGAGCTGGGGCTGACCTTCATCCACGTCACGCACTCGCAGGAAGAAGCCTTGGCGCTGGCGGACACCATGGTGGTGATGAACAACGGCCTGATCGAGCAGGTCGGCGCGCCCTACGAGATCTATAACCGCCCGGCCAGCGAATTCGTGGCGCGCTTCATGGGTGGGCACAACGTGATCGAGCCTGTGGATAAATCTGTGGATGTGGCGCTTTTGGCGGTCCGCACCGACCATGTTCGCGTGCAGCCGACCGCCGCCAGCGGGGCAGATGCAGTGGATAAGTTTAATGAATCTGACTTATCCACAATCTTGCCGGCGACGGTGCGCCACGTGGAGTACCAGGGCAGCCATGTCCTGCTGGGCTTGCGCAGCGAGGGAAGCTCTTTTTACAGGAGCGCAGATCTTTCAGCTGTGGTCGATGAATCGACTTTTCTATCCCACCCTTTCGAGACCGGAGATGCGGTCGTTTTGCGCTGGCGGGTCGATCAGGCGCACCGTCTCCCGCCGTCGCCGTGAATGGTTTCCCATGGTTTTTCCATCACCTGTCCACAGCTTGTCCGGGTGTTTTCCCTCTATTTCAGGTTCATCCGGCCTGATTTTCCGATGACCGGACTTTTCCACAGTTTGTTCCAACCCGCCTGACGGTTTCAGGCATTTGTTCACAGCAGAAGGAGCCTTCGCCATGTCCACACGACTCATTGCACCGCCGGCACCCCTCGAGGATGGCCTCGCCTCGGGTGTCCCGCGGCGCGCGCTGCTCAAGGGAATGGCCGGGGTGCTGGCCGCCGGCCTGTTCCCGGCGGTCCATGCCCAGGAGAAGGTGGTGTTGCGCTACCTGGGCACGGCGGTGAACCAGGACAAGGCGATCGCCGAGAAGTTCGAGGCCGACACCGGCATCCGGCTGCAGTACGTGGCCGTGACCACCGACGAGGTGACCAAGCGCGCGGTCACCCAGCCCAACAGCTTCGACCTGCTCGACACCGAGTACTTCTCGCTGCGCAACATCGTGCCCACCGGCAACCTCAAGGGCATCGACGCCCGGCGCGTGAAGAACGCGGGCAAGATCACCTCGCTGTTCCTCGATGGCACGGTCGATGGCAAGGCCGTCGGCGACCAGGGCACGGCGCCCAAGAAGGTGATCTACCTGCAGGGCGAGCGCAGCAAGGCCTTCGCCACGGCGCCGACCGAATGGCTGTCGCTGATCCCCACCACCTACAACGCCGACACGCTGGGCATCCGGCCGGACCTGATCAAGCGCCCCATCGAGAGTTGGGCCGAGCTGCTCAACCCCGAATTCAAGGGCAAGGCCGCGATCCTCAACATCCCCTCGATCGGCATCATGGACGCGGCCATGGCGGTCGAGGCCAAGGGCATCCACAAATACGCCGACAAGGGCAACATGACCAAGGCGGAGATCGACCTGACGATCAAGACCCTGATCGAGGCCAAGCGCGCCGGCCAGTTCCGCGCGCTGTGGAAGGACTTCAACGAATCGGTCAACCTGATGGCTTCGGGCGAGGTGGTGATCCAGTCGATGTGGAGTCCTGCCGTCACCGCCGTGCGCAGCAAGGGCATCGACTGCGTGTTCCAGCCGCTGAAAGAAGGCTATCGCGCCTGGGCCTCGGGCTTCGGCCTGCCGGCCACGCTGTCGGGCAAGAAGCTGGACGCGGCCTATGAATTCATCAACTGGTTCCTCGATGGCTGGGCCGGCGCCTACCTCAACCGCCAGGGTTACTACAGCGCCGTGCTGGAGACCGCCAAGGCCCACATGGAATCCTACGAGTGGGCCTACTGGATGGAAGGCAAGCCCGCCGCGCAAGACATCAAGAGCCCGCAGGGCGCGGTCATCGCCAAGGCCGGCAGCGTGCGCGACGGCGGCAGCTATGCCCAGCGCATGGGCGGCATCGCCTGCTGGAATTCGGTGATGGACGAGAACACCTACATGGTCCAGAAATGGAACCAGTTCGTGGCCGCCTGATGCCCGATCCGATGGCCGAGCCCCGCCCTCCCCATCCCGTCGCCTCCGCCGCGCGCGCCCCAGGGCGGGCGCTGGCGGCCTGGTGGCAGGCACTGCCGCTGACGGCGGTGTTCGCGCTGTTCTTCGTCGTGCCGCTGGCGCTGGTGCTGATGGTGAGCTTCTGGCACTACGACCAGTACCAGCTGTTGCCGGGCTTCACCTTCGACAACTACATCGCCGTGTTCGATGGCTGCAGCAACGCCAGCGACCTGTGCGTCACGTTGCGCACCTACCTGTCGACGCTCAAGTTCAGCCTGCTGGTGTGGGCCATCACGCTGGCGCTGGGCTTTGCCATCGCCTACTTCCTGGCCTTCCACGTCCGCAGCGCGGGCATGCAGACGGTGCTGTTCGTGCTGTGCACCATCCCGTTCTGGACCTCCAACGTGATCCGCATGATCTCGTGGGTGCCGCTGCTGGGCCGCAACGGGCTGGTCAACCAGGGCCTGCTGGGCCTGGGCGTGATCGACGAGCCGATCGAGTGGCTGCTGTTCTCCGACTTCTCGGTGGTGCTGGCCTTCGTCCACCTCTACACCATGTTCATGATCGTGCCGATCTTCAACAGCATGATGCGCATCGACCGCAGCCTGCTCGAAGCCGCCAGCGACGCCGGCGCCACCGGCTGGCAGACGCTGTGGAACGTGATCGTGCCGCTGTCGCGCACCGGCATCATCATCGGCTCGATCTTCGTCATCACCATCGTCATGGGCGACTTCGTCACCATCGGCGTGATGGGCGGCCAGCAAATCGCCTCGGTCGGCAAGATCATCCAGGTGCAGACTTCCTACCTGCAGTTCCCGCTGGCCGCGGCCAATGCCGTGATCCTGCTGGCCGTGGTGCTGCTGATCATCGCCGCGCTGACCCGCCTGGTCGACATCCGCAAGGAGCTTTGATGGCCACCGCCGTGCTCTCCCCCCGTTCCTCGCGCCTGGCCGCCGCCCGGCGCTCGCGCAGCTTCTGGCCGCTGGTCCTGCTGTTCGCCCTGTTCGTGCTGTTCATGTACGGGCCCATGCTGGTGATCGTCGTGCTCAGTTTCCAGGGCCCGGACGGTGGCCTGACCTTTCCCGTGCGCGGCTTCTCGCTGCACTGGTACCAGCAGCTCGCGCAGGGCCTGGGCGTGGTCGACATCGGCGCGGCGCTGCGGCGCTCGTTCGCGCTGGGCGCGGCGGTGATGCTGCTGACCGTGCTGCTGTCGGTGCTGGCGGGGCTGGCCTTTCGCAAGCGGTTGCGCGGCGGCGGCCTGCTGTTCTTCGTGGTGGTGGCCAGCCTCATCATGCCCTCCATCATCGTCTCGCTGGGCATCGCGCTGGAGTTTCGCCTGCTCGACGAGGCCATCAAGGCCGCGCTGGCCGCGCTCGGGCTGCAGGACTGGGCCGATGGCTACGGCACCGCGCTGGGGCTGTCGACCTCGGCGCTGGGCGCGCACCTCACCTGGACGCTGCCCTTCGGGCTGCTCATCATGTTCGCCGTCTTCAACCGCTTCAACCCGGCCTACGAGGAGGCCGCGCGCGACCTCGGCGCCACGCCATGGCAGAGCTTGCGGCACGTGGTGCTGCCCTTGATCGCGCCCTCGGTGATCGGCGTGGGCATGTTCGGCTTCACGCTGTCGTGGGACGAGATCGCCCGCACCTCGCAAGCCATCGGCGACGTCAACACCCTGCCGCTGGAACTGCAGGGCCTGACCAGCACCGTCACCACGCCGGCGATCTACGCGCTGGGCACCGTCACCACCGTCGTCTCCTTCCTGGTCATGGCCGCCACCCTGCTGCTGGCGTGGGCCCTGCGGCGGCGCGCCGCGCGCCGCCCGGCATGAAGATGGCGCATCCGACAAGCGGCAAGCCCCTACCCATGCAGAACTGGCTGATCATCAACCCCAACACCAGCGCCGGCATCACGCAGGCCCTGCTGCAGCGCGTGGCCGCCCGCACCCAGGGGCTGGCGCGCTGCCAGGCCGCCACCGCGCGCTTCGGCGCCCCCTACATCGCCAGCGAAGCCAGCTACGCGGTCGCCGGCCATGCCGTGCTCGACGCCTGGGCCTGCCACGAGCAGACACTGGCCGGAAGGGATGCGCGGCCCGACGCCTACCTGGTTGGCTGCTTCGGCGACCCCGGCGTCGCCGCGCTGCAGGAGGTGACGGGCCGCCCGGTCATCGGCCTGGCCGAGGCCGCCTTCGCCGAGGCCAGCGCCTTCGGCCGCTTTGCCATCGTCACCGGCGGCGCGCGCTGGCAACCCATGCTGCACAAGCTCGCACTGGCACAGGGCTACGGTCTGCGCCTGGCCGGCCTGCACATGCTGGACGCCACCGGCGCCGAACTGGCGGCCGACCCGGAGCGAGCCCGCACCCGCCTGCGCCTGGCCTGCGAGCAGGCCGCGCGCGACTTCGCCGCCGATGCCGTCATCCTGGGCGGCGCGGGTTTGGCCGGCCTGGCCGATGGCTGGTACGACCAACTGGCCGTACCGGTGATCGACAGCGTCGATGCCGGCGCGCGCCAATTGCTGGCGCGATCGGCGGCCTGGCACGCCGACACGGCCGAGCCCCCGCTGCCGCCTCACCCTGCCCTGCTGGCCTGGCCGCGATGACCAGGCCAGCAGGGCCCGTGCATCCCTTTTTCGTTTTTCAGGAAGCGCCGATGCCCCCACTCGATTTCCCGGCCATCGCCTCCGGTCCCGAGCCCACCCTGGCCGTGGCCGGCGGCGTGGCGTCTCCCGCCCCGGCGGCCCTCAGCGACCAGGACATCTACCAGCAGCTTGTCAGCGCCATCCTCGACCAGCGCCTGGTGCCCAACACGCGGCTGGCCGAAGACCACCTCGCGCAGGTCTTCGGCGTCTCGCGCACGCGCATCCGGCCGGTGCTGGCGCGGTTGGCCGGCGAGCGCATCGTGACCCTTAGCCCCAACCGGGGCGCGCGCGTGGCCTTGCCCGACGAGCGCGAAGCCCATGAAGTCTTCGAAACCCGCCGCCTGATCGAGCCGCGCGTGATCGAGCTGTTCATCGCCCGGCAGACCCCCGGGCACCTGGCTGCCTTGGCCGAATGCATCGAGGGCGAGGAACAGGCACGGCTGGCTGGCGACCGCCACCGCGCGATTCGCCTGTCGGGCGACTTCCACCTGCGTATCGCGCATTTCGCGGCGCAGGAAACGCTCGAGCGCATCCTGCGCGAGATGGTTTCGCGCACCTCGCTGGTCCTGATGGCCTGGGGCGGAAAAGCCGCGCTCTTGCCGTCCGATTCGCCGTCCGATACCGTGCCTGGCAGGCCGCAGCCCTGGGTCTGCAACTGCCGCGAACACCGCACCCTGCTCGATGCCCTGCGCCTGCGCGACGTGACCATCGCGCGGCAACTCGTCACCGAACACCTCGACCGCATCGAAGCCACGCTGGATTTCCGCGACGCCGCTGCCCCGGCCCATCCGCTGACCGCCGTCCTGCGCGGCGCATGACCTCGCCGATCAGTGGCTGAAACCAGTGACGTGGCTGACAGATGCAATCAAATTGATAGGCCTCACGTCCTACAGCCGACGCTTGCCAGACGATTGCAGAATGCGCCCATGGTCCACCCGCCGGCCTGTGCCGCAGCTTTGCCGCAGGCTGGTGTGGTGGCCACGAATCATTGAGGACAAGGAAAAACCATGCGCAAGATTGTTTTGGCCACGGCCGCCACCGCCTTCATCATGACCGGCTGCGCCAACCTGGACGAATCGCAAAAGGCCAAGGCCACCGGCACCGGCATCGGGGCCGTCGCGGGCGCCGCCGTGGGCGGGCTGATCGGCGGTGGCCGGGGCGCGGTCATCGGCGCCGGCCTGGGCGGCGCGGGCGGCTACATCTGGTCGAGCCACATGGAAAACCAGAAGCGCCAGATGGAGCAGGCCACTCAGGGCACCGGCGTCACCGTGAGCCAGACCCAGGACAACCAGCTCAAGCTCGACATCCCGAGCGACGTCTCCTTCGACGTCAACCGCGCCAACATCAAGAGCAACTTCGCGCCCATCCTCGACCGCTTCGCCGAAGGCCTGCGCGCCAACCCCAACACCACGGTGCGCATCATCGGCCACACCGACGCCAGCGGCAGCGACGCCATCAACAACCCGCTGTCGGTCGAACGCGCGGCCAGCACGCGCGACTACCTGGTGGCGCGCGGTGTGCCCATCAACCGCATCGCCATCGACGGCCGCGGCTCGCGCGAACCCGTCGCCAGCAACGACACCGCCGCCGGCCGCGCCCAGAACCGCCGCGTCGAGATCTACACCGGCGAAGTCGCGCCGCGCTGATCG
>JASGEH010000224.1:0-11272 GCA_047606565.1 Comamonas sp.
AGCCGGCCAGCCAGTCGGTGCGCGGCTGGGCGTAGAGCTGCTCGGGCGTGGCCCACTGCACCAGCCGACCCTGGTGCATCACCGCCACGTGGCCGGCCAGCGCCATGGCCTCGCCCTGGTCGTGGGTAACGTAGATGAAGGTCGCGCCGGTGCGGCGGTGGAACGCGCGAAAGGCCGATTCCATGGACGCCCGCAAATGGCGGTCCAGGTTGGCCAACGGTTCGTCGAGCAACACCACGCGCGGCTCAGCCACCAGGCAGCGCGCCAGAGCCACGCGCTGGCGCTGGCCGCCGCTGAGGTCCTGCGGCGCGGCCTGGGCGCGGCCTTCCATCTGCACCAGCGCCAGCGCCTCGGTCACCCGGCGCGCGTATTCGGCACCACGCACGCCGCGCAGCTTGAGCGGATAGCCGACGTTGTCGGCCACGCTCATGTGCGGCCACAGCGCGTACGACTGAAACACCATGCCCATGTGGCGCTGCTCGGGCGGCACCTGGGCGCTGGCGTTGGCCAGCAGCCGGTCGTCGAGCCGGATCTCGCCGGCGTCCGGCGGCTCGAAGCCCGCGATCATGCGCAGCGTGGTGGTCTTGCCGCAGCCGCTGGGGCCCAGCAGCGCCACGAAGGCGCCAGCCGGAATCTCCAGGTCGAGCGCCTGCACGGCAGCGTGGTCGCCATAGCGGCGGCTGACCCCGCGCAGGCTCAGGCCCTGGGCGGCCGCCTGCGGGCCGGGGTTCGGATGCAGGTGGGGGGAGAGGTTCAATTGCGCCATGGAATCACGCCATGCGGCAGGCGGCGGCCCAGCCAGCTCATGGCGCCCATGAGCCCGGCCACGCCTGCCACGATCACCACGGCGATGGCCGCGGCCAGCACGTTGTCGCCGCTTTCGTGGTAATTGAAGATCAGCACGCCCAGCGTCTCGTTGCCGGCGCTCCACAGCAGCGCCGAGACCGTCAGCTCGTTGACGGCGGTCAGGAAGACCAGCAACCCGCCCGCGAAGGCCGACGGCGCCAGCAGCGGCAGCAGCACGTCGCGCAGGCGCCGCCAGACCGGGGCGCCGGCCAGTTGCGCCGCCTCTTCCAGCGCGGAATCGAGCTGCTGCAGGCCGGCTTGCACCGGCTTGAGCGCGACCACCATGAAGCGCGCCAGATAGGCCACGAAGATGATGCCCAGCGTGCCGTAGAGACTGACGCGCAGCAGCGGGAGAGGCGGCGCCAGCAGCAGGATGCAGGCCACCGCCAGCACCGTCCCCGGCAGGGCATAAGGAATCTCCAGGCTGGCATTGACCACGCCGGCCCAACGGCGCGCGGTGTTGCCGGTGCAGCGCGCCATGAACCACGCCAGCGGCAGCGCCAGCGCCGTCAGCACGGCGGCGGCCAGCCCGGCCAGCAGCAGGCTGTTGCCGGCAGCGCGCCAGGTCACGCCCTGGCGGCTCAGCATTTCCACATAGGCCTGCAGCGTAAACGAGCGCACCGACAGCGGCACGCCCATGGCCGGCACCAGCGAACTGGCCAGCAGCGCCGTCAGCGGCGCCACCAGCACGAAGGCCAGCAGCAGCCCCATGAGCGCCTGCACCAGCCCGCGCCAGCGCCCCAGCGAGAAGGCGGCCAGGCCGCCGGGCATGCCGACCAGCCGGTAGCGCGCCCGCGCCTGCAGCCGCATCTGCAACCCCACGCCGGCCAGCGCCAGCACGCCGACCAGCATCGACAGCGCCGACACCTGCGGCAGCAGGCTCGGGCCGAAGCTGGCCATCTTCTGGTAGATCAGCGTCGGCAGCGTGTAGTAGCCCACCGGGATGCCCAGCATGGCCGCGATGCCGAAATTGCCCAGCGCCGACACGAAGGCCATCGCCGCGCCGGCCACCAGCCCGGGTCGCGCCAGCGGCAGGACCACGTCGCGCAGCACGCGGGCGGGCGAGGCGCCGGCCAGCCGCGCGGCCTCGCACAGCCCGGCCGGCAGCGCCAGCAGACCGGCGCGCAGGGCCAGGAAGACCAGCGGCGCATGCTGCACGCCCAGCAACAGCGCGATGCCCGCGGGTGAATACAGCGGCTGCGGGCTGCCCAGGTCCGGCGCCAGCCCGACCGACTGCAGCAGCGTGCTCGACGGCCCGAACAATTGCAGCCAGGCCAGCGCCGTGACCTGCGGCGGAATCATCATGGGCAGCATGAAGGCAAACACCCAGCCGTTCTTGCCGGGCAGGTCGGTCAGGCTCACGGCCAGCGCGAAGAAGGCGCCGAAGGCCACGGCGACGAGCGTGCCCCACAGGCCCACGTTGAGGGTATTGAGCGTGGCGTACCAGGTCAGCGGATCGGCCATGACGCGCGCCAGCGGCGACGCCGCGCCGAGCCGCCAGCCGGCCAGCGCCTCCCACAGCAGCCGCAAGCTGGGCAACAGGCCCAGCAGCGCGACCGCGCCCAGCAGCCCGATGAAGGGCCAGAAGGCGCGCCGCGCGGCGGCGGCGCCGGGCAAGGCCTGCGGCGCCAGGCTCACGCCACCCACGCGCTCACCGGGCGCCGAACAGCGCACTGAAGCGCTGCTTGTCGGCTTCGGCGTCGCGCAGCGCCTGGTCGGCATCGAACGCCATGCGCTTGATCTGCGCGCGCGGCGGAAAGCCCTCGGGCATGGGCAGGCCCTCCAGGGCGGGCACGTAGCCCTGCTGGACGACCAGTTCCTGGCCGGCCCGCGAGAGCAGGAAATCGACGAACAGGCGCGCCGCCTCGACATGCCGGGCCGACTTCAGGATGGCCACCGGCTCGGTCACCAGGCTCACGCCCTCGGTCGGGAACACGAACTCGACCGGCGCGCCCTTGGCCTTCTCGCGGATCGCCATGTAGTCGACCAGCACGCCATAGGGCTTGGTGCCGCTGGCCACCGCCGTCAGCACCGCGCCGTTGCCGCCCTGCGCGGCGGCGCCGTTGGCCTGGAGCTGCTCGTAGTAGCGCCAGCCCAGCGCGGCGTCGCCCGTGAGCGTGGCCAGGTGGATCAGTGCGGCGCCCGAGTACAGCGGGCTGGGCATGCTGACCTGGCCCTTGAGCTCGGGCCGGGCCAGGTCCTGCCAGCTGCGCGGCTTGAAGGCCGCGCGCGTGTTGTAGGCGATGCCCGTGGTAATCAGCTTGGTGCCGTAGTAATAGCCCTGTGGATCGTGGAGCGCGGCGTCGTAGCCCTGGCGGTTGGGGCTGAGGTAGGGTTGCAGCAGGCCGCGCGCCTTGAGCGAAGCCATGGTCACGCTGTCGGCGATCAGCAGCACGTCGGGCTTGGCGGCGCCGGCCTGGCGTTCGGCCTCCAGCCGGGTCATGAGCTGCGTGGTGCCGTCGCGCACCCACGCGACCTTGATGTCGGGATGCACCTTGTTGAAGGCATCCACGGTGGACTGCGCGTCGGCATTGGGCTGGCTGGTGTAGAGCACCAGGTCCTGCGCCTGGGCCGACAGGCCCGCGAGCAACAGGGCCAGGCCAGCGGCAGCACGGCGGGCGCGCGACGAAAAGGCGGAATGCATGGCAAAAACTCCAATCGCCCACCCCACACGGGGCCAGCGGCCGCCAGCGTAGGCAGACCGCGTGACAGTCTGATGACGCCCGCCGCGCAGGCCACATCAGGCCGCCGGCCGCACGCTGATGTCGGCGCTGGTGACGTGGACCGGCTCGGGCTCGCCAGCCACCTGGACCCGCAGGCCACCGTCGTCGCCCACGCCCAGGGCCACGCCGTGGCGGCCGTCCGACAGGTTCACCGCGCGGCCGCGCAGCAGGTCGAGCGCCGCGAAGTCGTCGCGGAAGGCGGCGAAGCCCTCGGCCTCGAAGCGCTGCAGCGCCGCCGCCAGCGCCGGCGCCATGCGACCCAGCACGGCCGGGGCATCGATGTCCGGCAGTAACTCGCGCGCGCAGGCCGGCGGCGTCGCCAGGCCGTCGGCGGCGCGCGGCAGCACGTTGATGCCGATGCCGATCACCGCGTAGCGCGCGGCGCCCGGCCCCTGCGGCCCGGGCAGGCCGGCGGTCTCGATCAGGATGCCGGCGAGCTTGCGGCCATCGACCCACAGGTCGTTGGGCCACTTGATGCGGATGGCCGGGTGCAGCGCCCGCGCCACGGCCACGCCGACGGCCAGCGACAGGCCGGACCAGTCGGCCAGCCGCAGCGACAGGCCCAGCGAGAAGGCCAGCGCATCGCCCGCGCGCACGTCGCGCTGGCTTTGCCAGGGCTTGCCCTGGCGGCCACGCCCGGCGGTCTGGTGCTCGGCCACCAGCAGGGTCGGCTCGGTGCGCCCGGCGCGCGCGCGGCGCAGCAGCTCGCTGTTGCTGGAATCGATCTCGGGCAGGATCTCGACCGAGAAGTCGGGCCAGGCGGGCGCGACAGCCTGCCAGATGTCCTCGGCCGGCCAGCGCAGGTGCAGGCCCTGGGCGGGAAGACGGCCCGGCGCGGCGCTCATGCGTACTTCCTCATCCACGCCGGCAGGCCGCGCTTGGGCGCCAGCAGCGTGCCCCGGCACAGCGCGGTACGGCACCAGCACGGGTATTCGGCCTTCAGCCGGGGCGTGTAGCGCTCGTCGACGACCAGGCCGTAGTCGTAACTCAGTTCCTCGCCGGCGGCGATGTCGCGCAGCGCGCGGATGAAGACCCGGCCGTCCTCCTCGTCGGCGATGCAGTTGGGGTCGCACGAGTGGTTGATCCAGCGCGCCGAGTTGCCGCCATGGGTGGCGTCAATGACCGAGCCGTCGTCCAGGCTGAAATAGAAGGTGTGGTTGGGGTCGGCCGGATCGTGCGGGTGGCGGTCCTGCGCTTCCTGCCAGCTGATGCGCTCGCCCACGTACTCGACCAGCGTCTGGCCGGCGGCGATGTCGCGCCGCGCGAACACGCCGCGCCCGTGCACGCCCGAGCGCCGCACCTGGATGCGCCGGGCATCGGCGCGGCGGGCGGGGCGCGCCGGGGGCGCTGGATCGGCCTTTTCGGGCATGGCGGAAAAACTCTGGTAAGTTGATAGGTGCACGCATGTGCGCACGTGCACACCCATGCGGGGGCGCGCGAGCGTACGCGAGGGCACATTGTAGGAGCGCGGCGCGGCACCCACGCGCAGCGCCCCGCAAAGGCCCGAACCGGGCGGCCCACCCTGCCGCGCGGCGGGCCCAGCGCCCGAACCCGCTTCAGAAAACGAACACATTGCCCCGCCGGACCGCCAGAACCGGCGGGCCACCCAAGTTGGAAGACGACTCATGAGCAAACGCCTGGTCATCGCAGAAAAGCCCTCGGTCGCGCAGGACATCGTGCGCGCCCTGACCCCCATCGCCGGCAAGTTCGACAAGCACGACGACTATTTCGAGAGCGAGCACTATGTGGTCACCAGTGCCGTCGGCCACCTGGTGGAAATCCAGGCGCCCGAGGAATACGACGTCAAGCGCGGCAAATGGAGCTTCGCCAACCTGCCGGTGATCCCGCCGCACTTCGACCTCAAGCCGGTCGACAAGACCAAGAGCCGCCTGTCGGCCGTGGTCCGGCAGGCCAAGCGCAAGGATGTGAGCGAACTCATCAACGCCTGCGACGCGGGCCGCGAGGGCGAGCTGATCTTCCGCCTGATCGAGCAGTACGCCGGCGGCAAGAAGCCGCTGGGCAAGCCGGTCAAGCGCCTGTGGCTGCAGTCGATGACGCCGCAGGCCATCCGCGAGGGCTTCGAGCGCCTGCGCAGCGAAGAACAGATGCAGGGCCTGGCCGACGCCGCCCGCAGCCGCTCCGAGGCCGACTGGCTGGTCGGCATCAACGGCACCCGCGCCATGACCGCCTTCAACTCGCGCGACGGCGGCTTCTTCCTGACCACCGTGGGCCGCGTGCAGACGCCAACGCTGGCGGTGGTGGTCGAGCGCGAGGAAAAAATCCGCGCCTTCGTCAGCCGCGACTACTGGGAAGTGCACGCCAGCTTCGCCGTCGAGGCCGGTGCCTATGCCGGCAAGTGGTTCGACCCGCAGTGGAAGAAGAACCCCGATGACGCCGAGTTGAAGGCCGATCGCGTCTGGACGGCGCAGGACGCCCAGCGCATTGCCGACGCCGTGCGCGGCCGCCCGGCCATCGTCACCGAGGAAAGCAAGCCCGCCAGCCAGGCCTCGCCTGGCCTGTTCGACCTGACCTCGCTGCAGCGCGAGGCCAACGGGCGCTTCGGCTTCTCGGCCAAGACCACGCTGGCGCTGGCGCAAAGCCTGTACGAAAAGCACAAGGCCCTGACCTACCCCCGGACCGACTCGCGCCACCTGCCCGAGGACTACCTGGGCGTGGCGAAACAGACCCTGGACATGCTGACCGCCAGCGAGCAGCGCCACCTCGCGCCACATGCCCGCCTGGCGCTGGAACAAAATTACGTCAAACCCACCAAGAAGGTGTTCGACAACAGCAAGGTCAGCGATCACTTCGCCATCATCCCCACGCTGCAGGCCCCGGGCGCGCTGTCGGAAGCCGAGCAGAAACTCTACGACCTGGTGGTGCGCCGCTTCCTGGCCGCCTTCTTCCCGGCCGCCGAGTTTCGCGTCACCACCCGCATCAGCCGCGTCGACAACCACCACTTCAAGAGCGAAGGCAAGGTCCTGGTCAAGGCCGGCTGGCTGGCCATCTACGGCAAGGAAGCCCAGTCCGAGGACGAAGCCGCCGACAAGGAAGGCACTTCCGGCAAGACCCTGGTGGCGGTGCGCGACGGCGAACAGGCCCTGACCGAGGAGGCCCAGCCCAAGGCACTCAAGACCAAGCCGCCCGCGCGCTACTCCGAAGCCACGCTGCTGGGCGCCATGGAAGGCGCCGGCAAGCTGGTCGACGACGACGAACTGCGCGAGGCCATGCAGGAAAAAGGCCTGGGCACCCCGGCCACGCGCGCCTCCATCATCGAAGGCCTGATCGCCGAGAAATACATGCTGCGCGAAGGCCGCGAGCTGATCCCCACGGCCAAGGCCTTCCAGCTCATGACGCTGCTGCGCGGCCTGGGCGTGCAGGAACTCTCCAAGCCCGAGCTGACCGGCGACTGGGAATACCAGCTCGCCCAGATCGAGCGCGGCCAGCTCAGCCGCGAGGCCTTCATGCGCGGCATCGCGCAGATGACCGAGCACATCGTCAAAAAGGCCAAGGAATACGACCGCGACACCATTCCCGGCAACTACGCCACCCTGGCCGCGCCCTGCCCGACCTGCGGCGGCGTGGTCAAGGAAAACTACCGGCGCTACGCCTGTTGCGGCGCCGACGGCAAGGGCGCCGGCTGCGGCTTCTCGTTCTCCAAGATCCCGGGCGGGCGCACCTTCGAGGCCGCCGAGGCCGAGCAATTCCTGCGCGACAAGCGCATCGGCCCGCTCGAAGGCTTCCGCTCCAAGGCCGGCTGGCCCTTCACCGCCGAGATGGCGCTGGTGTTCGACGAGGAGATCAAGAACTGGAAGCTCGAATTCGACTTCGGCGACGACAAGAAGGACGCCGAGGAAACCGGCGAACTGGCCGACTTCAGCGGCCAGGAAGCCCTGGGCAAGTCACCTGCCGACGACGGCCAGGTCTACGAATGGGGCAGCAACTACGTGAGCGAGCGCGCCGTGCCCACCGTGCAGCACCCCACGCCCACCAGCAGCTTCAAGGTCGCCAAGATCATCCTGCAGCAGCCCATCGAGCGCGAGCAGATGGCCAAGCTGCTGGCCACCGGCAAGACCGACCTGCTCGACAAGTTCATCTCCAACAAGACCCGGCGTGCCTTCAAGGCCTTCCTGGTATGGGACGCGACGGCCGGCAAGGTCGGCTTCGAGTTCGAGCCCCGCGCTTCGAAATTCCCGCCCCGCAAGACCGCGGCCGCGAGCAAGTCCACCACCGCCACCAAGACCGCCGCGCGCAAGACACCCGCGCGCAAGAAGACCTCGTCCTGAGCACCTGTTCAGAACAGCTGGCGCGGCCACGACAAGGGCCGCGCCAGTGGTGCAGCCACCCAGGGACGCCGGGCAATACCACCCCCAGACGCGCAAAAAGCCTGTCAGACCTTCGTCTGACAGGCTTTTTCGATCAACACCCAAGCGGACGTATCCGCCCGCTCATGGACGATCAGTAGCTGCTGCCGCCGCCGTAGCCGCCACGGCCACCGCCGCCGCCACCATTGCGCGAGCCGGGGCCGTAGGGGCTGCGGAAGCCACCGTCGTTGCCGCCGCCGAAGCCGCCTTCGCGACGACCGCCGCCAAAGCCGCCACCGCCGCCTTCACGACGACCGCCGCCGAAGCCACCGCCGCCACCGAAGCCACCACCCGAACGGGGGGGACGCGGTTCCATCGGACGCGCTTCATTGACGACCACATTGCGGCCGCCCAGGGACTGGCCGTTCAGGCCGTTGATGGCTGCTTGCGCTTCTTCATCGCTGCCCATCTCGACGAAACCAAAGCCCTTGGAGCGGCCGGTTTCGCGTTCCATCATGACCTTGGCGCTGTTGACCGTGCCGAATTCGCCGAAAGCTTGTTGCAGATCGTCGTCGCGGAAGCCATAGGACAGATTGCCTACGTACAGTTTGTTGCCCATTGAAAGGGACTCCTAATAAACACAAAAAAATCGATGACGTCCCGATCGCACAACAAACCTCAAAACGCTTGGTGCGTTACCGTGCATTCACCTGACTCTGCGACCCCCGACCCTCGGAAAAACGGCCAGGAAAAAATCGCAGCGATCATTATGAAGCAGATTTCGCGATGCCATACAAGCGTGTGACGCGGAAAAACGCCATCCATCATGGAAAACCACAGGGTCCAGATGAAATCCAATTACCCGTATCTTTTTATTGCACCGGATTTCAGCTTCGGATTTCAATCTGAATTTCCTGAAAAGACTGAAACATTCCGGACCACACATGCCCCACCCCACTGCCCTCAGGGGCCCCTGGGGCCCTGACCCGAAAGCTGAATGCAACGCGTTCTTCTTCGTCGTTTACATTTGAGACACACGCCGTCCGTGCGTGGCATGGCGGCGCTTGTCGCGCGATGGCCATGAACGACGACCGATTCCGAAGGAGTGATTGAATGACGAACTCGCGCCATCCGCTGCCCGCCCCCCGTGCGGCACGGCATGCTTTCAAGGCCACCGTGCTGGCCGGTCTTTTCGCCCTGGGACTGAACGCAGCCCTGGCGCGCTCGACCTTCGAGGCGCCCGACGCCACCTACGGCGGCACGATCACGGCCCAGCCGGTGGCCGGCTCGGCCATCGTCGCCGGCAGCGAGATCACCCTCAGCGGACGGGGCTTCAAGCCCGGCCAGGCCATCCTGCTGTCGCGCGGCGGCGCCGTGCTCAATGCCGACGGCCAGCCCTACGTGGCCGACGAGCAAGGCAACTTCAAGGCCACCTTCCAGGTGCCCGAGGACGCGGCCGCCGGCCAGCACCCGGTGGTGGTGACCACCAGCGGCCCGTCGCACGCGGCCATCTTCGCGCTGAAGGTCTCGCCCGTGGTGCCGCTGTCGGGCGCGGCGCAGTTCACGCAGGCCAGCGCCAAGCTGGTGCCGGGCCTGTACCAGTCGGACATCAGCGCCAAGACCGGCGCGATCTTCGTGACCTCGGCGGTCGGCCGCCCACCGGTCAAGGAAACGCAGCTGCTGCGCCTCAACGGCCAGACGCTGGTCATCGAGGCCCAGCGCACCCCGGCGGCGGCGCCCGGACGCAACGGCGCCGATGGCGGCCTCTACGCGGTCTATGGCGTGGGCGTGGACGACAGCCACGGCAACGTCTGGGTCACCAACACGCGCCAGAACACCGTGGCGGTCTACCGCCAGTCCGACCTCGCGCTGGTCAAGCAGTTCGAGCCGGGCACCGTCAATCACGCGCGCGACGTGGTGGTTGACGAGGCGCTGGGCCGCGCCTACGCCTCGGCCACCGGCACGCCCAACATCGCCGTGTTCGACGCCCAGACCCTGGCCTTCACCGGCAACATCGAGATCAAGTCCACCCTGCGCGGCGAGAACTTCTCGGTCGCCAGCCTGCACCTCGACCCGGCCGTGCACAAGCTCTACGCCGTCAGCCTCACCACCAACGAGGCGGCGGTGATCGACGCCAAGACTGGCACGGTGGAGAAGGTGTTCCCGGTCGCGGGCGCCAAATCCGCCATCGGCGTGGCCCATGACGCCAAGACCGATCGCCTGTTCGTGGCCTCGCAAGGCAGCGACAACCTGGCCATCGTCGACGTCGCCAGCGGCAAGACGCTGCACCTGGTGCCCACCGGCGCGGGCGCGCTCAACGTCACCTTCGAGCCGGTCAATCGCCTGGCCTACGTGAGCAACCGCGCCGCCGGCACGGTCACCGTGGTCGACCCGGACGGCCGCGTGGTCGCCAACCTGGACAACGGCACCTTCCCCAACCACGTCACCTCCGACGGCAAGGGCAAGGTCTATGCCATCAACAAGTCGCGCGGCGCCGACGATCCGGTCGGCGACCGCATCACGCGCATCACGCCGGTGCGCTGAACGCACCATGGCCGGTGCCTCGGCACCAGCTCCCGCCACGCCAGCCGGCCCCGCGCCCGCTGGCGTTTTCGTTCGCGCGGGCGGCCGATCCGCCCCACTCGCCCCGCGCGCCGCTACAGTCACGCCATGCTCGACATGTCCCGCTACGACCTGTCCCGGCCACTGGACCCCACGGTGGCCGACCACGGATCGCCCTTCTACCGCTTCGACCACTTCCGCCGCAGCTCGACCGACGGCCAGCGCCACTACGTCATGCGCATCGCCACGCCGGTGCGCGCCGCGCCGCCTACGGGCCATCCGCTGATCGCCCTGCTCGACGGCAACGCGGCCTTCGCGGCCCTGCGGCCCGAGCACCTGGCCGCGCGCGACGCGGCGGGCGATCCGCCGGTCATCGTCTCGCTGGGCTACGACACGCCGCTGGGCTTCGACGTGCAGGCGCGCGCCTTCGACTACACGCCGCCGCTGGACGCGCCGGGCGTGACCCTGGCCGAGCAGGCGCGCGGGCGCATCGGCGGCGGCGCCGAACTGTTCCTGGATCTGCTGGCCGGCGAGATCCTGCCCGAGGTCCACCGGCGCGCGCCCATCGATGTCCGCCGCACCACGCTGTGGGGCCACTCCTTCGGCGGCCTGCTGGCCCTGCACACGCTGTTCACGCGCACGGCGCTGTTCACGCGCTACGCGGTGGCCGATCCGTCGATGTGGTGGCACCAGGGTTATCCGCTGCACCACGCCGAGGCCGGGCCGCCAGCGGCGCCGCTGGCCACCGCCTGGGGCGGCGCGACGCGGCTGCTGGTCATGGCTGGCAGTTCGGCCGCCGAAGTCGCGGCGGCCGGGCCCCGGCCGCTGCGACCGGGC
>JASGEH010000225.1:0-9630 GCA_047606565.1 Comamonas sp.
CCCTCATGTTGTTTGGCAAACTGCTGCCGCGCGAAGGTAATTTTTTCGAGTTGTTCAACCAGCACGCCAACCATCTGGTGGCTGCCGCCCAGGCCTTCGAGGAACTGGTCGCCAGCTATGGCGATGAGAACCAGCGCGAGAGCGCAGCCAAGTCGGTCGACGATGCCGAACACGCGGCCGACCGCGTGACGCACGAGGTCAACCGCCTGCTGCACCAGACCTTCATCACCCCGATCGACCGCGAGCAGATCCACGCGCTCATCAACACCATGGACGACGTCGCCGACCTGATTCAGGACGCGGCCGAGACGCTGGCGCTGTACGACGTGCGCGCCATGACCGAGGACATCAAGGCCCTGAGCAACCTCAACCTCAAGTGCTGCGAGCGCGTGCGCAGCGTGGTCTCGATGATCGGCAAGATCAGCGACGCCAAGACCGCCGAGGCCGCGCTCAAGACCTGCGAGGAGATCGACAAGATCGAGTCCGACGCCGACCGCGTGATGCGCAAGGCCATGAGCCGCCTGTTCCGCGAGGAGAAGGACGTGCGCGAGCTCATCAAGCTCAAGGCCATCTACGAGCTGCTCGAATCCGTGACCGACAGCTGCGAGGACGTCGCCAACGTCATCGAAGGCATCGTGCTGGAAAACGCCTGAGCGTGCCCGGCCCTGCCATCCATTCGAGGACTCAATCGACATGTCAGCCGTAGAAATCAGCCTGTGGGTGGTCATCCTGCTGGTGGCCATCGCCCTTGTTTTCGACTTCATGAACGGGTTTCATGACGCCGCCAACTCCATCGCCACCGTGGTCTCCACGGGGGTGCTCAAGCCGCAGCAGGCGGTGCTGTTCGCCGCTTTCTTCAACTTCATCGCCATCTTCATCTTCCACCTGAGCGTGGCGGCGATGATCGGCAAGGGCATCGTCCACGCCGACGTGATCGACCACCACGTGGTGTTCGGCGCGCTGGTCGGCGCGGTGGTCTGGAACCTCATCACCTGGTACTACGGCATCCCCAGTAGCTCGTCGCACGCGCTGATCGGCGGTATCGTCGGTGCCACCATCGCCAAGGCCGGCGTGGGCGCGCTGATCGCCGCGGGCATCTGGAAGACGGTGCTGTTCATCTTCGTCTCGCCCTTCCTAGGCTATCTGCTGGGTTCGCTGATGATGGTCATCGTGGCCTGGCTGTTTCGCCGCACCACGCCGGGCGCGGTGGACAAGTGGTTTCGCCGGCTGCAACTGCTCTCGGCCAGTGCCTACAGCCTGGGTCACGGGGGCAACGACGCGCAGAAGACCATCGGCATCATCTGGATGCTGCTGATCGCTTCCGGCCACGTCGCCGCCAATGCCAGCTCGCCGCCGCTGTGGGTGATCGTGACCTGCTACTCGGCGATCGCGCTGGGCACCATGTTCGGCGGCTGGCGCATCGTCAAGACCATGGGTCAGAAGATCACCAAGCTCAAGCCCGTGGGCGGCTTCTGCGCCGAAAGCGGCGGGGCCTTCACGCTGTTCTTCGCCACCCATCTGGGTATTCCGGTGTCGACCACCCACACCATCACCGGCGCCATCGTCGGCGTGGGCTCCACGCAGCGCGCCTCGGCGGTGCGCTGGGGCGTGGCCGGCAACATCGTGTGGGCCTGGATCCTGACCATCCCCGCCGCCGCCTGCGTGGCCGGCGTGGCGTACTGGGTCAGCCTCTGGATGTTTGCCTGAGGTAAGGCGTGTTCCGTGGGCCGCGCGGCCCTCGGGTTCAGGCTGTTTCAGGCGGCGTGGTGCCGCCCGCGCCCAGCACGCGGTCCATCATCACCACGTCCAGCCAGCGGCCATGCTTCCAGCCGGCGTCGCGCATCAAGCCACATTGGGCGAAGCCCAGCGCGCGATGCAGGTGGATGCTGGCGAGGTTGTCGGCGCCGCCGATCACCGCCACCATCTTGCGTACCCCGCGCCGCTCGCACTGGCTGGCCAGTTCGGCCAGCAGCAGCCGGCCCAGGCCGCGCCCGGCGGTGTCGTGGGCGAGGTAGATCGAGTGCTCGACCGTGAAGCGGTAGGCGGGCCGGGGCTTGAACCAGTTGGCGTAGGCATAGCCCAGCACCCGTCCGTTTTCGACGCAGACCAGGTAAGGCAGCCCCTTGGAGAGCACATCGTCGCGCCGCTGCGACATCTCGGCCTGCGTGGGCGGCACCAGCTCGAAGGTCGCTGTGCCGTGGAGCACGTGGTGTTCGTAGATGCCGGTGATGGCGGGTAGGTCTTCGGCTTGGCTGGGGCGGATCAAGGTCATGGCGCTATAATGTACGGCTTTTCAGCGTGTCGCTGGCCGGGTGGCCATGTCGCGTGTCTCAACGCTGGAAGACATCTACACCCACCCGAAGGATTTCATCATGGTCGTCATTCGACTCTCCCGCGGCGGCGCCAAGGCTCGCCCGTTCTACACCATCGTCGCCGCTGACAAGCGCGTTCGCCGCGACGGCGCTTTCATCGAGCGCCTGGGCTTCTACAACCCGTCGGCCCGTGGCGGCGAAGAAGGCCTGCGCCTGGCGCAAGACCGTCTGGCCTACTGGGTTGGCGTTGGCGCGCAAGTCTCGCCGGCCGTGGCCCGTCTGGCCAAGCAGAACGCCAAGGCCGTGGCGCCCGAAGCCGCTGCTGCCTAAGCTGTCGCTGCAAAGCGTGAGCACCCCGCATCCGCCCATGCTGCCCTGCCTGGAAACCGCCGACCTGCCGGCCGACGCGGTCGAGGTGGGGCGCATCGCCGATGCCTGGGGCATCAAGGGCTGGTTCAAAGTCCTGCCCCACAGCGCCGCTCCCGAGGCGCTTTTTTCTTCCAAGCGCTGGTATCTGCAGCCCGCCACGCGCGGCGCCCGGACCTTCGAGGGCACCGGCCTGCTGCGACTGCGCGAAGTGAAGGAACACACCGACACCCTGGTCGCGACGGCGCACGACGTGCCCGACCGCGCCACCGCCGAGCTGCTCAAGGGCGCCCGCATCTTCGTGCCGCGCACCAGCTTCCCGACGGCGGCCGAAGGTGAGTATTACTGGGTTGATCTGATCGGCCTGGCCGTGTTCAACCGCGAAGGTCATGCCTTTGGCGTGGTGCGCGAGCTGCTGTCGACCGGCCCGCAGACGGTGCTGGTGATTGAATCGGAGGTCGCCGAGGGCGGCACCGACAAGGGGGTCGAGACCTTGATCCCGTTCGTCGATGCCTTCGTCGACACGGTCGACCTGGCCGCCAGGCGCATCACGGTCGATTGGCAGCCCGACTACTGACCGCTTTCCCTGGCCTGCCTTGCGCAGGCCTTGTGCTTTGTGACTGCCGCGCGGCCGCGTCTTCCGCGACCGCTGGCAGCCAGGCCCTGTTTTCTTCATGCCAGGCACGCCATGCGCTTTGACGTCATCACGCTGTTTCCGGAGATGTTCGCGCCCTTCCTCGCGCAGGGCGTGACGCGCCGGGCCTTCGCGTCGGGGCAAGTCGAGGTGGTGCTGTGGAACCCGCGCGACTACGCGCCGGGCCACTACCGCCGCGTCGACGACCGCCCGTTCGGCGGCGGCCCGGGCATGGTGATGATGGCGCAGCCGCTACAGGACTGCCTGGAGGCGATCCGCGCGGCCCGGCTTGCCGCTGGTGCCGCGGACGAAGGCGGCTTGCCGGTGGTGCTGTTCTCGCCCATCGGCGTCGCCCTGCGGCACGCGGTGGTCGAGCACTGGTCGGCCAGCGCGGGCGCGGTGTTGCTGTGCGGGCGCTACGAGGGCATCGACCAGCGCTTCATCGACCGCCATGTCACGCACCAGATCAGCCTGGGCGACTTCGTGCTGTCGGGCGGCGAGATCGCGGCGCTGGCCTTGCTCGATGCGGTGGCGCGGCTGCAGCCCGGCGTCCTCAACGACGAGGGCAGCCACCAGCTCGACAGCTTCAACCCCGCGCTCGACGGCTTGCTGGACTGCCCGCACTACACCCGGCCCGAGGTCTGGCAGGGCGAGCCGGTGCCGCCGGTGCTGCTTTCCGGGCACCACGGGCAGATCGCGCGCTGGCGCCGCGACCGGCAGTTGGCCCTGTCCCAGCGCCAACGGCCGGAACTGATTGAGGCGGCGCGAGCGGCGGGCCGCCTGGACAAGGCCGACGAGCGGCTGTTGGCGGCGCTGCGGCCGGCTGGGGAATGATCGGCCGGCGGTTAGCCGATCGGCTTCAATGGCACTGCTGCGGCGTGGCGAGGCGGCGCAGGCGCTCGGCGTCGATGATGCGTACGTGGCGGTGCCGCACCTCGATCATGCCCTCGTCGACGAACTTCGAGAAGGTGCGGCTGACGGTTTCGAGCTTGAGGCCCAGGTAGCTGCCGATTTCCTCGCGCGTCATGCGCAGGATCACCTCGGTGCTTGAGAAGCCCCGCGCCTTCAGGCGCTGGGTGAGGTTGAGCATGAAGGCCGCCAGGCGCTCCTCGGCGCGCATGCTGCCCAGCAGCAGCATTACCCCGTGCTCGCGCACGATCTCACGACTGAGCACCTTGTGCACGTGGCGCTGCAGCGCCGGCACTTCGAGCGACAGCGACTCGATGTGGTCGAAGGGCATGATGCAGACCTCGGCGTCCTCCAGGGCGACGGCGTTGCAGCTGTGGTGATCGCCCACGATGCCGTCGAGCCCCATGATCTCGCCGGCCATCTGGAAGCCGGTCACCTGCTCGTGGCCGCCTTCGGTCGACACCGTGGTCTTGAAGGTGCCGCTGCGGATGGCGTAGAGCGACTGGAAAGGGTCGCCCATGTTGAACAGGTGACTGCCCTTGGGCACGCGGCGACGGCTGGCCACGAGCGTGTCGAGCCGGAGCATCTCGTCGTTGTTCATGCCGGCAGGCATGCACAACTCGCGCAGGTTGCAGTTGGAACATGCGACCTTGATGGCTTCTGGCTTCATGGCTTGGTCTGGTGTCTGTTGGTCGGAGCGCTCAGCCATTCTAGGAGGCCGTCGTCCGGATGGGGGGTGGGCACGATTTTGTTGGCGCAGATCCTGATCTGCATCAAGAAACCGTCAATCCGTGGCGGCCTGCCGCAGGCCGCCGCGCCACACTGCCCGGCATTCGAGGGGGCTTGCGGCGGCTTGATGCAGGTCAAGGCCGGCCAGGCCCCGGCGGCGCACAGTGCGGCATGGACCGCCGGTCGTGGCGCCGTTGCGCGAAGACGCGCCCGACACAACAACAGCCATGATGACCCGCGCCACCTGTATTGAAAGCCCGCATTTCCTGTCCGCTTCGCCGCCGCTGGCCGGGGCCGCCCCAGCCGCCGCGCGCGGCCAGGTGCCTGCGGCGGCCACGCTGGCACGCCACGACGTGGCCGGCCCGCGCTATACCTCCTATCCCACCGCCGACCGCTTCGTGGTGGCCTTTGGCGCCGCTGATCTGGCACAGGCCCTGCGCCAGCGCCGCGCCGACATGCGGGTCGGCGCGGCGCTGGCGCGGCCGCTGTCGCTGTATGTGCACATTCCGTTCTGCGACTCGGTCTGCTACTACTGCGCGTGCAACAAGATCATCACGCGCCGCCACGAGCGCGCCGACGACTACCTGGGCCTGCTGTCGGCCGAACTGGCGCTGGTGACGCGCGAAACCGGCCGGCAGCAGGGGGTCTCGCAATTGCACCTGGGCGGTGGCAGCCCCACCTTCATGGACGACCGGCAACTGGGCGACTTGATGGCGCTGCTGCGCCAGCATTTCCAGTTCGCGCCCGGCGCCGAATGCGCCATCGAGGTCGATCCGCGCACCGTGGACGTGCGGCGCCTGCGCCACCTGCGGTCGCTGGGCTTCAACCGGCTGAGCCTGGGTGTCCAGGACTTCGACGCCGATGTGCAGCGCGCCGTGCATCGCGTGCAGTCCACCGCGCAGATCTTCGCGCTGCTCGACGAAGCGCGTGCGATCGGCTTCGAGTCGATGAACGTGGACCTGATCTACGGCCTGCCGCGCCAGACGCCGCAGAGCTTCGCGCGCACGCTGGCACTCATCGGGCAACTGCGGCCCGACCGCCTGGCCCTGTATGCCTACGCGCACCTGCCCGACCGCTTTAAGCCGCAGCGCCGCATCGCCGCGCAGCACCTGCCCGATGCACAGGCCAAGGTGGCGATGCTCGCGCATGCGCAGACCGCGCTGGCCGCCATGGGCTATGTGGACATCGGCATGGACCACTTCGCGCTGCCGCAAGACAGCCTAGCCATCGCCAAGCGGCAGGGGCGGCTGCATCGCAATTTCCAGGGCTACAGCACCCTGCCGGATTCCGACCTGATCGGCCTGGGCGTGTCGGCCATCGGCAAGGTGGGGGCCACCTACAGCCAGAACGCCAAGACGCTCGAAGGCTATGCCGACGCGCTTGGCCAGGGCCAGTTGCCGGTCGAGCGCGGCCTGGCGCTGACGCGCGACGACCTGGTGCGCCGGGCCGTCATCATGGCCATCATGTGCCAGGGCTGCGTCGATTTCGAGACCATCGAGAGCGCCTATCTGATCGACTTCCGCACCGCGTTCGCGCCGGAAATCGAGGCGCTGGCGCCGTTCGTGCGCGAAGGCCTGGTGCAACTGGCCGAGGGCGCCCTGGCGCTGACACCCGCCGGCTGGGCGGTGGTGCGGGCCGTGGCCATGGTGTTCGACCGCTACCTGCAGTCCGACCGCAGCCGCGCGCGGTTCTCGCGGATTCTTTGAGTCGGGCTATAATGTCCGGCTTTCCGATCCTCTACCCGGCCGCTTTTCGGGCATGCGCTGAACCATCAGCCGCCACGAAGAGCCTTTAGCGCAGCGCGGGCATGATCGTTTCAAGGAAATCATGAGCAACCTGATCCAGATCCTCGAGCAAGAAGAAATCGCTCGCCTGAACAAGGAAATCCCCGCTTTCGCGCCTGGCGACACGGTCATCGTGAGCGTCAACGTGGTCGAGGGCAACCGCAAGCGCCTGCAGGCTTACGAAGGTGTGGTGATTGCCATCCGCAACCGCGGCCTGAACAGCAACTTCATCGTGCGCAAGATCTCCAGCGGCGAAGGCGTGGAACGCACGTTCCAGACCTACAGCCCGCTGATCGCCAAGATCGAAGTCAAGCGCCGTGGCGATGTGCGCCGCGCCAAGCTGTACTACCTGCGCGAGCGCAGCGGCAAGTCGGCCCGCATCAAGGAAAAGCTGCCCAGCCGCGCCAAGGCTGTCGCTGCCGCCTAACTTGTGCGGTTTCCGGGCCTCGTAGCCCGGGCCTGGCATGGAACGCCACCCGTCTCGCACGGGTGGCGTTTTGTTTTGGCGGTGAGTCAGCGTGCGGGCAAGCGGACGGGCGCGCGCTCGTATAGTCTTGGCAGCCATGTCCGATGCCGTCGTTCCGCCTGTTTTCCCTCCCGCGCCGTCACGCGCCGCCGATGCGCCTGGCGCGCCGCTGGGGCCTGTTGTTCGTCCGCCGCCTTTCGATCCGCGGCAGGTGCCGCAAGTCAGCCGACCCGGCGTGCTGCCCGCCGTGGATGCTGCCCGGCTGACGCCCGAGGCCTTGCGGCAGCGGTTTGCCGTGCCGCCCCATTGGCAGCCCGAGCGCGTGGCTGAGCCCCGGCTGCTGGCGCGGGACCCGGTGGCGGCGGCGGTGCTGGTGCCGCTGGTTCGGCGTCAGGAATTGCACGTGCTGCTGACCGAGCGTTCGGCGCAACTGACGCACCATTCCGGGCAGATCGCCTTTCCGGGCGGCCGGGTCGATCCGGGCGACGCCGATGCCGTGGCCGCTGCGCTGCGCGAGGCCTGGGAAGAAGTCGGCCTGAGCGCCGGCCACGTCGAGGTCCTGGGCACCTTGCCGACCTATTTGACCGGGACCGCCTACGGCGTCACCCCGGTGGTGGCGCTGGTCGATGCCGAGGCCGCATGGCGGCCCAACCCGGACGAGGTCGCCGATGTGTTCGAGGTGCCGCTGGCTTACCTGATGAACCCGGCCCACCACCGCTGGCACCGGTTGGAATGGGACGAGCAGGGTGCGCGGCAGTCGCGCGAGTGGCTGTCGATCCCTTACTGGGATGTGGGGGCCGGCCGCGAGCGTTTCATCTGGGGCGCCACGGCGGGCATGCTGCGCAATTTCTATCGCCTGCTGGCCGCCGGATAAGAACCGCCACGCCGACCGGTCGGCGCTATCATCCGCGCATGAGTTTTATCGCCATTCTGTTTGCGCTGCTGCTGGAGCAGGCCAGGCCGCTGGCACGCGGCAATGTCGCACATGCAGGCCTGCGGCAGTGGACCTGGTGGGCCTGCCGCAGCTTCGATGCCGGGCGCGGTGCCCATGGCTGGGCCGCCTGGGGCGTCGCGGTGGTGGCGCCGGCGGTGTTCGTGCTGGCGATGAATGGGCTGCTGCTGCATGTGCTGGGCGCCTGGGCCGCCGTGCTGTGGCATGTCGCGGTGCTCTACGTGACGCTGGGCTTTCGCCAGTTCAGCCATTACTTCACGGCCATCCGCGATGCCCTGGAGGCTGGCGATGAGGATGCGGCGCGCACGCAACTGGCCGGCTGGAAGCAGGTCGATGCCCACGAGGCGCCGCGCAGCGAGCTGGTACGCCACGTGATCGAGCACTCGGTTCTGGCCGCGCACCGGCATGTGTTCGGCGTGCTGGCCTGGTACACCGTGGGCTCGGCCCTGGGCCTGGGGCCGGCCGGCGCCGTTTTCTACCGGTTGGCCGAACTGGTGCCGCGCTACTGGCCCTACAAGGGGCGCCGCCAGAGCCACCCGATCAGCGCCACGGCCCTGGCGGTGGCGCAACGCATGTGGTTTTACATCGATTACGTGCCGGCCCGCATCACGGCGCTGTGCTTCGCCGTGGTGGGCAGCTTCGAGGACGCCGTCGACAACTGGCGCAGCAAGGCGCACCTGTTCGACCCGCCCAACGACGGCGTCATCCTGGCGGCCACCGCGGGCGCTGTCGGGGTGCGCCTGGGTGGCGCGGACTTGCCCCGGCTGGCCCTGCCCAACGAGTTGCCGACGGGCGACCCGGTGCCGCCCGACGCCGTGCCGCCACCACGGGACGAGGCTGACGCCGGTGCCGGGAGCGCCCGCGTGGCGCGGGTGGCGCACCTGCGCAGCGTGGTCGGTCTGGTCTGGCGCACGGTGGTGCTGTGGATGCTGCTGCTGGCCTTGCTGACGGTGGCGCGTTTCCTGGGTTGAGGCCTCGCCGCCGTGCCCGCCCGGCATTGGGCGGCGGCGGTTTCCCCGCTGTTTCCGCGCGCGCTACGCGCTTTCATTTTTCTTGATGTCCGCCGAGGTTTTCGTGTCCCTTCCCGCATCCTTCTGGAGTCCCATCGTCAGCGAACTGGACCCTTACGTTCCGGGCGAGCAGCCCAGGATCGCCGATCTGGTCAAGCTCAACACCAACGAGAACCCCTATCCGCCGTCGCCGCGCGCCGTCGCCGCCATCCAGGCGGCCGCTGCGGGCCGGCTGGAGCTGTATCCCGATCCGGAGTCCTCGGCCCTGCGCGAGGCGGTGGCGCGCCACCATGGCATCGAAGCCACCCAGGTCTTCGTTGGCAATGGCTCCGACGAGGTTTTGGCGCATGCCTTCTTCGCCTTCTTCCAGCACCCGGGAGAAGCGCTGGTCATGCCCGACATTACCTACAGCTTCTACCAGGTGTACTGCGGGCTCTACGGCATCGCCAGCGCGTCGGTGGCCTTGCG
>JASGEH010000226.1:0-15773 GCA_047606565.1 Comamonas sp.
CGACGTGGACGGCTTCGTGGGCCGCCAGGCCGAGTGCCCGCAGGGCGCGCTGGAAGATGAGGGGATCGGGTTTGTGCACGCCTTCGGCCTCGGACACCAGGATGGCGTCGAGCAAGGGAGCCAGGCCTAGCGCTGCGATCTTGGGTTGCTGGACCGCGACGCGGCCGTTGCTGACCAGGGCCAGCCGCAGGCCCTGGGCGCGCAGCGCCTGCAGGACCTCGACCGCGCCCGTCATCAGGACCGGGTGGTCGGCATAGCGCTGGAAGAAGTCATCGGTCAGGTGCTCGGGGTCGAGTTCGGGGTGGTGGGCGTCGAGGCCCAGTTCCGCGATGAGCTGCCGGTAGGCGACGGGCTTTTTCACGTAGCCGCGTGCATCGAGCGCGACCAGCCGCTGGGCGAATTGCTCGGGGGTGAGCGGGGCAGGCAGGTGGTGGCTCAGCGCCTGCGCCTGTTCCAGCGCCAGTTGTGCGACTGCCCGGTTGCGGTCGAACAGGGTGCCGTCGAGGTCGAACAGGACGCCACGCACGGCGGTCCTGGTCTTGCCGCCGCTCATGAGGTTTGGGCCGGTTGGGCTTGGGCCGCCGGGACCGCCGGGGCCGCATAACGGCTGGCCGGGTAGGGCAGTCCCAGGTGCTCGCGCAGGGTGCTGCCGGTGTAGTCGCGCCGGTACAGGCCGCGCTGCTGGAGCAGGGGCACGACCTGTTCGGCGAAGTCGCCGAAGGCGGTGGGGGTGCCGCCGCGCACGATGAAGCCGTCGGCCGCGCGCGCCTCGAACCACTGTTGCAAGCCGTCGGCGACGTCGCTGGCGGTGCCGAGGAAGGTCGGGCGCGGGGTGGCGGCTTCGAGGGCGGCCTGGCGCAGCGTCAGGCCGCGTTCGCGCGCGTCGCGCTTGATGCGGTCGGTGGTGCTGCGAAAGCTGTTGGTGCCGAGTTCGCCGATGTCGGGGAAGGGCGCGTCCAGCGGGTATTGCGCGAAGTCGTGGTGCTCGAAATAGCGGCCCAGGTAGGCCAGGGCGTTGTCGATGGTGACCAGCCGGGCGGTGTCCTGGTAGCGCTGTTCGGCTTCCTCGCGCGTGGCGCCGAGGATGACGGAGATGCCCTGGAAGATGCGCAGGCTGTCGCTGCTGCGGCCGTTGTCGGCCAGCCGGCGGTGCACGTTGGCGTAGAAGTCGCGCGCTGGCGCCAGCGCGTCCTGGTGGGTGTAGATGCCGTCGGCGTGGCGCGCGGCCAGCCACTGGCCGTCGTCGGAGGCGCCGGCCTGGAACAGCACGGGCCGGCCCTGCGGCGTGCGGCCGACGTTGAGCGGGCCCTCGACCGAGAAATACTTGCCCTGGTGGCCGAGCGTGTGCAGCTTGGCCGGGTCGAAGAACACGCCGCTGGCCTTGTCGCGCACGAAGGCGTCGTCGTCCCACGAGTCCCACAGGCCCTTGGCCACGTCCAGGTATTCGTCGGCGATGCGGTAGCGCTCGGCGTGCGCCGGGTGCTGCGCGCGCGAGAAGTTGCGCGCCGAGCCTTCGAGCGGCGAGGTGACCACGTTCCAGCCCGCGCGCCCGCCGCTGAGGTGGTCGAGGCTGGCGAACTGGCGCGCGACGTTGAAGGGCTCGCTGTACGAGGTCGAGAGCGTGCCGACCAGGCCGATGCGCTCGGTCACCAGGGCCAGCGCCGACAGCAGCGTGATGGGCTCGAAGCGGTTGAGGAAGTGCGGGATGGACTGGGCGTTGATGTGCAGACCGTCGGCCACGAACAGGAAGTCGAACTTGGCGGCCTCGGCCTGGCGCGCGAGCGCCTGCACGAAGCCGACGTTGATGCTGGCGTCGGCCACTGCGTCGGGGTGGCGCCAGGCCGACATGTTGCCGGAGGCGCCCTGGATGATGGCGCCGAGGTGGATCTGGCGGGGGGGCTGGTCGGTGTGGCTCATGGCGAATGGGGGAAGGTGGGGTGGACTGGGCGGAATCAGGCTGTGGCCAGCCAGGGCGCGGCCTGCGGCAGGGTCTCGGGCACGGGCAGCGTGGGCAGGGCGTTGAGCAGGGCGCGGGTGTAGGAGTGGCGCGGGGCGGCGAAGACGGTCTCGGCCTCGCCGGCTTCGACCAGTTGGCCGTCCTTCATGACCAGCACGCGGTCGGCTAGGTGGTGCACCACGCCGAGGTCGTGCGAGATGAACAGCAGCGCGGTGCCGTGCTCGGCCTGCAGCTCGGCCAGCAGGTCGAGCACCTGGGCCTGGATCGAGACGTCGAGCGCGCTGACCGGCTCGTCGGCCACCAGCAGGGCGGGGTTGGGCGCGAAGGCGCGCGCGATGGCCACGCGCTGGCGCTGGCCGCCCGAGAGTTCGCGCGGGTAGCGGTCGAAATAGGCCGCGCCCAGCCGCACTTCGTCGAGCAGTTGCAGCACGCGCTGGCGGCGCGCCTCGCCGTAGAGCCGCACCGTGTCCAGGCTCTCGCCGATGATGCGGCCGACGGTGTAGCGCGGGTCGAAGGAGCTGTAGGGGTCTTGCGCGATGAGCTGCAGGCCGGCGCGGCGCGGGCGGCGCTGGCGCTCGCTGAGTTCGCTCCAGGGCTGGCCGTCGAGCAGCACGCGGCCGCCGTCGGGCCGGGTCAGGCCGAGCACCAGGCGCGCCACGGTGCTCTTGCCCGAGCCCGATTCGCCGACGATGCCCAGCGTCTCGCCGGCCGACAGGGTGAAGGAGACGTCGTCAACGGCGGCCGGCGCATCGGGGTCGCCGTAGCGCTTGACCAGGTTTTCGGCGATCAGGATGGGGCGGCGGTGGTCGATGTGCTTGGCCGGCAGGCGCACGCGCGGCGCCGGTGTGTCAGTCAGGGCGGCCGGGGCGGCCAAATCGGCCCGCGCGGTTTCGGGCGGCGACAGCCGCCAGCCGCGCGAGCCGGCGCTGGGCACGGCCTGCAGCAGCTGGCGCGTGTAGGGGTGGCGTGGGGCGATCAGGATGTCGCGCGTGGCACCCTGCTCGACCACCCGGCCGTCCTTCATGACCAGCACGCGGTCGGCCAGTTCGCCGACCACGGCCAGGTCGTGGCTGATGAGCAGCAGCGCGTTGCCCAGCGCGCGGCGTTGCTTGAGCAGGTCGAGGATCTGCTTTTGCACCGTCATGTCGAGCGCGGTGGTGGGCTCGTCGGCGATCAGCAGCGCCGGCTCGCCGGCGATGGCGGTGCCGATCAGCGCGCGCTGGCGCAGGCCACCCGAGAGTTGGTGCGGGTACTGGCGCAGCCGGCGCTCGGGGTCGGGGATGCCGACGGCGCGCAGGATGGCGGCGCTGCGCGCGCCGATGGCGTGGCGCGGCAGCGCGGTCTGCGTGCGCAGCACCTCGGCGAGCAGGCCGCCGATGCGGCACAGCGGGTCGAGCGAGACCAGCGCGTCCTGCAGCACGAAGCCGATCTGCCGGCCGCGCACGCGGCGCCACTGACGCTCGCCGTGGCGTCGCACGTCCTGCCCGGCGATCTCGAAGCGGTCGGCCGTGACCTGGGCGCGCGCGCCGTTGAGGCCGACCAGCGTGCGCGCCGTGACCGACTTGCCCGAGCCGGACTCGCCCACCAGCGCGACCGACTCGCCGGGGTGGATGGTCAGGTTCAGGCCGGCGACGACGGTGCGCTCGGTGCGTCCGGCGCGAAAGCGCACGGTCAGGTTCTCGATGCGGACCAGGGGTTGGGGGGCGATGGCCTGGTTCATGATGCGTCCCGTCCCTCGAAGCGGGCCTGCCAGTGGCGGCCCAGTGCGCTGACCGAGATCACCGTCAGCGTGATGGCGAGGCCGGGCCAGGCCGCGATCCACCAGGCGTTGTAGAGGTAGTTGCGGCCCTCGGCCAGCATCAGCCCCCATTCGGCGGCCGGCGGCTGCGGTCCCATGCCCAGGAAGCTCAGCCCGGCCGCGCCGATGATGGTCGAGCCCAGCCCGATGGTCGCCAGGATGGGCACTTGCGCGATGGCGTGCGGCAGCACGTGGCGCCACACCAGAACCCACGGCGCCAGCCCCAGCGTGCGCGCCTGCTCGACGTAGCCGGACTCGGCGACCACGAAGGTCTGGCCGCGCACCACGCGCGCGAAGCGCGGCACCGAGGCCACGCCCAGCGCGAAGATCAGGTTGGCGGTGCCGGCGCCGGTGAAGGAGATCAGCATCAGCGCCAGCAGCAGGTCGGGGAAGGCCGAGACCACGTCCAGAAAGCGTGTGATGAGTTCGTCGAGCGCGCCGCGCGCCAGCCCCGCCAGCAGGCCCAGCACGGTGCCGGCGACGGTCGCCAGCAGCATCGCCGCCGTGCTGATGAGCAGCGAATAGCGCGCGCCGTGCACCACCCGCGCGTAGATGTCGCGGCCGAGCTGATCGGTGCCCAGCCAGTGCTCGGCGCTGCTGCTGAGCTGCGCGGCGATGGGGTCGGCGGCCAGTGGGTCGTAAGCCGTCAGCAGCGCGGGCGCGAGGGCGGCGGTGGCGACCAGCGCGAGGAAGACGGCGGCCGCCAGCAGTCCGGGGTGGCGCAGCGCCCAGTCGCCGGCACGGCGCAGCGCGCCGGGCCAGGCGGGGGTGCCGAGAGAGGAGGGCAAAGGTGTGCTCATGGGCGTCGGGTGGGAACGGAGTCAGTGGCGGCTGCGGCGGTCGCGCAGCCGGGGGTCGATCAGCAGGTAGAGCAGGTCCACCAGCGTGCTGAGCACGACGTAGATGAAGGCCGAGAAAATGGCCACCGCCAGCACCACCGGCATGTCCTGGGCCAGCACGGCGTCGACCGTGATCTTGCCCAGGCCGGGGCGGCCGAAGACCTGCTCGGTGATGACCGCGCCGCCCAGCAGGCCGCCGAACAGCCAGCCCGCCAGCGTCACCGCCGGCAGCGCCGCGTGACGTAGCGCATGGCGCAGGCGCAGCGCCAGCCCGCCCACGCCCCAGGCGCGCACGGTCAGCGCGAAGGGTTCCTCCAGCGCGCGCTCCAGGCCCTGGCGCAGCACCTGGCCGATCACCGCGCCCTGCGCCAGGCCCAGCGAAAGCGCCGGCAGCACCAGCGACTGCCAGCCGTGGTCGCCGGCCACCGGGAACAGCTTGAGCGTGAAGCTGAAGACGAACAGCAGCACGATGCCCAGCCAGAACGAGGGCGTGGAGGCGATCACCAGCTCCAGCCCCGAGGCCAGCCGCGAGCCCCAGCGGCGCCCGGCCGTCAGCACCGCCAGGCCGACGGCGAACAGCAGCGAGACCGCCAGTGCCGCGCCGGTGAGCTTGAGCGTGGGCCAGAGCTGCGAGGCCACCAGCGCGCCGACGTCGGTGTTGAGGATGTAGGAGCGGCCGAAGTCGCCGTGCAGGATGCGCCAGAGGTAGAGCAGGTATTGCTGGTAGAGCGGCCGGTCCAGCCCCCATTCGAGGCGGATCGCGGCCTGCAGCTCGGGCGTGCTGACCTGCTCGCCGATCAGCACGTCGACCACGTCGCCAGGGGCGAGCTGGACGGCGGCGAAGGCCAGGCTGACGGCGGCCCACAGCACCAGCACGCCGGTGGCGAGGCGGACGGCGACGGGCGAGCGCAGCAGCGCCCGCGCCGCGAGCCCGGCGCGCGCCAGGGCGAGGGAAGCTGGTGAAGGGGCGAGTGTCGGCGTCGTGCTCATGGTCGTCTTTCCAGGCGGGGCCTTCAGTGGCGCTCGATCCACACGTCGTAGGGGTTCTCGGGCATTTGCGCGAGTGGCCGGAAGCTCAGGCCGTGCACGTGGGCGCCGGCGGCGATCTGGTCCTCGGGGATGTAGAGCGGCACGGCCAGCGCCTGCTCGGCGATGGCGAAGTGCTGCAGCGCGCCGTACTGCCGGCGGCGCTCGGCGTTGTCGAGGGTGCGCGCGGCCGCCGTCAGCCAGCCGCGCAGCTCGGGCGCGGATGTGCGGCTGTAGTTGATGGCGCCGCCCTGGTCCACGGGCAGGTAGTTGTATTCGAGGTTGAGGCCGTCGGTGTCGGTGCGCGAGTTGGGGATGGCGCCGAAGGCGCCGCTCTTGCGCACCTGCGCGTAGGTTCCGGTATCGACGTAGCGCAGCGCCAGCTCCACGCCCAGCCGCTGGCGCGCCTGCGCCTGCAGGGCCTGCAGCAGCACGTCGCGCTGGTCGCGCACGGTGGCCTGGGCCTGCACCACGTCGATGGCCAGGCGCTGGCCGTCCTTGCTGCGGTAGCCCTGGGCGTCGCGCGCGGTCCAGCCGGCCTCGTCGAGCAACTGGTTGGCGCGCTGGGGGTTGTTGCCGTAGTGGCCCTCGATGTCCTTGGCGTAGAAGGGATCGGCTGGCGAGGTCACGCCCCAGGCGCGGGTGCGCTCGCCGCGGTAGATGGACTGCACCACGGCGCCGACGTCCAGCCCTTCGAGCAGCGCGCGGCGTACCCGCACGTCCTGCGTCGGGCCGTGGGTGACGTTGAGGTAGAGCGAGTAGGGGGTGCCGGCGTTGTAGGCGCGCAGGTACTGGAAGTTGGGCTGGTCCTTGAACAGGCGCGCGTCGTTGCCCGAGATGCCCTCGATGACGTCGACCTGGCCCGACAGCAGCGCGCCGGTGCGCACGGAGGATTCGGGCAGGAAGCGGTAGGTCACGCGCTCCAGGTAGGCCGGCCCCTGGTGCGCGGCGCTGGCCGGCGCCCAGTTGTAGGCCGGGTTGCGCTCGAACTCGGCCTGCTGGCCTTTCTGGTAGCGCTTGAGGATGAAGGGGCCGGTGCCGGCCACGGCGGGGCCGCCGGACTTCAGCGTGGGCAGGTCGTAGGCGGCCGGCGAGATCAGCTTGAGTGCGGCGGCAAATGACAGGAAGGGCGCGTAGGGCGCGCGGATGCGGATGCGCACGGTGTGCGCATCGGGCGTTTCGATGGCGGCGATGCGCGCGCCGAAGGCCGCCAGCGAGCCGGCGCTGGCGATGTAGGCCGGGTCGCGCACGGCCTCGAAGTTGCGCGCCACGGCGGCGGCATCGAAGGCGCGGCCGTCATGGAAGCGCACGCCCTCGCGCAGCGTGAAGGTGTAGGTGCTGCCGTCGGCGCTGACTTTCCAGGCGCTGGCCAGCCATGGCAGGTAGCGGCCGTCGGCCTGGCGCGCCAGCAGCGATTCGTAGCTTGCGCGCAGCACCACCTCGGCCTTGGCCTGGCCGTTGAGCTGCGGGTTGAAGGGCGTGGGCTCGGTCTCCACGCCCCAGGTCAGGCTGCCGCCAGCGTGAGGTTGGGCGTGGGGCTGGGCGTGAGGCTGGGCGGGTGTGGCGGCCAGGGCCTGTTGCGGGCCCTGGCCCAGGACCAGCAGCACGCCGCCGAACGCGGTGGCGATCGCACGGGCGAACGGGCGGGACAGACGGCGGCTCATTTCTTGAGCCAGACGTCGTAAGGCGTCTCGGGCAGGTTGAAGAAGGGCCGGAAGCGCAGGCCCTGAACGTGGGCGGCCGCGGCGATCTGGTCCTCGGGCTCGTACAGCGGCACGGCCAGCGCCTGTTCCTTGAGGGCGTAGTGCTGCAGCTCGCCGTACAGGCGCTTGCGCTCGGCCACGTCGTGGGTGGCGGCGGCCGCGCGCAGCCACTGGCCCAGCTTGGGGTCGGCCGAGCGGCTGTAGTTGATGGCGCCGCCCTGGCCCAGGGGCAGGTAGTGGTATTCGATGTCGATGCCGTCGGGCGGCGTGTTGGAGTTGGCGATGGAGCCGAAGCGGCCGCTCTTGCGCGCCTCGGTGTAGGTGCCGGCGTCGACGTAGTTGAGCTTGAAGTCGACGCCCAGCTTCTGGCGTGCCTGCGCCTGCACCGCCTGCAGCAGCACGTCGCGCTGGTCGCGCACGGTGGCCTGGGCCTGCACCAGCTCGATGGTCAGGCGCTGGCCGTTCTTGCTGCGGTAGCCCTGGGCGTCGCGTGCAGTCCAGCCGGCTTCGTCGAGCAATTGGTTGGCCAGTGCGGGGTTGTTGCCGTAGCTGCCTTCGATGCGCGCGTCGTAGAAGGGGTCGATGGGCGAAGTGATGCCCCAGGTGCGGGTGCGCTCGCCGCGGTAGATGGACTGCAGCAGCGGTCCGATGTCCAGCCCTTCGAGCAGCGCGCGGCGCACCCGCACGTCCTGCGTCGGGCCGTAGTCGACGTTGAGGAAAAGCGAGTAGGGCGTGCCGGTGTTGAGCGCCTTGATGTAGCTGTAGCCGGGCTGGTCCTTGAACAGGCGGGCGTCGTTGCCGGAGATGCCCTCGATGACGTCGACCTGGCCCGACAGCAGCGCGCCGGTGCGCACCGAGGATTCGGACAGGAAGCGGTAGGTCACGCGCTCGAGGTAGGCCGGCCCTTGGTGGCTGGCGTAGGGCGGCGCCCAGGCGTAGTCGGGGTTGCGCTCGAACTCGATCTGCTGGCCCTTCTGGTAGCGCTTGAGGATGAAGGGGCCGGTGCCGGCGATCTCGGGGCCGCCGGACTTGATGCTGGGCTTGTCGAAGGACGCCGGCGAGAGCAGCGGCAGGCTGCCCGCGAAGGCCAGGAAGGGCGCGTAGGCCTGCTTGAGCGTGATGCGCACCGTGCGCGCGTCGGGCGTCTCGACGGCGGCGATGCGCGCGCCGTGCGCGGCCAGCGTGCCCGATTCGGAGGTGTAGGCCGGGTCCAGCAGCGCGCGGAAGTTGCGTGCCACGGCGGCCGCGTCGAGCGCCTGGCCGTCGCTGAACTTGACGCCTTCGCGCACGGTGAAGGTAAGGGTCTTGCCGTCGGCCGAGACCTGGTAGGCCGAGGCCAGCCAGGGCTGGAAGCCGCCGTCGGGCGTGCGCGCGAGCAGGCTCTCGAAGCTGTTGCGCAGCAGCAGGACCACTTTGTCTTGCCCGTTGAACTGCGGGTTGAGCGTGGCCGGCTCGGTCTCGACGCCCCAGGTCAGGCTGCCGCCGGCGGTGGGCTGGCCCTGGGCGAGCGCGGCGGCGCCGGCCAGGCCGAGCGCGCTGGCGATCAGCAGGCGCTGGAAGCGCTGAAGGCGGCCCGGGCGCGGGGAAGTCTGGGGGCTGTGCATGGGGGAGTCCTCCGTGTTGGTTGGGGTCTGGGTCTGGAAAAAGGGCACTCAGGGCTGGGGCGGCGCTTCGGCGGCGGTCACGCTCTCGCGCGGCGCCGGCAGCGCCTCGTAGAGGGCTGGCACCAGAATCTTGCGCATCCACACCAGCGCGGTGCCCAGCGGATTGACGGTGTGGCCGAAGGGCTGGTAGCCGCGCCCGGCGTAGAGGCCGACCAGCCAGGGGTGGCGCGTGGCCGTGGCCAGGTAGACCGCCGGGGCCTTGATCTGGTCGCGCAGGAAGTGGTGCTCGGCGTGGTCGAGCAACTGGGCGCCCAGGCCGCGGCGCTTGTGGCCGGGGTGGGTGGCGAACCAGTGGATGAAGGGGTAGCTGGCGTGGTGTTTCTCGCCCGGTACCCACGGGAAGCGCACCGAGACGGTGGCCAGCAGCTCGGGCGTGCCGTCGGCGGTGGTCTGCTCGGCCACGAAGGTAGTGTGGCGGGTGATGCGCTCGCGCACGGTCTCGACGCCGGCGCGCGTGACGGTGAAGTGCGCGCCCTCGGCGGCGGCTTCGGCATAGGCGGCGTGCAGTAGCGCGTGCAGGCGCGGGGCGTCGTCGGGCGTGGCCAGGCGGATGGCGGGTGGGCTCATGGTGAAGGATGGAAATCGGTGAAGAAATGCGCCGCCGTGGGCGTGGAGGCGGGGTGATCAGCCCTGGCGCGCGCGGTAGGCCTCGGCCAGCAGGCGTGCCGAGGCCAGGCGGGCATCGCCTTCGAGCAGCGGCTGGTCGATGATGAATTCCGCGATGCCGTGGCGTTCGTGCAGCGCATCGAGCGCGCGCACCACGTCGGCGCCGCTGCCGTGCAGGACGTGGACTTCCCGTGGCTCGATCTGGTGGTCGCCGCCGCCGGCCTGGCGCACGTAGGCCTCGGCCTGCTGCAGGCTGCCGACGTTGACCGCCTGACCGTCGCCCACGCGGACCCGGAAGTGCTGCTGCCCGGTGGCCAGGCGCGCGGCCTCGGCGGCGTCCTCGCTGGCGATGACCGAGATGGCCAGCAGCGCGGGCCGGCCGGTCAATTGCCGGTAGTGGCCGAGCACGCGGTCGACCTCGGCCGGCGCGCCGTTGATGTGCGCCGCGTAGACCAGCGGCCAGCCGTGCCGCGCGGCCAGCTCGGCGCTGGCGATGCTGGCGCCCAGCAAAAAGGGCTGGGCCGGCTCGGGCGGCAGCGGCGTGGCGCGCAGCACGGCGCTGGCCTCGGTTTCGGGGCTGCCCGCGCTGCCCGTGCCGGGCACATCGGCGGGGGCTGGCGTCAGGTGGGCGACCAGCTCGGCCAGTTGCGCCTCGAAGGGCGGCTTGTGCTGCGGGTCGCGCGCGGCCTGCAGCGCGCGCGTCGACAGCGGCAGGCCGCCCGGCGCCTTGCCCACGCCCAGGTCGACCCGGCCGGGGGCCAGCGCGGCCAGCAGGTTGAAGTTCTCGGCCACCTTGTAGGGGCTGTAGTGCTGCAGCATCACGCCGCCGGAGCCGACGCGGATGCGAGTGGTCTGCGCCAGGATGTGGGCGATCAGGATCTCGGGCGAGGGGCAGGCCAGCCGCAGCGTGTTGTGGTGCTCGGCCAGCCAGTAGCGCTGGTAGCCCCAGGCCTCGGCCTGGCGCGCCAGCGCCACGCTGCGGGCCAGGGCCTGGGCGGCGTTGTCGTTTTCGCCCAGGGGGCTTTTGTCAAGAAGACTCAGGGTGTAGCCCATGGTCGGTACTCTCTTTTTTATAGAGGCCATGCCGCGCGCGGTGCAGGGTCCGCAAGCCGGTCAGGGCGCTGGTCTGGCGGCCGATTCTGGGGAGCTCGGTTCATGCGTGCAACGAATGAAGACGCATGACTTAATGCGGCGCGTGCCTGCTACGCTGTTTCAGAACCTGTTCAACGCAAAGTAAAGGGCAAAGGGCAGGCCTGTGGATGGTGCGCTGCCATCCGCAGGTGAGATGCCTGGCCCGCGACCCCCAAGGAGCCTCCGTGACCGCAGCCCCCACCACCCGCCGCCTCAAGACCCTGTTCGGCGCCGCCAGCCTGGTCTACGCCGAGGGCGACGAGCCGCCCGCCCGCGGTCCCCGGCGCGCGGCCGCGCTGGCGCGCCGCGCCGAGGCCGAGCGCATCACCGGTCTGTTCACGGCCGATTTGCTGCACGCTGACCCGCAGGGCCTGTCGGGCACCACAGGCACGCAGGAGCCCATCGTCGCGCTGGCCGCGCTGAGCCAGGCGACCGAACGCATCGGCCTGGTGGCGACCGTCTCGACCACCTTTTCCGAGCCCTACAACCTGGCGCGGCTGATCGGAACGCTCGACCACGTGAGCGGCGGGCGCGCGGCCTGGAACGCCATCACCTCGTCGGTCGGCGAGGAAAACTTCGGCGGCGTGCTGCCTGGACCCGAGGCCCGCTACGCGCGCGCCGAGGAATTTGTCGCCGCCTTCCAGGCGCTGTTCGAGGCCAACGACCCGGGCGCCGCGCGGCGCACCGCCAGCGGCGCCATCGCGCTCGACCCGCGCCGCCTGCACCGCATCGACTTCCAGGGCGAGCAGGTGCGCGTGCAGGGGCCGCTGAACGTGCCGCCCGGGCCGCAGCGCCGTCCGGTGCAGTTCCAGGCCGGGCAGTCCGAGCACGGCATCACGCTGGGCGCGCGCTGGGCCGAGGTGGTCTACACCTCGCAGCCCACGCTGGAGCAGGCGCGCGCCTTCGTGGCCGAGCTGCAGCGCCGCGCGCGCGCCTTCGGCCGCGAGGGCGAGCGGCTGCCGCGGGTGATGAATTCCTTCCACTCGGTGATCGGCGAGTCTGATGCCGACGTGGCGCGCCGCGTGCGCGAGCGTGACGAGCGTGTCGACTTCGAGCAAGGCCGGCTGCAACTGGCCGACATGCTGGGTGGCGGCGTCGATCTGTCGGAACTGCCGCTGGACCAGCCCTTGCCGGCCCGCTTGCTGCCTGAGGTCACCCAGGTCCACCGCCGGCGCGGCCGGGTGGAGATCTTCCGGCGCTATGCCGAGCAGGGGCTGACGCTGCGCGAGCTGATCCTGCGGGCGCGCGAAACCGGCCACTGGTTCGTGGCGGGCACGCCCGAGCAACTGGCCGACGCCATCGAGGAACGCTGGAGGGCCGGCGTGCTCGACGTCATTTCGCTGCACGGCCTGGGTCAGCCTGACCAGGAAAGCCTGTTGCTCGACGGCCTGCTGCCCGAGCTGCGCCGGCGCCGGCTGATCGACGAGGACTACCTGGGCGAGACTTTCCGCGAGAACCTGGCTCTGCCGCCCCTGGCGCCATTCGAGGCGCCGCCCGTCGCGCGCGGCTGAGCGCCGGCGTCGTGGTCGGCCCGGTCGGGCTCGCCGGCCACCCGGTGCGCCACGCGGTGCAGGCGGCGGATGGCGCGCCAGATGGCGACGGCGATGATGGGCACCGAGACGGCGACCGCCTCGTCGGTGGAGATCGGCAGCCAGCCGCGTTCGTGCAGGCCCTTGGCGACATAGCCCACCAGGCCGGCGCCGTAGTAGGTGATGGCCGCCACCGACAGGCCCTCGACCGCGCTTTGCAGCAGGATCTGCACCTTCTGGCGCCGGTTCATGGCGTCGAGCAGGTCCTGGCTGTTTTGCTGCTGCTCGATCTCCACGCGCGTGCGCAGCAGGTTGCTGGCACGCGAGATGCGCTCGGAGAGCTGCTGCTGGCGCCGGCCGGCCCAGGCGCAGGTCTGGCGCGCCGGGGCGACGCGGCGGTCGAGGAACTCGCGCAGCGTGGGCAGCCCGGGGATGCGTTCCTCGCGCAACTCGTCGAGCCGGTTGTCGACCAGTTCGAAATAGGCCGCACTGGCCGAAAAGCGCGCATGCGTGCTGGCGTACAGGCTCTCGACCTGGGCGGCGAGCTGGGTCAGCTCGTGCAGCAGCTCGGGCTCGCTGCGGCGGTCGGCGCTGCGGATGCGGTTGGCCAGGTGCGCCAGGTCGCGCTCGGCGCCGGCCAGCGTAGCCGTCACCTCGCGCGCGGCGGGCAGGCCCAGCAGGGCCAGCATGCGGTAGGTCTCGACTTCCACCAGGCGCTGCACGGCGCGCCCGAGGTGGATCTGGGACATCGCCGGCGTGGTCGCCAGCAGCATGCGGCCAAAGCCGTCGGCGTGCAGCCGGAAGTCGCCGTAGACGGCGGCCTCGCCGCCCATCAGGCGGGCGCCGCACAGCGAGCTGGCGTCCAGCGCCTGCGGGATCAGGTCATCGGCCAGCTCGGCTTGTGGCAGTACCAGCAGGTGGATGCCGACCAGCCACTGGCCGGGCATGCGCGCCAGCCACTCGCGCGGCACCAGGTCGGTGGCGCTGGCGTCGAAGGCGGTGGGCACCTGCGGCAGCGCGCGGCGGAAGGTGTAGGTCTGGAACTCGGTGTGCTGCTCCCAGCGCAGGTGCACGCCGCCCAGGTCGACGCCGATGTGGCTGTCCTCGGGCGCGGGCAGCGGCAGGTGGTGCGCGCGCAGCAGCTCGCACAGGTGCTCGCGCACCGCCCCGGGCGGCACCTCGCCGGCCGGCGTCAGCAGCGCCAGATGGGTCAGCGCCAGCGGCGCGCTCAGGTGTTCGTGCGGGCGGGCGTGCACCTCGTTGTGGAGCACCTCGCGCAGGGGGTGTGAAACAGTCAGCAACGGGAGACCCTCCGGGTTGGGGAACACGGCCGGCCAAGGCGGCGCGAATGGCACCGCCAGGCGGCGCTGGAATCTGTCCAGGATTCTAGGGTTTTCCCGGAGTTCCCCGGTGCTCGAACGGGTTCAGATCTGAAACCCCAGCCAGCGCACCAGCCCCTCGCCGATGTCGCGCAGCAGGCTGGCCTGCGCGCGTGGCGCGTAGGGCCGGGCGTCGGCGGCGAGGGTCTCCACCCACTGCTGCAGCGCGGCGATGTCTGGCGGGCTGTAGAGCGCCACCATCAGCTCGAAGTTGAGGAACAGGCTGCGCGCGTCGAGGTTGAGCGAGCCGGCCAGGCCCAGGCTGTCGTCGATGAGGATGGCCTTGGCGTGCATCATCGAGTCGACCCGCAGGATGCGCCCGCCGGCGGCGGCGAAGTCGCGCAGCGGCTGCTTGCGCACGATGTCGGCCAGCCAGTGGTTGGAGCGTTGCGGGATCACCAGGGTGACCTCCACGCCGCGCAGCGCCGCCAGCCGCAGCGCGCGCAGCAGGCTGTCGTCGGGCACGAAGTAGGGCGTGACGGCCCAGACCCGCTCGCGGGCCTGGTAAAGCCCGGTCAGCAGCAGGCTCAGCACGGTGTCTTCCGGCAGGTCGGGGCCGCTGGGCACCAGTTGCGCGAGATGGCGCGCGGTCTCCGGGGCGGCTTCGGGGGCCGTCGTTGCGGCCGGCAGGCCGGCGGCGCGGGTGATTCCAACGGTGGGGGGCGTGCCGGCCTTGCTGGCTTTGCGGTCGGCTCGCTGGCGCGAGCCCTGGCCGCGATGGCGCCGCCAGGAGGCGTTGAAGAGCCGGTGCGCGTCGTGGGCGAGCTGGCCTTCGATGGTCAGCGTCAGGTCGATCCAGGCCGGCTGGCCGCGCGCGGCGAAGAAATATTCCTGGGCCAGGTTGCGCCCGCCGGTCCACAGGCGCTGGCCGTCAGCGACCACCAGCTTGCGGTGGTTGCGCAGGTTGATGCGCCCGCGCATGGGGTTGTGCAGCAGCGGCATGAAGCGGCGCAGCGCCACGCCGGCCGCGCGCAGCCGGCGCAGGAAGCGGCGCGAGGTGGCCCAACTGCCGGCCGCGTCGATCAGCACCCGCACGCGCACGCCGCGCGCGGCGGCCTGTTCGAGCAGGCTGGCGAGGTGGTGGGCGACGGCGTCGTTGCCCAGCACGTAGGTGCAGACGTCGAGCGTGTGCTGGGCGCTGGCGATCACGCGCTCCAGCTCGCGCAGCGCGTGCATGCCGTCGCGGTGCAGCACCACCGCGTCGTTGGCGCGCGGGGAGCCCAGGCGCAGTCCGTCGAGCGTCGCCATGGCCCAATGGCCGCCGTTGCCGTCGGCAGCGTCGAGCGCCGGCGCCCGAGGCTGCGGGCTGGGCAGGGGGCGCGCGTATTTGCGCAGGCCGACCAGCAGGTAGGCGGGCAATCCCACATAGGGCACCAGCACCAGCAGCAGCACCCAGGCGAAGGCGGCCGAGGGGTGGCGGCGGGTGTGCGTGAGGTGGGTGGTGATGGCGTAGACCAGCAGGCTGAACACGATGAACAGCAGATGGCCGAAGGGCAGCAGGAGCGGATTGGTCAGCGGATGCACGGCTGTCGGGGCGGGCAGGAGGCGGTGGGCTGGCGCCCGTCGCGGAGCGCGCCGGTGCATTGTGCCTGTCCCGCGCGGGCGGTTGGGCGGCGGTTGTCCGATGTGGCTGTCAGCCAGGCGGCAGCGTGAGGGTGACGCGCAGGCCGCCGCCCGGCGCGTCGTCCAGCGCGATGGCGATGCCCTGGCGCTGCGCGAGGGTGCGCACGATGGCCAAGCCCAGGCCGCTGCCGGGTGCCTGGGTGGCGAGGTCGGGGCTGCGGTAGAAGCGGTCGAACACGCGCTCGCGCTCGCCGGGGGCGATGCCGGGGCCGCTGTCGTCGATGACGATGGCGGCGCGCCCTTGCGGGTCGGCGTGCAGCGCGAGGTCGACGCGGCCGCCCTCGGGGCTGTACTTGACGGCGTTTTCGAGTAGGTTGCGCAGCACGGTGCGCAGGGCGCTGGATTCGGCGGTGCTGGTGGGAAGGGGCGTTGCCTGCGGCTCGGCCAGGCCGATGTCGATGCGGCGCGCGGCGGCTTGCGGCAGCACGTCGGCGACGGCCAGGCGCAGGGTGGCGAGCAGGTCGCCCGGCGTGCCGGCCGCATCGCGCGCGCCGGGCGGCGCGGCCTCGCCGGCCTCG
>JASGEH010000227.1:0-2871 GCA_047606565.1 Comamonas sp.
CCAACTCCCCAAACAAGCCAAAAAGCGCCAGCCCGAAGACCCCCCTCAACACTTCCACCCTTCGCTTTCGCCAAGACTGCAGTGCAGCGGGAGGCGAATTATGACACGAAGCTTTGAGGGCCTCGTGACTCGCCACGAAAAAATTGTGGCTTGCTCATGAGCCTTCACCCTGCCTCCTTCCGCGACGGTGTCCAACCCGCATGTCGTTCAACACCGGGCCTCTATATAAGTAGAGAGCCGGGGGCGGTGGGATCCACCCAAGTCCTCTCGCCCCCTGCCCCGTCAACGCCCTGTGGCTGCCACGTAGCGCGCGTAGCCCTTGGCGCGCAGGTCGCAGGCCGGACAAGTGCCGCAGCCATAGCCCCAGGCATGGCGTGCGCTGCGCTCGCCCAGGTAGCAGGTATGGGTCTCCTCGGCGATCAACTCGACCAGGCCGGGGCCGCCGACGCGCTCGGCCAGGGCCCAGGTCTGGGCCTTGTCGATCCACATCAGCGGCGTGTCGATGAGCAGGCGCCGGTCCATGCCCAGCGACAGCGCCAGTTGCATCGCCTTCATGGTGTCGTCGCGGCAGTCGGGATAACCGGAGAAATCGGTCTCGCACACGCCGGTGACGATGACGTCCAACCCGCGCCGGTAGGCCAGTGCCGCGGCCAGCGTCAGGAACAGCAGATTGCGGCCGGGCACGAAGGTGTTAGGCAGGCCGCTGTCGGCCATGGCGATGGCCATGTCGCGCGTGAGCGCGGTTTCGCTGACCTGTCCGAGCACCTTGGCATCGAGCAGATGATCCTCGCCCAGGCGCGGCGCCCAGTGTGGGAATTGTGCGCGCAGGCGCTGCAGGAAGACCTCACGCACACGCAATTCCACGTCGTGGCGTTGACCATAGTCAAAGGCCAGGGTTTCGACACGAGTATGACGCGAGAGCGCCAGTGCCAGGCAGGTGGCGGAATCCTGTCCACCCGAGAACAGCACCAGCGCGCCACGCGTGCCCAGGCCGCTGGCCGACAGGGCATCCAGGTCGGCAGAAGGTTGGCTTATAGAGAAAACAGGAGCAGCGGGATTCATAGTCCCGCATGATAGGCGTGCCCGCCAGAAAAAGGCTGGAACCCTTCAGGGACTGCAACCTTGCGGCAGGACGGCGATCGACGCTCCCCCTCGTTTTTTCTCGTCTCCTTCAGGCCGGCCCCGATCCCGCTCGCGCCTCGCGCATCAGCGCGATGTAACGCTGGGCGCCCAGGCCCAGCGGGCGCTCGGTGGACCACACCACATCCACCCACAGGCGCAATTGGTTGCTGATGTTGTCGAAGGCGATTTCGAGCAGGTTGCCGGCAGCCACCAGCGGCTGCACCAGCGAGCGCGGCAGGTAGGCCCAGCCCAGGCCGGCCTGTACCAGGCCGAGGGTGGCGAGTTGGCTGTCGGTGCGCCAGACCTGGCGCGACAGCACGAAACGCGGATCGCTGTGTTGGCCGTCGCGGCTGGCCACGACGATCTGGCGCACGTCGATCAGGTCCTCCAGCCGCAGCAGCCGGCCAGCGGCGCGCGCCCCCAGCGCGTGGCCGGGCGCCAGCACCGCCACCAGCATGTCGCTGGCCAGTTCCTGGAAGGCCTCGCGCTCGTCGATGGCGGGCCGCTCGAACACCAAGGCCAACTGCACGCTACCTTGGTGCAGCAGACGCAGCGCATCGGCCTGCGGCGCCGACAGCACCTCGACTTCCAGCGCCGGGAACTCGTGCGCCAGCACCGCCAGTGGCGCACTCCAGGGCGCCGCCATCAGCTCGGGCGCGATGGCCAGCGTTAGGCGACGCTCCAGCCCCTGGTGCAGGGCCAGCGCATGCGCGTCGAGCTGCCGCAACTGGTGCATCAACTGGCGCGCGCGCGGCTCCAGCGCCCGCGCGGCGTCGGTCGGCCGCAGCGCACGGCCACCGCGATCGAACAGCCGCAGATCCAGCTCGGCCTCGAGCTGGGCGATCGCCATGCTCACCGCCGAGGGCACGCGCCTGAGCCGGCGCGCCGCCGCCGAGAAGGAACCCGCATCCAACACCGCCAGGAACAAGTGCGCGTTGTCGCTCGAAAAAACCATAACCTGTCAATCAAACTGAAAGATCCTGACTTTATATGTCAACGCCTCCGCCCTAAAGTCCCGTCCATTGCTTTCCCTGTCTCTTCCCAGGTGCCGCCATGCAAGGCCTGAAAAGAAAACTCGTCTACGTCACCTTCTACGAACTGATCGCCATGGCCATCACCACCACCGGCCTGGCGCTGCTGTCCGGCCAGGGCGCGGGCCACGCCGGCGTGGCGGCGGTGGTCGCGTCGGCCATCGCCGTGGCCTGGAACCTGATCTACAACACCCTCTTCGAGTCCTGGGAGGCGCGGCAGGCCCAGCGCGGGCGTGGTTTCTGGCGCCGCGTGGCGCATGCCGCCGGCTTCGAGACCGGGCTGGTCGTGATGCTGGTGCCGCTGTTCGCCTGGTGGCTGCAGGTGACGCTGTGGCAGGCCTTCGTGCTCGACCTCGGCCTGATCGTGTTCTTCCTGTTCTACACCTTCGTCTTCAATCTCGGCTTCGACCGCCTGTTCGGGCTGCCGACCTCGGCGCAGGCCGCCTGATCAGAACCTGTCCAAAGCGCCCGCGCGGCGCCGTCCGGCAGGCCGATGGGGCCGTGGCGCGCGCCCAGGCGTCACGGGTCGGCACTACATTAGCGGTTTTCTCAGTACGGAACGTTCGCATGGCCGCAGGCAGCCTCCTCACCCTTCTCGACGACATTGCCACCATCCTCGACGACGTCTCGGTCATGACCAAGGTCGCCGCCAAGAAAACCGCCGGCGTACTGGGCGACGACCTGGCGCTCAACGCCCAGCAGGTCACGGGCGTGAAGG
>JASGEH010000228.1:0-13018 GCA_047606565.1 Comamonas sp.
CCGCGCATCTGCTCGACACCTACCTTTTCGAGGTCATTCCGGGCCGCCACGTCTTTATCGTCACCTATGGATGTGCATTGTCTGGCGCCTTCCTTCCCGTGGTTAGCGAGGAACACCAGCAAATCGGTACATTTTCCATCGGATCGCTTCCAGCCAACCTTCCGTCGGGCTATCTGCATTCGATTGAGGCATGGCATGCAAGGCTCCAAAGTGTGCCATGAGCTTTTCCACGCTCGCCCACGCAGAGCAGACTACCTGACCATGGCTCATTATGAAACCCACACATTCCGATCTTAGCATCGAGCGCGCAGCGATCATTCACCATGATTTAATTGCAATTATGCTTACTGAATATCTTTCAGAATTGGGAGCAGACACAAATTATCCATACTTGCATCTATACTGGAAAGAGGCAGAACGAATCCCCTATCTCTTTCGAATCCGCGACGAATTGATAGGCTTTGGCCTTGTCCGCACGATTGGGTGCAGAGCGTACGAGATGGCCGAGTTTTGGATTAAAAATCGCCACAGACGGAATGGAATTGGTCGCACTGCCGCCACAGCACTTTTTGAAACACAGCCGGGCGAGTGGTCAGTGAGCAGTTACCCTGGGAGCATCGGATCTGAGATTTTTTGGCGAAAAGTCACCGCCAGATATCATCCTGAAATTACGACCTACAACGAGACCAGCGCACCCTCTTATCGCTTTCAGGTTCAACAATGATGGACAACATGTCGTTGCATCCGAGAAAATGCGGAGGGCAGGGGTGTTGTACAGCCCCCTCAAAAATCGACTCAAACCAACCTCATCATAAATATTAATCTCAGAAAGCCTCTATGCCAGAAAAACTTGAAGGCGGATGCCTTTGCGGCAGCGTCAGATTCACGGTCAATCAGCCCCCACTGCGAACATTTGCATGTCACTGCACCTTTTGTCAGCGCGTGACCGGCTCGTCTTTTTATGCCGAGTCCATCTTCCACAACGATGCCGTTCAATTCAACGAAGGCGAGCTTCGCCAGTATGAGCATGTATCGGATGGCAGCCAGAAAAAGGTCATCGTCCACTTCTGCCCTTCGTGCGGCACGACAGTGGGGCTGACATTCGAGCGCTGGCCAGACATGCGCGCCATCTCGCGCGGCTGCTACGACGATCCCAATGCTGTCCAAATCACGAGCCATATCTGGACGCGCTCCGCTCAAACAGGAGTCGTTCTTCCAGCGCTTGTGGATTGCTTTGCCGAAGCACGAGCATCACTCGATGGGAAGCCGGCGCAAGCTTCAAATTATGAAACCCCTGTCATGGCACGACCACAGTAAAGAGATTTACGACGACATGCCAATATCCTCTACAGATCACCACCAACGATTGGAACAAATAGCACAGGCCTCACCCTGGTTCATGCCCGCGCTCTGCGCTGCCCGCTCTCTCCAACTCACTTCGTGGTGCATAGGTGCCGGCGCGGTACGCAACCTGGTCTGGGACCACCTGCACGGCTACACATCCCCAACGTTTCTTTCTGATATCGATCTCGCCTACTTTGACCAGGATGAGGCGCCGGGCCATGAACAGCAGCATCAAGCCAGGATCATGAAGGCGGCCCCGGGCTACGTTTGGGAAGTGACCAATCAAGCCTGCGTCCACCTGTGGTTTGAAAGCCATTTCGGCCACCCGGTTGCGCCACTGCGCGATCTGGTGGATGCCGTGGCCTCTTGGCCGGAGTTTGCGACTTCGGTCGGTATCAGCCTCCACCATAATGACCGCATGGAAATCATCGCGCCCCTGGGCCTCGATGATCTGTTTGACATGCGCATCAGACGCAATCCAGCCCGAGTCAGCCTGGAGACATTCCGGCACCGCAATGCGACCAAGCGCTACACTGACCGCTGGCCCAAAGTTCGGGTGGAAGAAAGTTAAGTCGGCGCCCCCATAACTCATCAGATCCGAATGGAGTCTTCTGGATTTCTTCATTCAGATCGCATGCACCTCATGAAATTCATCATTCGCCCTGCACTAATCAGTGATGCCACAGAAATTCTCCCCCTCGCACGCGAACTCAGTTTCAGCGGGACGGTTGAAGAATTTCAGCGCAACCTTCAGGATGCAATTTCTGATCCGACTGTATTCACTGACGTGGCGCTCTCGGAGTCAGGCGACGTCAGTGCTTGGGCTCCGGCTGAAAAACGAAACATTAAGACGGCTCATTGGCAACGCTGAGAGCCTTGATCTGAACAACTCTGCCGGCTTCATTGCAGCGCAGTCGCCGAAAACTGGGTTACGCGAAGTGCCCCAAGGCACGCATCCGGGCCAAGGTGGAACACCCGTTCCGGGTGATCAAGCGCCAGTTCGGGCATGTGTTGGTGCGCTACCGCGGGCTGGCCAAGAACACTGCGCAACTGCACACGCTGTTTGCGCTGTCCAACCTGTGGATGGTGCGGCACACGTTGCTACAGGAGATGAGGGGATGAGTGCGTCTGCAAACGGCCAGTGGGCCGTTCTGGGCCTGAAACCGATCGTTCTGTGCCTCAATTCGGCCCACAAATGCCGTCATCTGAAATCGATGGCGTCAATGCCGGTTGGAGCGAGTGTTGTGCAGACCTTCCCTATCTGTGATAGCGATGACGATTTCAATCGTCGTTTTTCTGGCATGATTCACAATTCTGTAAGTAACAGAATGCAAATACATTTTCTTCTGTGCCATTGCTCATAAAAAAGGACGCCTCTGATGATTAAGTTTAGCGCAACACTCCTGGCCACGCTGGTCGCTGCCAGCGTAAACGCGGCGACGGTCGATTTGCGGATCATGGAAACCACCGATCTGCACGGCAACATGATGGATTTTGATTATTACAAAGACGCCGCTACGGAAAGATTTGGCCTCGTGCGCACCGCCACGCTGATTGAAAAAGCCCGCCAGGAGGTGAAAAACAGCGTGCTGGTCGATAACGGCGACGTTATTCAGGGTAGTCCACTCGGCGATTACATGGCAGCGAAAGGTCTAAAAAGCGGCGATATTCACCCGGTTTATAAGGCCATGAACACGCTGGATTACGCCGTGGGCAACCTCGGCAACCACGAGTTTAACTACGGCCTCGATTTTCTGCACAAGGCCCTCTCCGGCGCGAAATTCCCCTACGTCAACGCCAACATTATCGACGTAAAAACCGGTCAGCCGATGTTCACCCCGTACCTGATTCAGGACACCAAAGTCAAAGATAGCGACGGCAAAACGCAGACCCTGCGCATCGGCTATATCGGCTTTGTACCGCCGCAGATCATGACCTGGGATAAAGCCAATCTCGCCGACAAAGTGACCGTCAACGACATCACCGAAACCGCGCGCAAACTCATTCCACAAATGCGCGAGAAAGGCGCGGACCTAGTGGTGGTTATCGCCCACTCGGGACTCTCCACCGATCCGTATCAGGTCATGGCGGAAAACTCGGTCTACTACCTCAGCCAGGTTCCAGGCGTTGATGCCATTATGTTCGGCCACGCGCACGCGGTATTCCCGGGGAAAGATTTCGCCAATATCAAGGGCGCCGATATCAGCCAGGGCACGCTTAACGGCGTTCCGGCCGTGATGCCCGGTATGTGGGGCGACCATCTCGGCGTCGTCGATCTGGTACTGAACAACGATGGCGGAAAATGGCAGGTCAGCCAGGCGAAGGCCGAAGCCCGGCCAATCTACGATCCGGTGGCGAAGAAGTCGCTGGCCGCGGAAGATGGCAGCATGGTGACGGTGCTAAAAGCCGACCACGACGCGACGCGCGAATTTGTCAGCAAACCTATCGGCCGCGCCTCCGACAATATGTACAGTTTCCTTGCGCTGGTGCAGGACGACCCGACCGTGCAGGTGGTCAATATGGCGCAGAAAGCCTACGTCGAGCACTTTATTCAGGGCGATCCTGACCTGGCGAAGCTGCCGGTGCTCTCCGCCGCCGCGCCGTTCAAGGTCGGCGGACGCAAGAACGATCCCGCCAGCTTCGTCGAAGTGGAAAAAGGCCAACTCACCTTCCGCAACGCCGCCGATCTGTATCTCTATCCGAACACCCTGGTGGTGGTGAAGGTGAGCGGCAAAGAGGTTAAAGAGTGGCTGGAGTGCTCTGCCGGGCAGTTCAATCAGATAGAACCGACCAGCAGCAGGCCGCAGTCATTAATCAACTGGGACAGTTTTCGCACCTATAACTTCGACGTGATTGACGGGGTCAATTACCAGATTGACGTCAGCCAGCCAGCGCGCTACGACGGCGAGTGCCAGATGATTAATCCGCAGGCACAGCGCATTAAGGATCTGACCTTCACCGGCAAGGCCATCGACCCTGCTGCCACCTTCCTTGTCGCGACCAACAACTACCGCGCCTACGGCGGCAAGTTCGCCGGTACTGGCGATAGCCACATTGCTTTTGCTTCCCCGGATGAAAACCGTTCGGTGCTGGCGGCGTGGATTAGCGCTGAGTCGAAAAAGGCGGGGGCCATCCACCCGGCGGCGGATAACAACTGGCGCCTGGCGCCGATCCGCGGCAAGGTGCCGCTGGACATCCGCTTTGAAACCGCGCCAACCGAAAAAGCGACGGCATTTATTAAAGAGCAGGCGCAGTACCCGATGCGTCAGGTGGCCACCGACGATATCGGCTTTGCCATCTATCAGCTGGACCTGAGCAAGTAGCGGCCCCTCGTCGTTTCCCATGATTGATGCCGCTGGTTTACCCTGCAACCACCCCGTATTCCACCGACAGCCACACCACGCACGACAAGCCGCACGCGACCGCCGTCGCGATCCGCGCGCACGAGAACGCGACGCTCCCGGAGCTGACGAGCTTCGGGCCGGTCATTGCGGCCCTGCCGGCCGCGCAGATTCAGTTCGCCGGCTGACAGGCAGTCCCTGGCACACGCCAGCCGGGACCTCTGCCCTTCTTGCAACGCTCAGAACCCCACCGCCTGCCCATCCCGCCGCGTGTCGCTCGCGGCGACGTAGCCGTGGTCGGGGTCGTCGGCCGACAGGCGCCAGATGAACTGGCCGGCGCCGAAGTCCATGTAGGGGTCGGCGATGGACTTGAGCGTGTGGCCCCGGGCCTGCAGGCCGGCGACGGTTTCGGCGCGCAGGGTGGATTCGACGTCGAGCGTGAAGTCGCGGTTGACCTTCCAGCGCGGCGCGTCGCAGGCGGCCTGGGGTTGCTGGCCGTAGTCGAGCAGGCGCACCACGGTCTGCAGGTGGCCTTGCGGCTGCATGTCGCCGCCCATCACGCCAAAGCTCATCACGGGCGCGCCGTCTTTCGTCAGGAAGCCCGGGATGATGGTGTGGAAGGGCCGCTTGCCGCCGGCCACCACGTTGGCCGATTTCGGGTCCATCGAGAAGCCGACGCCCCGGTTCTGCAGGCTGATGCCGGTGCCCGGCACCACCACGCCGGAGCCGAAGCCCATGTAGTTGGACTGGATGAAGGAGACCATCATGCCCTGCTCGTCGGCAGCGCTCAGGTAGATGGTCCCGCCGGCGTGCGGGCGGCCGGCGGCGTGGTGGGTGGCGCGGTCCGGGTCGATCAGGCGCGCGCGCTCGGCCAGGTAGCCGTCGTCGAGCAGTTGCGCGGCCGTGACTTCCATGCTGCGCGGGTCGGCGGTGTAGCGGTAGAGGTCGGCGAAGGCCAGTTTCATCGCCTCGATCTGCAGATGCTGGCTCTGTACCGAATCGACCGGCAGGCTGGCGATGTCGAAGTGCTTGAGGATGCCCAGCGCCATCAGCGCGGCGATGCCCTGCCCGTTGGGCGGGATTTCGTGCAGCGTGTAGCCCCGGTAGTCCTTGGCGATGGGCGCGACCCATTCGGGCTGGTAGCGGCGCAGGTCGTCGGCCGTCAGCGCGGCGCCGCAGGCCTGGCTGTGCGCGGCGATGCGCTGGGCCAGCTCGCCTTCGTAGAAGTCGCGCCCGTGGCTGTCGGCGATGCGGCGCAGGCTGCGCGCGAAATCGGGGAAGGCGAATTTCTCGCCCGTGCGCGGCGCGCGGCCGCCGGGCAGGAAAGCTTCGGCAAAGCCAGGCTGGCCGCGCAGCTCATCCTCGGCGGCGGCCCATTTGTGGGCCACCACGGGCGGCACGGCGTAGCCGCGCTCGGCGATCTCGATGGCCGGCTCGAACAGCCGTGCAAACGGCAGCTTGCCCAGCCGCCCGTGCAGCGCGGCCCAGCCGGCCACGGCGCCGGGCACGGTCACCGTGTCCCAACCGCGCACCGGCCGGTTCGCCAGGCCGCTGGCGGCGACGCCGTAGCGGCGCTCGAAATACGCCGGGCTCCAGGCCGCCGGCGCCACGCCCGAGGCATTGAGGCCCAGCAGTTGCCGGCCGTCCCACACCAGCGCGAAGGCATCGCTGCCCAGGCCGTTGGAAACCGGCTCCACCAGCGTCATGCACACCGCCGTGGCAATCGCCGCATCGACCGCGTTGCCGCCCTGCAGCAGCATGCGCAGCCCGGCCTGCGCGGCCAGCGGATGCGAGGTGGAGACGACATTGCGCGCGAACAGCGGAATGCGCGCCGACGGGTAGGGGTTGTGCCAGTCGAAGGCTTGCATGCGGGGAGTTCTCCAAGCGGATAGTGGGCAAGGCCTCCTCGGACTCTACCCGCATCGCGGGCCGCCGAATTCATTCACCCCAGGTCAATCGGCCTCGATGCCGGCACTGCGGATCACCCGGCTCCACTTTCGGGTTTCCGATGCGATGAAGGCGGCGAACTCCGCCGGCCCTCCGCTGTCCGCCGTCGCGCCGCGCAGCGCCAGCCGCTCCCGCACGTCAGGCTTCGACAAAGCGACCTGCAAGGCATCCCCCAGGCGCTGGACCACCTCGGGCGGCATGCCCTTGGGACCAACCAGACCCCACCAGACCGTGGCCTCCAGGCTGGCGAAACCCAGCGCCGCAGTCGTCGGCACACCGGGCAGCGACGGCACCGGCTTGCCGCCGTACACCGCCAAGGCCCGCAGCTTGCCCGACTGGATATGCGGCAGCACCTCCAACGGATTGATCGACATGAACGACAGGCGCCCACCGAGTAAATCGGTGATGGCTGGACTGCCGCCCTTGTAGGGCACGTGCAAGGCCTGCAACCCGGTTTCCTGCTTCAGCAGCTCGCTGGCCAGGTGCCCCGAACTGCCATTGCCCGCCGAGCCATAGGACAGGGCTTGCGGGTTCGCCTTGCCCGCGTCGATCAGCGCTTTCAACGAGGCGTAGGGCGAGGCGGCGGGAACCACGATGACCAGCGGGGCATCACCCAACTTGCCGATGGCCGTGAAGTCAGCGGCGGGATCGAAGGGGAGCTGCTTGAAAAGCGCGCCGTTGCTGGCCAGCGTATTCGAGGCGGTGAGCAGGGTGTAGCCATCGGGCGCGGCCTTGGCGGCGGCGGCCATGCCGATGTTGGTGGACGCACCGGGCCGGTTGTCGACCACGATGCTTTGCCCCAGTTGCTGGCCCAGCGCCTCCGCCACGATGCGCGTCACGATGTCCACACCGCCACCGGCCGCATAGGGCACGATGACGGCAATCGCCCGGCCGGGAAACGGCTGCGAGAACGCCGCGCCGCAGCCCAGGGCACCCAGCGCCACGCCGGCCAGCACGGTGCGGCGAGTGAAAGTCGTCGGCATGATTTGTCTCCAGGTTGTTATGCCGACGATTCTAGGAGCCCGCAGAGGGGCCCATCGTCATCTGAGACAATCGCGGGTTTTCTTCTTTCACCTTGGAACGGGCCCGTCCGGCCCTCAACGGCATGCAGACTTCTGTTTTTGCGGCGTCGCCCGGCGATGCCAGCGGGCCCGATGGCCCGCGTGATGCTTCCCCCGCCACCACCCTGCCCCGCCATCGCCACGTCAGCGACTTCGACTTCGCGCTGCCGCCCGAGCTGATCGCCCAGCACCCGGCGGCCGAGCGCAGTGGCTCGCGGCTGCTCGACGGGCGCGCCGAGGCGCCGGTGGACCGCGCCTTCCGCGAGCTGCCCGGCCTGCTGCAGCCCGGCGACCTGCTGGTGTTCAACGACACCAAGGTGGTCAAGGCCCGGCTCTACGGCGAAAAGCCGACCGGCGGCAAGGTGGAGCTGCTGATCGAGCGCGTGCTGCCCGGCCCTGACCGTCCCGACGACAGTGGGCACGGCGGCGGACACGGCGGCGCCAATCGCGAGGTGGTGGCGCACGTCAAGGTCAGCAAGAAGCCGCCCGTGGGCACCGTGCTGCGCATGGCCGGCGGCTACACCGCCACGCTGCTGGGCCGCTGGCCGCAGGAGGACGGGCCGCTGTTTCGCTTTGCGCTCAGCGACGACGCCTATGCGCTGATGGATGCGCACGGCCACGTGCCGCTGCCGCCCTACATCACCCACGCCGACGACGCCGAGGACGAGCGCCGCTACCAGACGGTGTTCGCGCGCGCGCCGGGCGCGGTGGCCGCGCCCACGGCGGCGCTGCACTTCGACGAAGGCGTGCTGGCCGCGCTGGCCGCGCGCGGCGTCGCGCAGGCGCATGTCACGCTGCACGTGGGCGCGGGCACCTTCCAGCCGGTCAAGGTCGAGGCCATCGCCGACCACCGCATGCACTTCGAGCGCTACGAGGTGCCCGCCGCCACCCAGCAGGCCATCGCCGACTGCCGCGCGCGCGGCGGCCGCGTGGTGGCCGTGGGAACCACCTCGGTGCGCGCGCTCGAATCGTGGGCGCGCAGCGGCGCCGCGCAGGGCGACACCGACATCTTCATCACCCCCGGCTTCGACTGGCGCGTGGTGGACGTGCTGGTCACCAACTTCCACCTGCCCAAGTCCACGCTGATGATGCTGGTCAGCGCCTTCGCCGGCTACGCGCGGGTGATGGCGCTCTACCGCCACGCCATCGCGCAGCGCTACCGCTTCTTCAGCTATGGCGACGCCATGCTGCTGGCGCGGCCACCGCGCGACCGATAAGAACGTGTTCAAAGACCCCCGGAACATCCCGCCATGCTGAAATTCGACCTGCTCAAGACCGACCCCGCCAGCCACGCCCGGCGCGGCACACTCACGCTCAACCACGGCGTGGTGCAGACCCCCATCTTCATGCCCGTGGGCACCTACGGCACCGTCAAGGGCGTGATGCCGCGCAGCCTGCACGAAATGGGCGCGCAGATCATCCTGGGCAACACCTTCCACCTGTGGATGCGCCCGGGCCTGGACATCATGCAGAGCTTTGGCGGCCTGCACGGCTTCGAGAAGTGGGACAAGCCCATCCTGACCGACTCCGGCGGCTTCCAGGTCTGGAGCCTGGGCGCCATGCGCAAGATCACCGAGGAAGGCGTGCACTTCGCCAGCCCCGTCAACGGCGACAAGCTGTTCATGTCGCCCGAGGTCAGCATGCAGATCCAGACCATCCTCAACTCCGACATCGTGATGCAGCTCGACGAGTGCACGCCCTACGAGACCCAGGGCCACGTCACGACCGAGGCCGAGGCGCGCAAGAGCATGGAGATGAGCCTGCGCTGGGCCAAGCGCAGCCAGGATGAATTCCAGCGCCTGGGCAACCCCAACGCGCTGTTCGGCATCGTGCAGGGCGGCATGTTCCCCAATCTGCGGCAGGAGTCGCTGGAGCGGCTGGTGGAGATGGACTTTCCCGGCTACGCGGTCGGCGGCGTCAGCGTGGGCGAGCCCAAGGACCTGATGCTGGAGATCATGGCCCACACCCCGCACCGGCTGCCGGCCCACAAGCCGCGCTACCTGATGGGCGTGGGCACGCCCGAGGACCTGGTGCAGGGCGTGGCCGACGGCGTGGACATGTTCGACTGCGTGATGCCCACGCGCAATGCGCGCAACGGCACCATCTTCACGCGCCACGGCGACCTCAAGCTGCGCAACGCGCGCCACAAGGCCGACCCGCAGCCCATCGACCCCACCTGCACCTGCCACGCCTGTGCGGGCACCTCCGGCGTGAGCTGGAACGACGGCGGCCGCGCGGGCTTCTCGCGCGCCTACCTGCACCACCTCGACCGCTGCGGCGAGATGCTGGGGCCGATGCTCACCACCATCCACAACCTGCACTACTACCTGAACCTGATGCGCGAGGTGCGCGAGTCACTCGACGCCGGTCGCTTCGCCGAGTTCCGCGCGCAGTTCAAGGCGGATCGAGCGCGCGGGATTTGATCAGGCCCGCAGCAGGCCGTTCTGCAGCGCCAGCAGGGTGATCTCGGCCTGGTTGCGCGAGCCGGTTTTCTGCTTGACGTGGTACAGATGCGTGCCCACGGTGCGCGGCGAGATGTGCAGTTGCCCGGCGATCTCGGCCACCGAGGCCCCGCGTGCCAGCGACAGAAAGACTTCGAACTCGCGCTCGGTCAGGCCGGCGACGGCCGCCGGGCGCGCCGCAGCCGGGGACACCGCGGGCGCGCGGCCGGATGCGGGGCTGTGCAGGCCGTCGAGCGCCACGGCCTGCGCCAGCCGCGCCTCCAGGTAGCGCTCGCCGCGCGCCACGCGGCGCACCGCCTCGGCCAGCGCCTGCGGCTCGGCGCGCTTGGAGAGGTAGCCCATGCCGCCGGCGCGCATCAGGTGGCGCACGTGGCTGGCGTCCTCGTGCGCGCTCAGCGCCAGGATGCGCAGCGCCGGCCAGCGCGCCAACAGTTGGCGCGTGGCCTCGATGCCGCTGATGCCGGGCATGGACATGTCCATCACCACCACGTCAACGGCCGGCCCATCCACCACCGATGGGGCCGACGGGTCTGCTGCGGCCACTGCGGCCACTGCGGCCGCCTCCGAGGCAGCGCGCAGCCAGGCCAGCGCCTGCTCGCCCGAGCAGGCCTCGCCGGCCACCACGATGCCGGGCGTGGCTTCGAGCAGCAGCCGAAAGCCCATGCGCACCAGTTCGTGGTCGTCGACCAGCAGGACACGGACGGGCGCCACGGAGGAAGGCGAGGAAACGGGCATCAACGGATCAGGAAGGCGAAAAGGCGGGCTGCGCAAGGCGGAGGGCCGCGCGGATGCCGCCAATTTTGAGGACGAATTCAGGGGCGAGGCGCCGATTGTGACGCGACGGCACCCTGACCGGGTTCGGCCGATGTCCCCGAGGACACATTGGCCAGCCAGTCTGCCGACAGGTCGGCGGGCAAATCCGCGGTGATGACCAAGCCGCCGCCATCGGCACGCGCAAAGGCCAGGTGCCCGCCCAGCGCCTCTGCGCGCTCGGCCATGCCGTAGAGGCCGAAGCGGCCGTTCACCGGGCCCGGCTGCGGCATGCCCACGCCGTCATCGGCCACGCGCACCCGCAGGCGGCCGGCTTCCAGACGCAGCGCCACCTCCACCGCGCTGGCCCGCGCGTGCTTGATGACGTTGTTGAGGGCTTCCTGCACGATGCGGTAAGCGTTGATCTTCAGCGGCTCGGGCAGCGCGAGGGGGGCACCATCGGCAGACGCCAGCCCGTGCAGCGACAGTTGCCAGGCCATCTGCGGATGCTGCTGGCGCAGGCCGTCCACCAGGGCCTGCAGGGCCTCGCCCAGCCCCAGGCGGTCGAGTGCGGGCGGGCGCAGGCGCGGGATCAGCCGGTGCATGGCGGCGTACATCTCGTCGGTGCTGCGCAGCAGCAGCGCGGCGGCGTGCCGGGCGCGCTGGGCGTCGGCGTCCGCCGTGCCCAGGCCATGTCGCACCACCGCCTGCGACAGGGTGCGCACGGCGGTCAGCGACTGGCCCAGTTCGTCGTGCAGGGTGGCGGCCAGCTCGCGCCGCTCGGCCTCGATGCGGGCGTGCAGGTCGCGCACGAAGCCGCGCTCGGCCGACAGCCGCGCCTCGGCCCGCGCGGCCTGCAGCACGGCCTGCTGGCGCTCCTGCAGCGCCTGCGCCATGCCGTTGACCGCCTGCGCCATGGCCTCGATCTCGGCGGTGCGCGCCGACGGCCCGGGGCGCGGCATGCGGACCGACCACTCGCCCTGCCCGATGCGCGCCAGCGCCGCGCGCACCTGCGCCAGCGGCGCCAACCAGCGCCCCACGCGCACGAAGACCAGCGCGTTGACGGCCAGCAGCAACAGCACGATGCCGGCGGTCTGGGTTTTCATGCCGTCCCAGCCGTCGAGCACCGCGCGGGTCGGGTTGGCCTCGATGGTGAGCGCGGCATCGCCCAGCGGCAGCACCACTACGCTGGGCGGCGGCGTGACCAGCCAGGCGTACCAGGCCGGCGCGTCACGCCCCGGCTTGTAGGGCGAGGGCGGCGAGGCATACAGCACGCGCCCGGCGGCGTCGCGCAGCGTCATCTCGTTGGAGCGCACGCGGCCCAGGCGCGCCAGGAAGGCGGCCAGCTCGCGCGCATCGCTGCCACCGTAGTGGGCGGCGACCTCGCGCACCAGTTGCGTGGCGATGCGGTGGGATGCAGAAATCTCCTCGTGCACGGCCAGCCGCGTGTTGGCCAGATCGACGGCGGTCAGCACCAGCAGCATCAGCAGCATCAGGCCGGCCACCAGCGCGTTGATGCGCGTGCGCAGGCTGCGCGGGGCGGCGTTCATGCGCCCATGCTCCCCAGCGCGCCGCGCACGCGCTCCAGCGCCTCGCCCCAGGCGCTCAGCATGGGCGCGGCGAAGGCATCGTGGCCGATGTCGGGCACCCGCCACAAGGCATCGGGCGCGGCCGCCAGCGCCTGCCGGACCCTCTCGGCATGGTCGGCCGGGCACAGGCCGTCGGCCGCGCCATGCACCAGGGCCAGCGGTTTGTGCCGCGCCCAGCCGTGCAGGGCGGCCAGCACGCGCGGCAGATCGACGAAGCAGTCGTGCGCCAGGTAGTGCGTCTGCACCCGGGCGCGGCGCAGCAGGCGCTGTGCCTCGGCCCCCGCACCGGCGGCCGTGGCCGGGTCGGGCGCGATGGCCGGATCGGCGGGATCGGCGGGAAAGGCGGCGGCGGCGGCCAGGCTCAGGCGGGCCTGCTCGTTGGCCGCCCAGGCGTGCGCCAGGCGCAGGGCGCGAGCCGGGGCCTCTGGCGCGCCGGTCTCTCGCAGGCCGGTGCGCAGCCGCTGCAGGCGCTGCCGGGCCGGCGTGCCACCCGCCGCCGGGGCGCTGGGCGGGTCGGCGGCAAG
>JASGEH010000229.1:0-3318 GCA_047606565.1 Comamonas sp.
CTGGCCGCGATGTCCTACAATCGGCGGCTGGCCTTTGGGTCCCGTGGGGCGTTAGCTCAGTTGGTTAGAGCAGAGGACTCATAATCCTTTGGTCATAGGTTCAAGTCCTATACGCCCTACCAGACCTTGGCGGCTCGGATGCCGCGTTCTTTGGCCGATGAGGACACAGCCGGGCCGGTACAATACAGGCCTGCATCACGCACAGGAACGGGCGGTTTTTCCGCCCGTTTTGTTTGGCTGAACTCGTTTTCGTGTGCATGCGCGGGTGGCGAAATTGGTAGACGCACCAGGTTTAGGTCCTGACGCCAGCAATGGTGTGGGGGTTCGAGTCCCCCCCCGCGCACCATCCAGGCTTGTCTTTCTCGAGGAAAGGCAAGCCTTTTTCTTGGCCCGGACCCGTTGGCTGGCCGTGCGCGGCGCGCGTCGGCCGGGCAGGGCGCAGGCCGCCCGCTTGCTCCGGCTACAATTGCCGGCTTGATTTTTTCGGACGGGCCCGCGGCCCGGTCGGCACTTTTTGTCCGCTTTGTCTTTTTAGCAAGGGGACGTGCGGGCGTCCTGTCGTCGACAGGCCCCGGCACGGCCCAGACCACACAGGAATCATTTCATGGCTGTGCAAGTAGAAACTCTCGAGAAGCTCGAGCGCAAGATCACCCTGTCGCTGCCCGTCAGCGCCATCCAGTCCGAGGTCGATGCCCGTCTGCGCAAGCTGGCCCGGCAGGTCAAGATCGATGGTTTCCGCCCCGGCAAGGTGCCGATGAACATCGTCGCCCAGCGCTACGGCTACTCGGTGCAGTACGAAGTGGTCAACGACAAGGTTGGCGAGGCCTTCTCGCAGGCGGCCAACGAAGCCAAGCTGCGCGTGGCCGGCCAGCCGACCATCAGCGAAAAGGACGGCGCGGCCGAGGGCGAGCTGGCCTTCGACGCCGTCTTCGAGGTGTTCCCCGAAGTGGTCATCAAGGATCTGACGGGTGCTGAAGTCGAAAAGATTTCGTCGGACGTGACCGATGAGGCCATCGAACGCACCATCGACATCCTGCGCAAGCAGCGCCGCAGCTTCGCGCAGCGCGCCCAGGCCGACGCGGCCCAGGATGGCGACCGCGTGACGATCGACTTCGAAGGCAAGATCGACGGCGAGCCCTTCCCGGGCGGCAAGGCCGAGGACTTCCAGTTCCTGGTCGGCGAAGGCCAGATGCTCAAGGAGTTCGAGGACGCCGTGCGCGGCATGAAGTCGGGCGAGAGCAAGACCTTCCCGCTGGCCTTCCCCGAGGATTACCACGGCAAGGACGTGGCCGGCAAGCAGGCTGATTTCCTGGTCACGGTCAAGAAGATCGAGGCTGCTCACCTGCCCGAAGTCAACGAAGCCTTCGCCAAGTCTCTGGGCATCGCCGAAGGCACGGTGGAGGCGCTGCGTGCCGACATCCGCAAGAACCTCGAACGCGAAATCAAGTTCCGCGTGCTGGCCCGCAACAAGAACGCCGTCATGGACGCGCTCGTCAACAACGCCGAGCTCGACCTGCCCAAGGCCAGTGTCCAGGCCGAAGTCAACCGCCTGCTCGAAGGCGCACGCGCCGACCTCAAGCAACGCGGCATCAAGGACGCCGACAAGACGCCGATCCCCGACGACGTGTTCCGCCCGCAGGCCGAGCGCCGCGTGCGCCTGGGCCTGGTGGTGGCCGAACTGGTCCGCGCCAACGAACTGCAAGCCAAGCCCGAGCAGATCAAGGCCCACATCGAAGAGCTGGCCGCCAGCTACGAGAAGCCCGAAGACGTGGTGCGCTGGTACTACGGCGACCGCAACCGCCTGGCCGAAGTCGAAGCCGTGGTGATCGAGAACAACGTGACCGACTTCGTGCTCGGCAAGGCCAAGATCGTCGAGAAGACCCTGGCGTTCGACGAGCTGATGGGCCAGCAGGCCTGAGGCTCTGCGGCTGATGACACGCCGGCAGCCGCTGCCGGCGCGTCGATTCCCCCGGCATGGGGCCCGTGGCCGGACTTGCAGTCCGCGGCATGGGCCCCATGTTCATTTGGGCCTGGCCCCATGCCTTACAGTTGAGGCCATCTTCGTGGAGAAAACATGAGCGCACTTGATACCCAAGCTCTCGGCATGGTGCCGATGGTGATCGAACAATCCGGCCGTGGCGAGCGGGCCTACGACATCTATTCGCGCCTGCTCAAGGAGCGCGTGGTGTTCCTGGTCGGGCCGGTCAACGATCAAAGCGCCAACCTCGTGGTGGCGCAACTGCTGTTCCTGGAAAGCGAAAACCCGGAGAAGGACATTTCCTTCTACATCAACTCGCCCGGCGGCTCGGTCAGCGCCGGCATGTCGATCTACGACACCATGAACTTCATCAAGCCGGCCGTCTCGACGCTGTGCATGGGCATGGCCGCCAGCATGGGCGCCTTCCTGCTGGCCGCCGGCGAGAAGGGCAAGCGCTTTTCGCTGCCCAACTCGCGCGTGATGATCCACCAGCCGCTCGGCGGCGCCCAGGGCCAGGCCACCGACATCGAGATCCATGCGCGCGAGATCCTGCGTCTGCGCGGCGACCTCAACCGCATCCTGGCCGAGCGCACCGGCCAGCCGCTCGAGAAGATCGAGCGCGACACCGAGCGCGACTACTTCATGTCGGCCGACGAGGCGCAGACCTATGGCCTGGTCGACCAGGTGATTTCCAAGCGCGCCTGAGCATCCCGAGCCGGTGCTCGCGCAAGCGCGTGAAAACGGCGCTTTCCCCTGCGGAAGGCGCCGTTTTCCTTTTCGCTATCATAGGCGGCACACTCAGATTAGATAGATAGGCACCAGTCAAGATATGGCCGAAAAAAAAGGCGCTTCCAGCGAGAAGACTCTGTATTGCTCCTTCTGCGGCAAAAGCCAGCACGAGGTGAAGAAGCTGATTGCCGGTCCCTCCGTGTTCATCTGCGATGAGTGCATCGACCTGTGCAACGACATCATCCGCGACGAACTGCCCAACACCGACCTCACCGAGCAGGGCAAGAATGATCTGCCCACGCCCAACGAGATCAAGGCCGGGCTCGACCACTACGTGATCGGCCAGGACGTGGCCAAGCGGGCGCTGTCGGTGGCGGTCTACAACCACTACAAGCGCCTGCGCTACAAGGAAAAGGCGGGCAAGGACGACGTCGAACTCAGCAAGACCAACATCCTGCTGATCGGCCCGACCGGTTCCGGCAAGACGCTGCTGGCGCAGACGCTGGCGCGCATGCTCAACGTGCCCTTCGTGATGGCCGATGCGACCACGCTGACCGAGGCCGGCTACGTGGGCGAGGATGTGGAAAACATCATCCAGAAGCTGCTGCAGA
>JASGEH010000230.1:0-3181 GCA_047606565.1 Comamonas sp.
GCACGATCCACCAGCGGCTTGAGCAGGTAGGACAGCAGCGAACGCTCGCCGGTGCGCACGAAGACCTCGACCGGCATGCCCGGGCGCAGGTCCAGGCCGGCCAGTTGGTCCCGGCTCTCGGGCGCGACCTCGACTTCCAGCGGGAAGTAGGGAATGCCGCTGCGCTCCTCGACCAGCCGGTCGGCGCCGACCACGGTGACGCGGCCTTCCACATGCGGCGTGCGGTTCTGGTTGAAGGCGGTGAACATCAGGTCCACCGGCAGCCCCGCGTGCACGCGGTCGATCAGGTCGACCGGCACCTGCCCCTCGACCACCAGCGGCTGGCCCTCGGGCACCACCTCCATCAGGCGCTCGCCGGCGCGCACGACACCGCCTTCGGTGAACACCGCCAGGCCGACCACGCGCCCGGCCGCCGGCGCGCGCAGCACGGTCGCGTCCAGTTGGAACTCGGCCGCGCGCAGCTTGTCGGCCAGCGCGTGCGCCTGCAGTTCGGCATCGGCCAGTTGGCCGCGCACCTCGGCCTGCCAGGCCTGGCGGCGTTGCGCGATGCGCAGCCGCTGCTCGGCGGCCTGGCGCTGCAAGGCGCCCAGGCGCCCGGCGTCCTCGGCCAGCGCGCCGTCGAGCTGCGCCAGCATGCGCTCGGCGTCGAGCAGCCGGTTGCGCGAGACGAAGCCGTCGCGCGCCAGCTCGCGCAGGCCGCCGGCCTGCTCGGCCAGGGCGGCGCGCTGCTGGCGGCGGGCCTCGCGCGTCTCGCGCAGGCCGGCCAACTCGGCCTCGTAGGCCGCCACCGTCTCGCGCATGGCCGCCAGTTCGCTGTCCAGCGCCTGCCGGCGCGCGCTCAGCAACTGGCGCTGCAGCGCCAGCGCCTCGCGCACGCGGGCGGCCTCCTGCGCGTCGTCCCGGGCAGCACTCAAGCCGGGCGCGAACGCGATTTCGCCCAGGCCATCGCGCTCGGCCGCCAAGCGGTCCACCGTGGCCTGCGCGGTCGCGGCCTGGATGCGCAGCGCCTGCGCCGCCGCCCGCGCCTGGGTGTCGTCGAGCCGCAAGATTTCCTGGCCCGCCGCCACCGTGTCGCCGTCGCGCACCCGCAGGCGCGCCACCACGCCATCGACGGCCGGCTGCACCGCCTTGCGGTTGCCCGCGACCTTGACCGTGCCGGGCGCGGGCACGCCCTTGTCCAGCGGCGCCAGCGCCGCCCACAGCAGGAAACCGGCCACGCCCAGCACCAGCACCGCCCAGCCGATGCGGGCAAACGGCCGGTCGTCGAGCGGCACCACGGCCGCGCCATCATCGGCGCGCGCACCCGGTGCGGATGACGACCAAGAAGCGGACGGCGCGGGCGGCGGCGCGTCCTGGTTGGGATTCCATCTCATGCAGCGGTTCCAGTTCCAGCGTTATTCACAGCCCCAGGCCGTGTCAGGGAAGTGGGCGCGGCAGCCAAGGGAGCGGACATACCCGCGCCCTTGCCCGCCTGCTCGCGCAAGGTCTTCAACATCGCATCGCGCGGCCCGAAGGCCGCGGGCTGGCCCGGGCGCAGCAGCAGCAGGTCGTCGGCCAGGCCGAGCAGGCCGTGGCGGTGCGTGATGACCACCACCGTCGCGCCACGCGCCTTCAGGCCCTGGATGGCGCGCGCCAGCGCGGCCTGCCCGGCCTCGTCGAGGTGGGCGTCGGGCTCGTCGAGCACCACCAGCGCCGGTTCGCCGTAGAGCGCGCGCGCCAGCCCCACACGCTGGCGCTGGCCGCCCGACAGGCCGGCGCCGTTCTCGCCCAGCTCGGTGTCGTAGCCCTGCGGCAGTTGCAGGACCATGTCGTGCACCCCAGCCGCGCGCGCGGCCGCCACCACCTGGGCGGCATCCGGCTCGCCGCCGCGCGCGATGTTGGCGGCGACGCTGCCGGCAAACAGCGCCACGTCCTGCGGCAGATAGCCCAGCGCGGGGCCCAGCTCATCTTTGTTCCAGGCGTGCAGGTCGGCGCCGTCGAGCCGCACCCGGCCCGACTGCGGTGCCGCCACGCCCACCAGCAGCCGCGCCAGCGTGGACTTGCCGGTGCCCGACGCGCCCAGCACCGCCAGCGTGCGGCCGGGCGCGAGCGCGAAGTTCAGCCGCGCCAGCACCGTGCGTCCCGGCTTGCCGGCCGGCCCCGGCGCAGCCGCCGACACGTTCTCGGCCGCCAGCCGCCCCAGCGGGCGCGGCAGCGCCATGCCGGGCGCGGACTGGCCGCCGGCGGCCAGCAGCAGATCGAGCCGCTGCCAGGCCTGGCGCGCGGTCTTCCACTGCTTCCAGACCGCGATCACCTGCTCGATCGGCGCCAGCACCCGGCTCATCAGGATGGAGGCGGCAATCATCATGCCGGGCGTGATCTCGCCCTCGATCGCCAGCAGCGCGCCCGCGCCCAGCACCAGCGACTGCAGCGACAGCCGCACGAAGCGCGTGGCCGCTGCCACCCCGGCGGCCTGCTCGCTGGCGTGCTGCTGCGCGCCCAGGAAGCGCAGGTGCAGCGCCAGCCAGCGCCGCCGCAGCGTCGCCAGCATGCCCATGGCGGCGATCGCCTCGGCGTTGCGCAGGCTGGCCGTGGCCTGCCGGCCCGACTCGATCGCCGTGCGCCCGGCCTCGGCCAGCGGCGGCCCCGACAGCCGCTCGTTGAGCCACGACAGCGCCAGCAGCAGCAGCGCCCCGGCCAGCGCCAGCAGGCCCAGCCAGGGGTGGAACAGAAAGATCACCGCCAGGTAGACCGGGAACCACGGCGCATCGAAAAAGGCGAACAGCGTCTGCCCGGTCAGGAACTGGCGCAGCGTCGCCAGATCGCCCAGCGGCTGGCTGGCCGGCAGCGCGCCGCCGCGCAGATTGGTCTCGAAGGTGGCGCCGAACACGCGCGTGTTGAGCGCCATATCCAACTGGCTGCCCAGCCGGATCGCCAGCCGTGCGCGGGCGTAGTCGAGCAGCGCCAGAAAGGCGTAGAGGCCCAGCATCATCAGCGTCAGCATCAGCAAGGTGGCGCCGTTGCGCGAGGGCAGCACGCGGTCGTAGACCTGCAGCATGTAGACGGCGGGCACCAGCATCAGCAGGTTGACCACCGCGCTGAACACGCCGACGGTGCCGAAGGCGCGCCGCAACGCGCCCAGCGCCTGCGCCACCGCGCCGTCGCCACGCCGTGCGCCTGCGCCGCGCACGGGCCGGCGGGC
>JASGEH010000231.1:0-3058 GCA_047606565.1 Comamonas sp.
CCGATTTGCTGGTGTTCCTCGCTAACCACGGGAAGGAAGGCGCCAGACAATGCACATCCATAGGTGACGATAAAGACGTGGCGGCCCGGAATGACCTCGAAAAGGTAGGTGTCGAGCAGATGCGCGGGAGTGATGCTGATGCTCAGTTCCTCTTGAAATTCTCTTTGCAGGCACAGCTCTGGACTTTCGCCGATCTCAAGGCGTCCTCCCGGCAACTCCCATTCTTTTCTGTCGTTCAAGGCGAGAACGCACTCACGATCGGATGTGAAAAGGACGCCTTTGATGGAGACGGGGAACATTTTCTTGGCTTGGGTGCTTGAGTGAAGTGTCAGGACCTTGTCGTATAGAGGCCTGGAAAGTAGCGTTCCATGAGCGAATTCGGAAACAATGGCTGGGTGAAGCCATGCTGAGCGTACAACCCGTGTGCATTGCCTGTAGCCAAGGTGAAGCGCCGCAGTCCCTGAAGTTGTGAATGAGCAAGGATGGTGGAAATGAGTGCCTTGCCATAACCTCTGCCGCGATACTCGGAGAGGACAAAGACGTCCACGAGATTGGCGAAAGTGGCATAGTCGGAAATGACACGGGCGAACGCCACTTGAGTCTTGCCGAGATAGCCGCCAAAGCAGAGTGAATGCTCGATGGACTTCTGCACTAACGGTAAAGAAATCCCTTGGGACCAACTGCTCTCTTCGGAGAGGAAGCGATGAATCAGTGGGACATCCAGGTGAGCTTTTTCTGTGGTGATGCAGAATTCTTCCATAACCCCCTCACGACAAAGTTCAGCAGCATTCGAGGCGTCTGCTCGGGTCAAGCATCCTCTGCAACGAGGACTGGGCACGCGACAGCCATCCTACGTTGAAGCATCGCGTCACACAAGAAAAGAATAGATGGCCAATTCCATCCCATGACACACATCTCATCGCTGCTGACATGTTGAGTTACCCACGGCATGGACGCGCATGCGTTCTTCGCTGCAGGCCCAGTGCGGCTCCAGCAGCGCCTGCCAATTCGTCTTGTCCTTGCTCAGCAGGCGATAGGTCGCCTGCGTCTCCGCCCAACCGCTGCAGGCATTGGGGATGCTTTCGGTCGGCTCGGCTGCCAGCCGCCCAGCTCATGTTTCTTCCTGCATCCACATCAAATCAGCATGTTAGATGAGGGGGATGATTTGTGTGTAATGGGGTGGGTTTGGGTGGCCGATTTTTCCGTCGTGAATCTCTGTGTCTCTCATGCTCCAAGAAGGCTTGAGCCAAAGCAATGGCATCTGGATTGCCAACTTCTTCAAGCTGTGTTCTGAAGTAGACGCCCATTTTCATGATCCATTGAAATTCCTCGGTGCCGTAGAACCATTTTGAACCATTGCAGATTCGATGAGCGGGTAGGAAGTTGTCCAGGGAATGCTCGCCGCCATAAGTGTGGGCATACACATGGTCAGCCACCCATTTATCAGTGATTGCCCCGCCGCAAATGTGGCAGCGTCTTCCAGTTTTTTCGAGGATGAATGCGCGCTGTTTTGGCGTGAGATGCTTCCTGCTGTTTCCTGCGGCCTTGGTTCTGAGTCGTTCTTCACGCAAGCTGCGCAGGTGCGCAATGAAGTCTGGTGTGCATGAAAAAATTGAGTCTGCTTCGTTCATGGTATCGGCCTGGAGCCTGGGCTAAGTCGTGCCGCAAAGCGGCATCGGCTTGAATGAATTGTTAGCCCGCACTACAGTATGCGTTGACTCCCATCTTGCCGATGGCACAAAGTGAGAGAGCGACTGCGGGAGCAAGGAGGGTTGCGGAGTATCCGATTGTGGCACCGATAGCGGCAGACACCACACTGATCATGACCGCTTTACTCACAGGCCCCTGTGCGGTCAAAGATTCTCGCTCCTCGATGTATGCACTGTCATCGCATACAAACTTGCGAAACTCATCTTTGAAGCGGTTCCAAAAAGGCTTGCTGTCATGAGGGCCACCAAACGCAGCAATATTCGGCGAACCAGTTGAACTAAGCCAGCGCTCCGCAGCTTCTTCTGGCGAAGCTGATGCCAGAAAAACATTGAGAGTGCTGCGCTGGTACGGCTTGAGCTCGGACAGCCAGTCACCAATGTCTCCGTCTGGAACTTGAATGGCTGTCATTACAGCATGTCCTTTACGTACTCTGCCGAAACGCAATGAGTGGTCTGGTGCAGCTCTCTCGGATTGATTCCGCCAAGAGAGATCCCGCCTTGTCCTGGAACCCAAGCGCCAACCAGTATTCCAGAGATTGCGTTAGTTTTTGGCGAGAAAACGAGGCTGCCGGACTGCCCGGGTCTGGACTGCGTGTTGATAACAGCATGTTTTGACTTGATGTCATTAGTTTCAAGCAAGACTTTGGCTCCAACCTCAGCTTTTTGATAGGTCAGAGCGCGCCTGCCTTCAACGCAGTGCGGAAAGCCAAAAATTCCTATTTCATCACCAACGTTATTGGCGTCGAAGCTGCCAAGAGGAGGGATCTGGCCATTAATTTTTATCTCGGCCTTCAATAGCGCAAGGTCTCTAATTGGATCAATTTCCTTGATGGTCACTGGAATCGTGCGACAACTCGTGTCACTGAGGTCTTGGAATGCGTTGATGTCGTTTGTATGGGGAGCAAGGATTACCAAGTTTGCGTCGGAAGAGCCAACGACGTGATGAGTCGTTGCTATTACGCCATCATGACTAACTAGGAAGCCGGTGCCGAGCATTTCAACACTGTTCGGCGTAACACGCCCAATCACATATACGAGCTGGGTAAACAAATTCATGCTGGATGGTTCCTGTGCGGCCGAACTAGGATTAGACGACAACAATCCTAAGTCGAAATATCACGTAACACAAGGATAAGCGGCCAACCGCTGCGGAGACGTGATGCTTCACCGTTCAGTCCAACCTAAAAATCCCCGGACCACTCGGCTCCCCTCGCACAGCTTCCAGCACCCCACCCTGGGGCAAAATTCCCCGCATGTCCCGCCACCCCGCTTCGCCTATTGCCGCGCTCGATGCCGACGATGTCGCACCCGCTGCCCGCCCGCGTCCCGCCGCCGGCCGGCGGGGCGCG
>JASGEH010000232.1:0-4066 GCA_047606565.1 Comamonas sp.
CCGCCCCGGAGCCTCCGCCGCCGCCCCCCGCGCCAGCGCCCGTGCCCACCCCTGCCCCCGCACCCGACATCGCCTTGCAGCGCGAGAAGGAAAAGAAGGCCGAAGCCGAAAAACAGGCCCGCCTGCAGGCCGAGCAAGAACGCAAGCAGCAGGAACAGGAAGCCCGCGAAGCCGCCCAAGCCAAGGCAGATGCCAAAGCCAAGGCCGATGCGCAGGCCAAGGCAGACGCCAAGGCCAAGGCTGAGGCACAAGCCAAAGCCGACGCCCAGGCCAAGGCCGATGCAGCCGCCAAAGCCAAAGCGGAAGCCCAGGCCAAGGCGGAAGCCGACGCCAAGGCTGCCGAGGAAGAAAAGCGCAAGCAGGCCGCGGCCAAGGCCGCCGCCGAAAAAGAGGCCAAGGCCCGCGCCGCGCAGGCCGAGAAAGACCGCCAGGCCAACATCGCCCGCATGGCCGCCCTGGCTGGCGGCGCCGGCGGCAGCGGCAGTCCGAATTCGCGCGGCTCGGCGGCGCAGTCGTCCGGCCCGTCATCGAGCTACGGCGGCAAGGTCGCCGCGCGCGTGCGGCCCAACATCCTCTACCCCGACGCCATCACCGGCAACCCGCGCGCCGAAGTCGAGGTGCGCACCTCGCCCGACGGCACCATCGTCGGCCGCCGCCTGGTCCAGTCCAGCGGCAACCCCGCCTGGGACCAGGCCGTGCTGCGCGCCATCGACCGCACCCAGTCGCTGCCGCTCGACGAAGGCCGCCCGCCGCCATCGCCGCTGACCATCGGCTTCCGGCCGAACGATTAGGCGCCCTCGAACCCGTTGGGGTTGCCCGACTGCCAGCGCCAGGCGTCGCGCATCATGTCGGTAAGGGTGCGGGTGGCGCGCCAGCCCAGGGCCTGCTCGGCCTTGGCCGCATCGGCCCAGAAGGCGGGCAGGTCGCCATCGCGCCGGGGCACGATTTGGTAGGGCACTTTCTGGCCGGTGGCCTCCTCGAAGGCGGCCACGATCTGCAGCACCGACACGCCCGCGCCCGTGCCCAGGTTGTAGGCCTGCGCGCCCAGCCGGGGCTGGTCGCCGAAAAGGGATTCGAGCGCGCGCAAATGCCCCTCGGCCAGGTCGCTCACGTGCAGGTAGTCGCGCACGCAGGTGCCGTCGGCGGTGTCGTAGTCGCCGCCAAAGATCGACAGCTGCTCGCGCTTGCCCACCGCCACCTGCGTCACGAAGGGCAGCAGGTTGTTCGGAATACCCTTGGGGTCTTCGCCGATCAGGCCCGAGATGTGCGCGCCGATGGGATTGAAGTAGCGCAAGGCGGCCACCGCCCAGCGCAGGTCGGCACGACACAAGTCGGCCAGCACCTGCTCCACCATGATCTTGCTGGCGCCATACGGATTGGACGCACGCCCCAGCGGCATGGTCTCGCGGTAGGGCACGGGCGCGTCGGGCCCGTAGACAGTAGCCGACGAGCTGAACACCAGTCGGAACACACCCGCCCGCCCCATGGCCTTGAACAGGGCGATGGAGCCGCCCAGGTTGACGTCGTAATAGTCCAGCGGCCGGCCCACGCTCTCGCCCACGGCCTTGAGCCCGGCGAAATGGATCACCGCGTCGATGCGATGCCTGGCGAACACGGCATCCAGCGCGGCCTCGTCGCGCACGTCGCCCTGCACGAAGACCGGCGTGCGCCCCGTAATGGCGGCCAGACGGGGCAGCACCGCCGCCGACGCGTTGACCAGGCTGTCGTAGATCACCACCTCGAAACCGTGATTCAGGAGTTCGACGACGGTGTGCGAACCGATATATCCGGCACCACCAGTTACCAACACTTTACCTACCATATTTTTCATCCTGGTTTTGTAGGACAAAAACGAATATTCACGTGACAAATGATATTCGTCGGTTTTGCACCGCACAAAAAACCATCTATACAATAGTCTCCCAGCGATTTACAGCACCGAAGCATACGATGCTATCATCACGCGACACCCCTTCCGGCGCCTTCCCTTAGTAGTTCGTGTCGCGCGTCATGTTCTCCATCGACTCCCCTGAAAGGAAACATCATGCAAGTGAAGAAACTCGTCGCCATTGCCCTCCTAAGCTCGCCCATTCTGGTACTGGCCCAAGGCGCCACCGTCACCACCCCCGATCACCGCCCGGCTGGCGGCTTCGGCCACAGCGTGAATGCGCACACCGTGGGTGCCGCCTCAGCAGCCGTTGGTCTTGCTGCTGCCGTCGTCAGCGCTGGCGGCAGCGGCACCACCGGTACTTCCGGCACCACGGGCACCACCGGTACCACGGGCACCACCCGATAAGCGGTCCAGCATCGGATAATGGCTGTTCCAAGCATCAACACACGGTGCAGAGCAATCTGCACCGTGTTTTTATTGGTGGGCACGGTTGCGGCGTTGACCGCCTGCACGTCGGCCAGTCGCTCGCTCTACAGTGCCGTCAGCGAACGCTGGTCGCACCCGGAGGTCGACACGGCATCGCTGCCCGCTGACCGCGCCTTTCTACGCATGGACCTCGGCAAAGCCACCTTCATCCTGCCGCGCGGCGCGGTGGAGCGCACCGCCGTGACCAGCGCGACCGGCGAATCCGGCACGCAGGAAACCGAGGTGTGGTACTCAGGCAGCGGCGAAGTCGTGCGCACCACCAACGGCCGCATCACCGGGACCGACGGCATCCGCCGGGCCGACTGGCGCGGCGTGTGGCTCGATGGCGCACCGACGTGGCAGCAAGCGCTGCAGCAGACGCAGCCCATCACCTACGGCCGTACACGCGACCTGATGCCCAGCCATCTTTATGGCCTGCAGGAGCGCCTGACCCTCACCCCGATTGCCGAACGCGACACGCGCGTGTCCGGCTACGCGCCCGGCCAACTGCGCTGGTTCCGCGAAGACACCCAAACGCTGGCCCGCGTCCCCGAAAGCTCGGCCAGCCTGGTGCGACTGCCCGCGGCGCTGTACGCTGTAGACCCGGCGACAGCCACCGTCGTCTACAGCGAGCAATGCTTGTCGCGCGACATTTGCCTGCGGCTGCAACGCCTGGGCCCCCAAGACCCTCCTTCCCCTAACCAAATCGCCCACGCCGGCGATTGAGGCAGATGCCCGCAGTCCACCGACACCCGCCTTTTTCGCTCACAGCCATTGCCACCCTGGTTCGCGGATGCACGCTCACCCTGCCCTGGCTGGCCCTGGCCTTCGCACTGCCCAGCCACGCGCAAGCCGTCAAGGCCACGCCCGCCGTGGCCTCGACCCCCGCGGACATCGTGCCCGGCGAGCGCCTGAGCACCTGGCTCACGCGCCGCGCCATACCCGCCGACGCCTACTTCCTGGGCCTGTCGTGGAACGTGCCCGAGGAACAGGTGCGCCAGCGCGCCCTGCGCCAGCAGCTCATGCTGCAAGCCGCCGCCCTGCCGCCAACGGCAGGCCAGTCTCCGGCCGGCCTGGTCGAATGGCTGCGCAGCCTGGAAGCCACGGGCCGCGTGGCCCTGGGCATACCTGACCCGCAATGGCTGGTCGCCAATCCGGCGCAAGACCCAGTGCTTCAAGCCGGCCAAAGCGTGGTGGTACCGCGCCGGCCCACCACGGTTTCGGTCGTGCTGGAATCCGGCAAGGTGTGTCAGGTGGCGCACCGCGCGGGCGCCACCGCATGGCAATACCTCGCGGCCTGCACGCCTGAAGATGCCGGCCAGCGCGACGTCACCTGGGTCATCCAGCCCGACGGTACCCGGCAACGCCTGGGCGTCGGCCTGTGGAACGCCGAGGCGGGCAAGCCCCTGGCACCTGGTGCCTGGATCTGGGCGCCGGCCCGGCAAAGCCAGGTGCCCGAGGCCTTCTCGGAACGCCTGTCGGCCTTCCTCGCCACGCAAGGCCCCGCCCCCGACGCCCCGGCCACCGCGCTCACGCTGCCCCCAAACAGCCGCCCGCCCCTGTCACGCAACCAGGACCTGACACTGACCGCCAACGACTGGGGCGAAATCGGCCTGCTGCAAATGCCCAGCGCGCGCATGGAGAAAGCGGGCAACTTCCGTTTCCACGCCAGCCGGGTTGCGCCCTACACGCGCGGCAGCGTCATGTTCC
>JASGEH010000233.1:0-9222 GCA_047606565.1 Comamonas sp.
CAGCGGCGCGAAGCGCTGGAGGATGCGCGTCTGCGTGGGCTTGTCGAAATAGATCATCACGTTGCGGCAGAAGATGACGTCGAAGCTGCGGCCCTGCAGGCCCCAGTCGGCGTCGAGCAGGTTGAGCGCGCCGTACTCCACCAGCCGCGCGAGCTCGGGCCGCACGCGCACCATGCCGGCATTGCGGCCCTTGCCGCGCATGAAGTGGCGCTTGAGCTGGGCTTCGTCGATGCCATCGACGCGCTGCGCCTTGTAGATGCCGGCGCTGGCCTGGGCCAGCACCTCGGTGTCGATGTCGGTGGCCAGCACGCAGCCGGGCGCGGCGCGCGAACCCAGCGCGTCGGCCAGGGTGATGGCAATGGAGTAGGGCTCCTCGCCGGTCGAGGCCGCGCAGCACCAGACGTCGATCGGCCCGCGTTCGCGCGCGAACTGGGCCAGCAGCGGGAAATGATGGGCTTCGCGGAAAAAGGCCGTGAGGTTGGTGGTCAGGGCGTTGACGAAGGCCTGCCACTCGGGGCTGGCGGGCTGGGATTCGAGCTGATCGAGGTAGACGCGGAAATCGTGCAGGCCCAGCGCGCGCAGCCTTCGGGCCAGGCGGCCGTAGACCATCTCGCGCTTGTGGTCGCCGAGGGCGATGCCGGCGCGCTCGTAGATGAGCCGGCGCACGCGGTCGAAGTCGCGCGCGGCCATCTCGTATTCATGGGGGCCGGTGGTGGGGCTGGCTTCGGTGGTGGTCATGGAAAATTCCCTGGGACAGGCGATGGCCCATTCCCGTCGTGGTCTCAGGCCGTTGCCACGGTGGCTGCGCTCAGCGGCGGGGACGGGTCGTCTTGCGGCCGGCTTTCGATGACCTCGCCGGGCTCGTGGATCTTGAAGACGGCCACCGCTTCGGCCAGCTGGTCGGCCTGCTCCTGCAGCGACGAGGCCGCGGCGGCCGCCTGTTCGACCAGTGCGGCGTTCTGCTGGGTGGCCTGGTCCATGTCGGCAATGGCGCTGTTGACCTGCTCGATGCCCTCGGACTGCTCGGTCGAGGCCTGCGCGATCTCCCGCATGATGTGGGTCACGCGGCCGACCGACTCGACGATCTCGCGCATCGTCACGCCCGCGCTTTCGACATCGGCGGTGCCGTGCTCGACCTGCGCGGTGGAGGTGGCGATCAGGGTCTTGATCTCGCGCGCGGCCTGGGCGCTCTTTTGCGCCAGCGCACGGACCTCGCCGGCCACCACGGCGAAGCCCCGTCCGGCCTCGCCGGCACGCGCGGCCTCGACTGCCGCATTGAGCGCGAGGATGTTGGTCTGGAAGGCGATGCCGTCGATCACGGAGACGATCTCGGCGATCTGGTGCGAGCCCGCCGAGATGTCGTGCATGGTCTGGACCACCTGGGTCATGGCGCTGCCGCCGCGCTCGGCGACCGCCATGCTGCCTGCGGCCTGCTGGTCGGCCTGCCGGGCGTGGCCCGCGTTGGCCTGCACGCGCGTCGAGAGTTCGAGCATGCTGGACGTGGTCTGCTCGATGAAGGCCGCCTGGCGCTCGGTGCGGGCGCTCAGGTCGTGGTTGCCCTGCGCGATTTCGGTGGCGCCGACGTGGATGGCTTCGACGCCCGAACGCACGGTCTTGACGATGCGCGTGAGGCTGGCCTGCATGCGGCGCAGCGCGGCGCTGAGCTGGCCGATCTCGTTGCGCGAGACGATGGGGATGGGCGTGGTCAGGTCGCCCCGGGCGGTGGCCTCGATCTGCGCGAGCGCGCGGCGTACGGGCCGCAACACCTGGTGGTTGAGGTAGGCGTAGGTGGTCAGCGTCAGCAGCAGGGCCAGCGTGCAGCCGGCCAGCACGCCGGCGACCACCCAGCGCCAGCGCGCCAGCGCGTCGTCGGCGCTCAGGCGGGCCTGGGCAGCGACCTCGGCCACGGGCTGGCTGGCCTGGGCGAACCAGGCGGCCAGGGCGGTGTCGAGCACGGCGGCGCGTTCGTGGATGCGGGCGAGGGCGGCGTCGTAGCCGGCCCGGTCGGCCGCGGCCAGCGCGGCCAGCGCCGGCTGGGCCGCCTCGTCGTGCAAGCGCTGCCAGGCGGCTTGCGCGGCGGCGCCTTCGGCGTCGGCAGGCGGCGGCTCGAAGGCGGCGAAGGCCGCGCGCGCTTGTTCATAAGGCTCGCGCAGGCGGCCGGCCCAGGCTGGGTCGGCGGGTTCCGGGTCGATGCGGGACTGGAGCAGTTGCGCGTGCAGGCGGTCGGCGGCCTGGAGGGCGGCCTGGGCGCGCAGCAGGTGGGCGGCGCTGCGCTGGATGTCGGCCGCGCGCTCGGCCAGCCGGGCGTTGCCGACGAAGGCCTGGTTGTTCTTGTCGAGCGGGACCAGGCCCAGCCCCGCGCCGGCCAGCAGCATCGCGCAGAACATCACCAGCACCGCGACGATGCTGGTGCGCATGGACAGGTTGGCGATGAAGGCGGGCATGTGCGGCTTTCTTTTCGTTCGGGGGCGGTCGGGGAGGAGGCCGGTCGGGCGGCGTGGCCGGAACCAGGAATCAGGTCGCGGCGCGGTCGATCAGCGCCATGTCCTCGCTGGTCATCAGGCGCTCGATGTCGACCAGGATGAGCATGCGCTCGCCGACCGTGCCCAGGCCGGTGAGGTATTCGGTCGACAGCACCGAGCTGAACTCGGGCGCGGGCTTGATCTGGTCGCTGCCCAGCATGAGCACGTCGGAAACGCCGTCGACCACGATGCCGACGACGCGGCGGTCGAGGTTGAGGATGATGACGACCGTCTGTTCGTTGTACTGCGCCTCGCCCAGGTGGAAGCGGATGCGCAGGTCGACGATGGGCACGATGGTGCCGCGCAGGTTGGTCACGCCCTTGATGAAGGGCGGCACGTTGGCGATGCGGGTGACGCCGTCGACGTCGTAGCCGCGGATTTCCTGCACCTTCAGGATGTCGATGCCGTATTCCTCTTCACCCAGCGTGAAGACGAGGAATTCGCTGCGGTTGCTGCTGTCGTCGCCGCGCCGCAGGGCGGCGCCGAGTTGGTGGGTGGTCATGTGTATGCTCTCCTCTATCCATGAATCGAAACGATGTCGGCCTGGGGCTGGCTGCGCAGGTCGCGGCTGGCGCTGGCGAGCGCGAAGACGTCGACGATGAGCGCGACGCTGCCATCGCCCAGGATGGTGGCCGCGGCGATGCCGGGGACCTTGCGGTAATTGCTCTCCAGGTTCTTGACGACCACCTGGTGCTGGGCGATGAGGTGGTCGACCAGCAGGGCGTAGCGGCGCTCCTGGGCGTGCATGATGACGGCGATGGCCTGGGTCGGGTCGGTCTGCGCGTCCTGCACGCCGAAGGTGCGGTGCATTTCGATGAGCGGCAGGTATTCGCCGCGCACCTGGAGCACGCGTTCGCCGCCGGCCACCGAGTAGATCTGGTCGGCTTGCGGCTGGATGGACTCGGTGACGTGGTTGAGCGGCAGGATGAAGGTCTCGCGGCCCACGCGCACCGACATGCCGTCGAGGATGGCCAGGGTCAGCGGAAGCACGATGCGGGTGACGGTGCCCTGGCCGCGGGTCGACAGCAACTGCACGTGGCCGCCCATGTCCTGGATGTTGCGCTTGACCACGTCCATGCCGACGCCGCGCCCGGAGATGGAGGTGATCTTCTCGGCGGTGGAGAAGCCGGGGGCGAAGATGAGCTGCCAGACGTCCTCGTCGGGCGCGTTCTCGGGCAGCACGATGCCCGACTGGGCCGCCTTGGCCAGGATTCTTTCGCGGTCGAGTCCGCGCCCGTCGTCGCTGACTTCGATGACGATGTTGCCGCCGAGATGCTGGGCCGACAGCGTCAGCCGTCCCTCGGCGTCCTTGCCGGCGGCGATGCGGTCCTCGGGCAGTTCGATGCCGTGGTCCAGGCTGTTGCGCACCAGGTGGGTGAGCGGGTCGATGATGCGTTCGATCAGGCTCTTGTCGAGTTCGGTGGCCTTGCCCACGGTTTCGAGGTGGATCTTCTTGCCGGTGGTGGCCGACAGGTCGCGCACCACGCGCGGGAAGCGGCTGAAGACGTATTCCATCGGGATCATGCGGATGGACATGACCGACTCCTGCAGTGCGCGCGCGTTGCGTTCGAGCTGTTCGAGGCCGTTGAGCAGCCGGTCGTGCAGCACCGGGTCGAGCGAGGAGGCGGTCTGGGCCAGCATGGCCTGGGTGATGACCAGCTCGCCGACCAGGTTGATGACCTGGTCGACCTTCTCTACGCCCACGCGGATCGAGCTGGATTCCTTGTCGTGGGCCGGCGCGGCGGCGGGCTTTTTGGCTGGCGCGGACGGCGGCTTCGGCGGCTCGGCGGCGGGTGCCGGGGCCGCGATCGGTGTGGGCGCGGGTGCCGGCACGGAGGGCGACAGGGCAGGGGCCGGCGCGGCGGGCGTGCCGGCATCGAACGGTTCGATGTGGATCTGGTCGGCGTTGACGACGAAGCAGGCGACGGCCTCGATGTCCGCGGGCGGACAGGTGGTGGCCACCAGCGCCTCCAGGCCCGCCGCGCCGCTGGACTGGGCCAGCACGGTGCCGAGGTTGCCCAGTTCTTCGAGCAGCGTGGCCGTGTCCTTGGCGCCGACCTGCGCGAAGCGCACCCGCAGGATGGGCTCGGTGACGGCGGCTCGCTGGTCGGCCGGGAGTTCGAGGGGGGTGGGCGTCGGGTCGCCGGCCGGTGCCGCGACGGCAGCCGCAGCCGGGGCCGGAGCGGGGGAGGGCGACGGCGGGGCTTCGGCTTCGGGCGCGGGCTGGATGAACTGGCGCAGCTGCTGGCCGATGTCGTCGGCCTCGGCGCGGTCGGGCTCGCTTGCGCTGCGGTAGGCGTCGAGCTGGCGCTTGAGCACGTCCTTGGCTTGCAGGAAGACGTCGATCATCTCCGCGCGCAGCGGTGTCTCGCCGCGCCGGATCGGGTCGAGCAGGCTTTCGAGCAGGTGGGTGGTCTCGGCCAGCAGGCCGAAGGTGCCGAAAGTCGCCGCGCCGCCCTTGATGGAGTGGGCGGCGCGGAAGATGGCGTTGAGCTGCTCGGTGTCGGGCGCGGCAACGTCGAGCTTGAGCAACAGTCCCTCCATGTCGGCCAGCAATTCGTCGGCCTCGTCGAAGAAGGCCTGGTAGAACTGGGTCAGGTCGATGCCGGTCATGATGTGGGTTCCCTCCTCTTGCGGTGCATGTTGTTCTTTGGCAGCACGAGCGGTCGTTCAGGTCTGTGCGCCGTCGCCCAGGAGTTCCAGGGCGAGGCCGACCAGGTCATCCGGATCGACGGGCTTGTGGATCCAGGCATAGACGCCGAGGTCGGTGGCTTCGAGCTTGCGCGCCTGGTCGTCTTCGGTCGTCAGGATCAGCACCGGTGTCTCGGCGTAGCGGTCGATCTCGCGCAGCGCGCGGATGAAGCTCAGGCCGTCCATGACGGGCATGTTGATGTCGGTGACGATCAGGTCGAAGGCCGCGTCGGCGGCGGCGGCCAGGGCTTTTTGGCCGTCATCGGCGGTGGCGACCGTCCAGCCGGGCAGCCCGGAGAAGACATGGCCGACGATCATGCGCATGGTCTTGGAGTCATCGACCACCAGGATGTTCGGGTTCATTGTGCGGGACCTCGGTTGGCCCCACCGGCCGCATCGGCGGCACCTTCTCGGGGCGGTTGCGGCGAGCCAGCGGCGGGGGCCTCCTGGCGTTCCTCGAGCAGCAGTTGTGCGTCGGCGGCGCCGTTGATGGCGCGTGCCGACGATGCGGTCGCGTTCTCGGTTTCGATGCGCTGCTGGGCGCGCTGGCTCAGCAGCACCAGGCTGATGCGCCGGTTCACGTCGGCCAGCGGATCGTCGCGCAGCAGCGGCATGCTCGAACCCATGCCCAGCACGCGCATCACCTTGTCTTCGGCCATGCCGCCGGCAATCAGCTCGCGGCGCGAGGCGTTGGCGCGCTCGGACGACAGCTCCCAGTTGCTGTAGGCGCGCTCGCCCAGGCTGTAGGGGTGGGCGTCGGTGTGGCCCGAGAGGCTGATGCGGTTGGGGACCTCGTTGAGGATAGGCCCCAGCTCGCGCAGGATGGTGCGCATGTGGGGCTCGACCTGGGCGCTGCCGGTGGCGAACATCGGACGGTTCTCGCTGTCGACGATCTGGATGCGCAGCCCCTCGCTGGTGATGTCGATGCGCAACTGCGGCCGGTAGGCGCGCAGGCGCGGGGAGGCTTCGATGGCCTCGTCGAGGCGACGCCGGAAATTCTCGAGGCGCTGCGCGTCGCGCCGCTCGCTGTCGCTGGCGGCCTGGGCTCGTGCGGGGGTCTCGGCCGAACGGCGCACTTCGCCCTTGGCCGCGCTCGGGTCGGTGCCGCCGCCCTGGATGAGGGTCTGGCTGTTGTTGGACTGCGGGCCTTTCTCGATGGCGGCGCGCAGCGGCGTGCGGAAGTACTCGGCCAGTCCGGTCAGGTTTTCCTTGGGGACCAGCGTCAGCAGCCACATCACCAGGAAGAAGGCCATCATGGCGGTGATGAAATCCGCGTAGGCGATCTTCCAACTGCCGCCGTGGTGGGCGGCGGCGCCGTGCCGCTTGGCGCGGCGGCGCACGATGCGGGGCGCTCCTTCGATTGCAGCCATGGCAGGTTCGTCAGCTCGGCGTGGCGGCCGAAGGCGCGTTCTTGGTCTGGCGCACGTGGGCTTCCAGCTCGGCGAAGCTCGGGCGGATGCCGGAGAACAGGATCTTGCGGCCGAATTCGACGGCCAGTGGCGGCGGATAGCCGTTGAGGCTGGCCAGCAGGGTGATCTTGATGCACTCGAGCGCCTTGACCGCTTCGTCGGAGCGGCGCTCGATGGTCGAGGCCAGCGGCGCCACGAAACCGTAGGCCAGGAAGATGCCGAGGAAGGTGCCGACCATGGCCTTGGAGATCAGGTCGCCGAGCACGGCGGGGGGCTGGTCGATGGCGGCCAGCGCCTTAATGACGCCGAGCACGGCGGCGACGATGCCGAAGGCCGGCAGGCCGTCGGCGACGTTGCGTATCGCGTGCGCGGGCAGTTCGCGCTCGTGGCGGTAGGTGTCGAGTTCCTCGTCCATGAGCGTCTCGATCTCGAAGGCGCTCATGTTGCCGCTGATCATGATGCGCAGGTAGTCGAGCAGGAACTCCATGAGGCGCGCGTCGTTCTTGACCAGCGGGTACTCCGCGAACAGCTCGCTGCTGGCGGGGTCCTCGACATGGCTTTCGATGGCCATCCAGCCGTCGCGGCGGGCCTTGTTGAGCAGCATGTACAGCAGCGCCATGAGCTGCATGTAGACGGCCTGGTCATAGGGCGACTTGCGGACCGCGTAGCCGATGCCCTTGAGGCTGAGCTTGATGGACTTGGGGCTGTTGGCCGCCACGAAGGCGCCCAGTGCCGCGCCGCCGATGAGCAGGAGTTCGAACGGCTGGTAGAGGGCGCCCCAGTGGCCGCCCATGGCGGCGTAGGCTCCGAAGACAGCCCCCAGGACGATGAGGTAACCAATGACGATCAGCACGATATGAGGCCTTAGGCGCGGCCGCTCGGCCCGCAGGTAAAGACCAATCATCGCCGTGACCGCCGGGACGGAAAAGCCGAGTCAACGCGGCTTTTCGTCGTGTGTTTGGCCGCTTCGGCGTGCCGAATCAGGCCGCTTCGGTGCCCAGGCGTGGCAGTGCGTGCGAGAGGCTGGCAGTCTGGCGTTGCGCCTGGCCGCGCGTTTCGCGTCGGCCTTGCGGCAGTCGGAAGACCGAAACCAGTTGGGCCAGCTCGCCGGCCTGGTCCTGCAGCGAAGCCGCCGCCGCCGTGGATTGCTCGACCAGCGCAGCGTTTTGCTGCGTCGCGGCGTCGATCTGGCCGATGGCCTGGTTGATCTGGGCCACGCCGTCGCTCTGCTCGCTGCAGGCCTGCGCGATCTCGGCGATCACCTGGGTGACGCGGCTGGAGTTGTTGGCCATCTCGCCCATCGCGCCCTCGGCGCGTTCGACCAGTTCGCGGCCCTGCCGGACCTGGCCGGCCGAAGTGTCGATCAGCTCCTTGATTTCCTTGGCGGCGGTCGCGCTGCGCTGCGCCAGCGTGCGCACCTCGCCGGCCACCACCGCGAAGCCCTTGCCCTGCTCACCGGCGCGCGCGGCTTCGACTGCCGCGTTGAGCGCCAGGATGTTGGTCTGGAAGGCGATGGATTCGATGACGCCGATGATCTCCGACATCTTGTTCGAGGAGGCGCTGATGCCTTGCATCTGCTGCGTGACCGCGGCCATCATCTCGCCGTTGCGGCGCACGATGGTGCCGCCTTCGGCGACCAGGGCGTGGGCCTGGCGCGCATTGTTGGCGTTGTTGTGCACCGTCGATGTCATCTGCTCCATGGCCGCGGCGGTCTGTTCCAGCGAGCTGGCCTGCTGTTCGGTGCGGGCCGACAGGTCGGTGCTGCCCTGGGCGATCTCGCTGGAGCCGGCGGCGATGTGGTTGGCGGCATCGCGGATGTGGCTGATCAGCTCGGTCAGCTTGCCCTGCATGTCGGCCATGGAGGCGAGCACGCTGTTGGGCACGCTGGCATCCACCGGGCCGAGGTCGCCGGCGGCGATACGCTGGGCGACGCGGCTGAGCTCGCCGGGCTCGGTCCCGAGCGCGCGCGTGAGGCTGCGGATGAGGACACCGGTCATCACCAGGGCCGCGGCCAGCGCGGCGGCGCAAATGCCCGCCAGCAGCGTGACCTGCTGGCGATTGCGGGCGCTCGACTCAGCCACGAGCTCTTGCGAGCGTTCGTGGGTGTATTGGGCGTAGGCGTTCGTGGCGGTGATCAGCTCGGCGAGCAGGGGGCGGCACTGCTGGTTGATCAGGGTCATGGTCTCGACATGCCGTCCGTCCATGGCGGCTTCCACGATCTTCAGGGCCACCGGGGCGTAGCGGGATTCGATGGCGCTGATGGCGGCCACCAGTTCGCGGGCACGCGGCGTGACGTCGTCGGCTTCGGCCATGGACTGGAGTTGCCGCAGCCGGGTCTCGACCGTGTCGTTGGCACGCAGGACCTGGTCCCGCTGAGTCGCCAGTTCGTCGTCGTTGGCGATCAGCGCCAGCTCGCGTGCGCCGATGGCCCGCTGCTGCACGGCGGACCGCACCTGTTCGGCCATGGCGGCGCGGGCTTCGATGCCGTGAATGTAGTTCTCGAAGCGCGCATTGGCGGCTCCGAGCGAGAGGATGGCCAGCGCCGACAGCACCACGGTCAGCAGGACCAGCAGTCCGAACGCGGCCGTGAGCTTGCCGCG
>JASGEH010000234.1:0-10251 GCA_047606565.1 Comamonas sp.
ACCTGCCAGGCCACGCCGCGCACGTTGTCGGCCGCCGGCGAGCTCAGGAACACCGCTAGCGCGCCCAGTTGCTCGGGCGTGGTGAACTGCAGCGAGGGCTGTTTTTCGCCCAGCAGTTCCCGGCTGGCCTGCGCCACGCTGATGCCTTCGCGCGCGGCGCGGTCGTCGATCTGCTTTTGCACCAGCGGCGTCAGCACCCAGCCCGGGCAGATGGCGTTGACGGTGACGCCGGTGGCGGCGGTCTCCAGCGCCACCGCCTTGGTCAGGCCGATAAGGCCATGCTTGGCCGCGACGTAGGCGGACTTGCCGGCCGAGGCCACCAGCCCGTGCGTGGAGGCGATGTTGATGATGCGGCCCCAGCCGGCCGCCAGCATGCCGGGCAGCGCCAGCCGCGTGGTGTGGAAGGCGCTGCTGAGGTTGATGGCGAGGATGGCGTCCCATTTCTCGGGCGGGAAATCTTGCGCCGGCGCGACGTGCTGGATGCCGGCGTTGTTGACCAGGATGTCGACGCCGCGCCCGCCGAACTGGCGCGCGGCGAAGCCGATCAGCTCGGCGATCTCGGCCGGCCGGCTCATGTCGGCGCCGTGGTGGGCCACCTGCACGCCATGGGCGGCGATCTGCGCCTGGGGCGCCGCGCTGTCGCCAAAGCCGTTGAGCACGATGTTGGCGCCCTGGGCGGCCAGCGCCGTGGCCACGCCCAGGCCGATGCCGCTGGTCGAGCCGGTGACGACGGCGGTCCTGCCCTTGAGGGCTGCGGAGGGGGCTGCTTCGAATGCCATGGCGTTGTCTCCTATTGAGTGCGGGGCGGGCACGCGCGTGGTCTTGAAAACCGCGTCGCCTGGCCTCATATGATGCGTCAAGCCCGGCTGCGTGCCGGTTGCACGTTCCGGAAAATTCGGCTGCTGACGGGGCGCCCGGCCTTCGCTTAAAGTAGGCCGGACCCGCCTGAGAGTCTGAGGGGCTGGGCGATTCACGCCGTCCCCTTGCCCTCGTTCCTCCTGGAGCACGCTCTGGCACCTGACCTGGAATACCCATGACCCCACCCCGATTGCATTACCTGCCCTGTCCCGATGCCCAGCGCGGCCATCGGATGGCGTGGTGGCAGTGGGGCGACGCGGACAGCCCGCATGTGGTGGTCTGCGTGCATGGCCTCACGCGGCAGGGCCGCGATTTCGACGTGCTGGCGCAGGCGCTGATCGCCGAGGCGCGCGCGCGCGGGCGCTCGCTGGGCGTGGTCTGCCCGGATATCGCCGGCCGGGGCAAGAGCGACTGGCTGCCCGACCCCATGGCCTACCAGATCCCCACCTACGTGAACGATGCCGCGCTGCTGCTGCAACAGCTCGCCGCGCAGGTGCCGGGGCGCACCTTCGACTGGGTCGGCACCAGCATGGGGGGGCTGATCGCGCTGGGCGTGGTCGCCCGGCTGTCGAAGCAGGCCGAGGCGCAGGCCGCGCTCGGCCAGGCACCCGGTGGGACGGTCGATGGGAGCGTCGATGGGGTGGCCGTGCCGCAGGTCCCCTGGCTGCGGCGCATCGTCTTCAATGACATCGGCCCGCAACTGCAGTGGCCGGCCCTGCAGCGCATCGCCAGCTATGTGGGGGCGCCCGGCGTGCAGTTCGCCGATCTGGACGAGGGCGCGGCCTATCTGCGCAGCGTCTCCACCGGCTTCGGTCCGCACACGGCCGAACAGTGGGCGGCGCTGTCGGCGCCGATGCTGGTCGAAACCGGCAACGGCAAATGGCGGCTGCACTACGACCCGGCGATCGCCGAGAGCTTTCGCCAGCTCTCGCCCGAGGTCACGGCCCAGACCGAGGCCGTGCTGTGGGCGCTGTACGACCGCATCGATGCCCGGGCGCTGGTGTTGCGCGGCGCCGACTCCGACCTGCTCGGCGCCGAGGCCGCGCAGGCCATGACGCAGCGCGGCCCGCGCGCGCGGCTGGTTTCGTTTGCGGGCGTGGGCCATGCGCCTACACTGGTCACTGAAGATCAGCTCGCCGTGGTTCGCGGGTTTTTATTGGATGATTGAGTGATGGCCGTGCAAGAAGCAGTACACAACGCGTCACCGCTGGAGCCGGCGCGGGCCGGGCACGGCATGGAAGCCGGATTCCCGGTCAGCCCCGTCGTGGCCGCCGCCTCGCAGGAGTTCGCGGCTTCCCCGGCCGAGCAGGACCAGTCGCTGGTGCGCGCGCGCGCCTTCGCCGAGCCGCTGATCGGCTCCGAAGAGTTGTCGACCGGCGAAAACGCCATGCGGCACGCCGACGCGGTGGCCGTCATCCTGCGCGACATCGGCGGCTCGACCGCCATGCAGGCCGCCGCCTACCTGGTCTATGCCTGCGACCACCTTAACAAGCCCGGCGACGTGATCGCCAAGGCCTTCGGCGCCGACTACGCCCAGCTGGCGGTGGAAACCACCAAGCTGGTGCAGGTGCAGAAGCAGGCCCGCCAGGGCCAGCGGCGCAGCGGCGGGGTGGGGCCGGGCGGCCCGGGCAGCCATTCGCAGGCCGAGTCGGTACGGCGCATGCTGCTGGCCTTCTCGCGCGACCTGCGCGTGGTCATGCTGCGGCTGGCCTCGCGGCTGCAGACGCTGCGCTACCACGCCGCCAGCCGGCTGCAGCCCTCGGCGGCGATCGCGCGCGAGTCGCTGGAGGTGTTCGCGCCGCTGGCCAACCGGCTCGGCATCTGGCAGATCAAGTGGGAGATGGAGGACCTGTCCTTCCGCTTCCTCGAACCCGAGACCTACAAGCACATCGCCCGCCTGCTCGACGAAAAACGCGTCGAGCGCGAGGCCTATGTGGAGACCCTGCGCGAGCGCGTGGCTGGCAGTCTGGCGCAGCTGGGCCTGGCGGCCACCGTGCACGGGCGGCCCAAGCACATCTACAGCATCGTGCGCAAGATGCGCGGCAAGTCGCTGGCCTTCGACCAGGTGCTCGACATCCTGGCGCTGCGCATCGTGGTGCCCGAGGTGGCCAACTGCTACACCGCGCTCGACTGGGTGCACCAGAACTTCACGCCCATCCCGTCCGAGTTCGACGACTACATCGCCCGGCCTAAGGTCAATGGCTACCAGTCCTTGCACACCGTGGTGCGCGACGCGGCGGGGCGGCCGGTCGAGATCCAGATCCGCACCCAGGCCATGCACGACCACGCCGAGCATGGCGTCGCCGCCCACTGGGCCTACAAGGAAGCCGGCAGCGCGGGCTACGCCGGCGTCTCGGCAGACAGTGAATACGACACCAAGATCGCCATCCTGCGCCAGCTGCTGGCCTGGGAGCACGACCTGTCGAGCGCGCGCATGGCCGACCTCGGCGCCGACGGCCTGTTCGACGACCGCATCTACGTCTTCACGCCCGACGCGGCCATCATCGACCTACCCAAGGGCGCCTCGCCGGTGGACTTCGCCTACGCGCTGCACACCAACCTGGGCCACCGCTGCCGCGGCGCCCGGGTCGACGGCGCGTTGGTCACCCTCAACACCCCGCTGCACAACGGCCAGACCGTCGAGATCATCTCGGCCAAGGAGGGCGGCCCCTCGCGCGACTGGCTCAACCCCGAGCTGGGCTTCCTGACCAGCCCGCGCGCCAAGGCCAAGGTGCGCGCGTGGTTCAACGCCCTGGCCTCCCACGAGAACGTGGCCAAGGGCCGCGAGGCCGTCGAGAAGCTGCTGCAGCGCGAGGGTAAGACCGCGACCAGCCTCGAAGACCTGGCCACGCAACTGGGCTTCAAGACCGCCGACAGCCTGTTCGAGGTGGTCGGCAAGGACGAATATTCGCTGCGCAACATCGAGACCCTGCTGCGCCCGCTGCCGGCCGAGGCCGAGGAAGAGGTGCTGCTGCGCAAGTCCCGCGCGCAGGACCACAAGAGCGGTGTGCTGGTGGTCGGCATGGATTCGCTGCTCACGCAGCTCGCGCGCTGCTGCAAGCCGGCGCCGCCCGACGAGATCAGCGGCTTCGTCACGCGCGGCAAGGGGGTGAGCATCCACCGTGGCGGCTGCGCCAATTTTCGCGAGCTGGCCGGGCGCAGCCCGGAGCGCGTGATCGACGTGCAATGGGCGCCAAGCGCGGGCGCGGGCGCCGACCGGGCCCAGCCGGCTTTCTACCCGGTGGACATCGCCATCGAGGCGATTGACCGCCAAGGTCTGCTGCGCGACATCTCCGAGGTGTTCTCCAAGGAAAGCATGAACGTGATCGGTGTTCAGACTTCCACCGTCAAGGGCGTGGCCTGGATGACTTTCACCATCGAGGTCACGCATTCGGGCCGGCTGGCACACGTGCTGTCGGCGGTCGCCCGCATTGCCGGCGTGCGTCACGCGCGCCGGCAATGACCCAGCCGGACGTGGCCCGACGCACGCCGTTCGCTGCAGGATTTCTGGAATGCGGCTAGCATGGCCGCCTCTTGTCTAGGAGTCTAGGAGTTTTACGTGTCCAATCCCTCGCGCAAACCTGAACACGCTGTCAATCCCATCTTCATCGACCGTTGGTCGCCGCGCGCCTTCACCGGCGAAGCGATCAGCGAGCAGGACTTGCTGACCATCATCGAGGCCGGTCGCTGGGCGCCCTCGGCCTACAACGTGCAGCCCTGGCGCTTCATCTACGCGCGCGCCGGCACGCCGGCCTGGGAACCGTTGTTCGCCACTCTCTTCCCCTTCAACCAGGGCTGGGCCCAGCGCGCCTCGGCGCTCATCGTCGTGGTCTCGGCCAATAACAACAACAGCGGCGCCGAGCCCAAGCCCAACCCCTCGCACGAATTCGACACCGGCGCGGCCTGGGGCTATGTCGCGCTGCAGACCTCGCTGCTGGGCTGGCACGCGCATGCCATGACCGGCTTCGACAAGGAGCTGGCGCGCAGCAGCCTCGGCGTTCCGGCCGACTACACCGTGCAGGCGGCCATCGCCATCGGCCGCCGCAGCGAGGACAAGAGCTTCCTGTCCGAAGCGCTGCAGTCGCGCGAGGCCCCCAGCCCGCGCCTGCCCATCAAGGCCATCGCGGCCGAGGGCAAGTTCGGCTTCGAGGCTTGATCCGACCGATCCTCGACCGCTCGCTCAGCCCAGGTCGACCTTGACCTTGATGCCGTCGTCCAGCACTGTGATGGCGCCAGGCGTCAGGGTCTGGCCCTTGAACACCAGTTCTTCGGGCCGGAAGGTGTAGAGCGCGTAGTCGCGCAGAGCCTCGGCGGCCACGGCCGCGGCCACCGCCTGCAGCTGCCGGGCGGCATCGCCGTTGAGGCCCGCCAGTTCCACGCGCTCGGCCCGGGCCTCGTGCAGGCGCAGGGCGCGCGCTGGGGCGTCGTAGCGCAGCCCGCTGCTGACGGCCAGCACGCCGCGCGCGGGCTGGCGCAGGAAGAGCGGGTTGTCGATCTGCATCTCGCTGGTCACGCGCGCCCGGTTGGCCGGGGCGTCGAGCCCCAGCACCGGGTTGGTCAGCGTCACGGTGAACAGCTCGGCATAGCGCAGCCGCAGCGGAAAGTGGCGAGCCAGCTGGGCCTCCAGCTCGGGCTTGCCCAGTGTGTATTCCCCCAGCCAGAAGTTGTAGCCGGCGCGCGCGCTCCGGGGCGCGGCCAGCAGGGCGGCGGCCCCGGCGATGGCCACCGGCCCCGCTGTGGCGCGCAGCAGGCCATGTGCCAGCCAGTGCCGGCGCGACCAGCGTGGCGGGCCGCAATCGCCAGGGTGTCCGCCGTGGCGGTCGGGTGAAGTCGTCATGCGCGGTTGGAGCGCTGTGACGCGCGCGGGTTCCGGCTCCGGACGCTGGCTTCCCCCACGGTCAGTTTTTTTCCGGCGGCAGCGCGCGCAGTAGGCGCAGGCCGTTGGCGACCACCAGCAGGCTGGCGCCCATGTCGGCGAAGACGGCCATCCACATTGTGGCGTGGCCGCTCAGCGCCAGCCCCAGGAACAGCACCTTGATGCCCAGCGCCAGCGCGATGTTCTGCCACAGCACGGCGTGCGTGCGGCGCGACAGGCCGATGGCCGCCGGCACCAGGCGCGGGTCGTCGTTCATGAGCACGACGTCGGCCGTCTCGATGGCGATGTCGGTGCCGGCGCCGCCCATGGCCAGGCCGACGTCGGCCTGGGCCAGTGCGGGCGCGTCGTTGATGCCGTCGCCGGCCATGGCGACGCGGCCGTAGCGCCGCTGCAAGTCGCCCAGGGCCTCTTGCTTGTGGGCGGGCAGCAGGTCGCCGCGCGCGTCTTCGATGCCGACCTGCGCGGCCACGGCGCGCGCGGTGGCGCTGTTGTCGCCACTGAGCAGCACGGCCGCGACGCCCTGGGCGCGCAGCCGCGCGACGGCCTCGCGGCTGTGCGGCCTGAGCGTGTCGGCCACGGCGAACAGCGCCAGCACGCCCGGGGGCGCCAGCGTGGCCCCCGTGCCGGACGGCTGCGCGTCCAGCCGCGCCAGCAGCGTCACCGTGCGGCCCTGGCTTTCGTGCTGCGCGAGGAGGCTGACCAGGGCTGGATCGAACAACCCGTGCTCCGCGATCAGCCGGCGGTTGCCCAGCAGGTAGCGGACGCCGCCCAGGCGGGCCTGCACGCCCCGGCCCGCCAGCGCCTGGAAGTCGCGCGGTGCGTCCACGCTCACGTCCATGTCCGGCAGGCCGGCGGCGATGGCGCGCGAGACCGGGTGGTCCGACTGCGCGGCCAGCGCCCGGGCCAGGGCCAGCGTGCCGGCCTCATCGGTGCGGCCGGCTGCCGTCGGCTCCCAGGCCGCCAGCGCGGGCTGGCCGGCGGTCAGCGTGCCGGTCTTGTCGAAGGCCACTGCGCGCACGTCGCGCAGGCGTTCGAGCGGGCCGCCGCCCTTGATGAGCAGGCCGCGCCGCGCTGCCGCCGTCAGCCCGCTGACGACGCTGACCGGCGTGGCGATCACCAGCGCACAAGGGCAGGCGATGACCAGCAGCACCAGCGCCTGGTAGAGCGCTTGCGGCCACGGCCAGCCCAGCAGCAGCGGAGGCAGCACGGCCGCCGCCAGCGCCACGGCGAAGACGGCCGGGGTGTAGGCGCGGGCGAAGCGGTCGACCCAGCGCTGGGTGGGCGCGCGCGACTGCTGCGCCTGCTCGACGGCGGCGACGATGCGGTCGATCAGGTTGTCGCCGGTCGCAGCGGTCACGCGGATGTCGAGCGCGGCGGTCTCGCTGATCGAGCCGGCGTAGACCAAGTCGCCCGGCGCCTTGTCCACCGGCAGGCTTTCGCCCGTGATGGGGGCCTGGTTGACGGCGCCCTGGCCCTCGGCCACCGTGCCGTCGAGCGCCACGCGCTCGCCCGGGCGGGTGCGGATGAGGGCGCCGACGCCGAGCGTGGCGGTGTCCTGCAGCGCCCAGTGGCCGTCGGGCTGGCGCGCCAGTACCTGCCGGGGAGCACTGTCGAGCAGCGCGCGGATGGCACCGCGCGCGCGGTCGGCGGCGCGCGCCTCGATCCGCTCGGCCAGGGCGTACAGCGCCATCACCATCGCCGCCTCGGGCCACTGGCCGATCAGCGCCGCGCCGCTGACGGCCACCGTCATCAGCGCGGCGATGTTGAGCCGGCCGTGCCGCAGCGCCACCAGGCCCTTGAGGTAGACCTCCAGGCCGGCCAGGGCGATCGCCGCCGCCGCCACCGCCAGGCCCAGCGCGGTCCAGGCGAGGGCGTCTGCCTCGGCCCCTGTCGGCGCCAGGGCGTGCAGCAGCTCGGCCAGCGCGGCCAGCGCCAGCGCGCCGGCCAGCCGCCAGGGGCCCGGGCTGCCGCTGTGGCTGTGGGCGGCGTGTTCATCCGCTTCATCGGCTGCTGCGCTGCCGGCCGCGCGGGCGCCGATGAATTCGGCACGGATGCCCGCGCCCCGGATGCGCTCGAAGGCCAGCCGCGCCGGCGCTTCGCCCGCGCCGATCACCAGCGTGCGCGCGGCGAGGTCGAAGTGCAGCTCGCCCACGCCCGACAGCCGCTCGACCAGGCCCCGGATTTCGTTGGCCTCCACCGCGCAATCCATGTCGGGGACGCGGATCTGCACGCCGGCGGGCAGCGGCGCGTGCGCCGGCGCCTGGCGCGCTGCCGGCGTGCCGCAGCAGGCACCGTGGGCATGCCCGTGGTTGTGGTCGTGAGCATGGCCGTGGTGGTCGTGGCTGTGGCTGTGGCCGTGGCCGTGGCCGGCGCCAGCGCCGGCGGGCTGTGCGTTGGAAGCGGGGAGGGGCGGGGTGGCTCGTGTGTGCATGGCATCATTGAAAACCTTCAAGTCACTTCAAGGTCAAACCATGCTGGACGCAAACCCCCACTACCGTATCGGCGAGGCCGCCTCGGCCGCTGGGCTGAGCGCCGCCAGCATCCGCTTCTACGAGAAGCAGGGGCTGCTGGCCGCCGGCCCGCGCAGCGCCGCCCGCTACCGGCTCTACAGCGACGAGGACGTGCACCGGCTGCGCTTCATCCGCCAATGCCGGGCGCTCGACATGTCGCTCGACGAGGTCGGCACGCTGCTGGCGCTGGACCTGCGCAGCCCCGCCGACTGCGCCCGCGCCCAGCAGACGCTGGACGCCCACCTGAGCCACGTGCGCGAGCGGCTGGCCGAACTGGCCGCGCTGGAGCGCGACCTGCTGTCGCTGCGCCAGCGCTGCGACGGCAGCGGCCCGCAGTGCGGGATCATGGAGGCGCTGCACGCCCGCGCCGACCAGCCCGCCGCCCCTGGCGAGCCGCGCGGCGCCGGGCACCGGCATGTCTGAACCGTAGAATGCCGCCCCATGTCCTACCTCGTGCTCGCCCGCAAATACCGCCCCAAGACCTTCGCCGAACTCGTGGGGCAGGAGCACGTCGTGCAGGCGCTGGCCAACGCGCTGACCCAGCAGCGGCTGCACCATGCCTACCTGTTCACCGGCACGCGGGGCGTCGGCAAGACCACGGTCTCGCGCATCCTGGCCAAGTCGCTCAACTGCACCGGGCCGGACGGGCAGGGCGGCATCACCGCCACGCCGTGCGGTGCCTGCCCGGCTTGCCGCGACATCGACAGCGGGCGTTTTCCCGACTACACCGAGCTGGACGCCGCCTCCAACCGGGGCGTCGATGAAATCCAGTCTCTGCTGGAGCAGGCCGTCTACAAGCCGGTGCAGGGCCGCTTCAAGGTCTTCATGATCGACGAAGTCCACATGATGACCAACCACGCCTTCAACGCCATGCTCAAGACGCTGGAGGAGCCGCCCGAATACCTCAAGTTCGTGCTCGCCACCACCGACCCGCAGAAGGTGCCGGTGACGGTGCTCTCGCGCTGCCTGCAGTTCAACCTGCGGCCGATGGCGCCCGACACCGTGCTCGACCACCTCGTGCGCGTGCTGGAGGCCGAGCAGGTGCCGGCCGAGCCGCAGGCCCTGCGGCTGCTGGCGCGCGCCGCGCGCGGCTCGATGCGCGACGCGCTGAGCCTGACCGACCAGGCCATCGCCTTCGGCAGCGGCCAGTTGCAGGAAGCGCCGGTGCGCCAGATGCTGGGCGCGGTCGACCGCACCTACGTGCTGCGCCTGATCGAGGCGCTGGCCAAAGGCGATGGCCGCACCGTGGTCGAGACCTCGGACACCCTGCGCCTCAATGGCCTGTCGGCCGCCTCGACGCTGGAGGAAATGAGCAACGTGCTGCAGCGCATGGCGGTGCACCAGGCCGTGCCCGACATGCAACCCGACCCGGCCGACCCCGAGGCCGGCGACATCGCGCGCCTGGCGCAGGTCATGCCGGCCGACGAAACGCAATTGCTGTACAGCCTGTGCCTGCACGGGCGCGGCGAACTGGGCCTGGCGCCCGACGAGTACGCGGCGCTGACCATGACGCTGCTGCGCCTGCTGGCCTTCAAGCCCGCTGTGCCGGCGCAGGCCTCACCGGAAAAAAAAACACTGCTGAACGCTGAAGGCGGCGCGCCGGCCGCATCGACCGCATCGGTGAGACCGACCCAGCCGGTCGCCCCGATCCCCACGACTGCCCCGGTCATCCCGCCCGCCGTGGCCGAGCCGCTACCGCCCGCCGCCGCGCCAGCGCCAGCCCGGACGCCGACTCCCGAGTCCGCCGCGCCCGCCGTGCAGCCCGATCCGGCCGGCGTAAGCCCGGCTCAGGCAGCGGCGGCTGGGCCCGCCGTGGCCCATGCCGTGACGGAGCCGGCTTCAAACCCCGCGCCCAATTCCGCTTTCACGCCTGCTTCCAAGCCGGTCGCCCCATCGCCCGCCCTCGCGCGCGAGGCCGAACCCCAGGCCGGTCCTCGCGCCGAGGCCGCCCCCGCACGGAACGCGGCTGCGGCACCCGCCGCCCGGCCACCGCGCCCGGTGCCGGCC
>JASGEH010000235.1:0-16812 GCA_047606565.1 Comamonas sp.
CGAGCAGCCGGCTGTAGAGCATGTGCTCCAGGCCCTCGTCGGTGGCCGAGGTGGCCTCGTCGAGGAACACCAGCCGGGGCCGGTTGAACAGCACCCGCGCGAAGGCCAGCCGCTGCTGCTCGCCGATTGACAGGATGCGCGACCAGTCGCCCGCCTGGCCGAGCCGGTCGGCCAGGTGGCCGAGCTGAACGCGGCGCAGCGCGGCTTCGATGCGCGCGTCGTCGCCCGGCTCGGGCTGGCCCGGATAGGCCAGCGCGGCGCGCAGGTCGCCCAGCGGCAGGTAGGGCCGCTGTGACAGGAACAGCGTGGCGCCGCCCTCGGGCCGCGCGATGCGGCCTTGCGCATGCGGCCACAGGCCGGCGAGCGCGCGCAGGAAGGTGGTCTTGCCGCTGCCCGAAGGGCCCTTGACGAGCAGCGTCTGCCCCGGCGCCAGGGCCAGCGACAGCTCCTGCACCAGCGGCTGGCCGTCGGGGCGGCGCACCGTCAGGCCGTCGATGGCCAGGCTGGCGTCGCGGTCAGGGGAGGGCGCGGCCTGGGCGATGGCTGGCAGCGCGCGGGCGGCCTCGGTGGCATCGAGGAAGCCGGTCAGCCGGTCGAGCACGGCGCGATACTGCGCGAAGGTGTCGTAGGAGGTGCGGAAGAAGGACAGCGAGTCCTGCACCTGGCCGAAAGCCTGGCCGGTCTGCATCACGTCGCCGAGCTTGATGGCGCCACTGAAGAAGCGCGGCGCCTGCAGGATGAAGGGAAACACCACCGCCACCTGGCTGACGGCCAGATTGAAGCCCGAGAACTTCAGCCCCCGGAACACCAGCGCCCAGGCGTTGGCGATGAGCGCGCCGAAGCGTCCGGCCAGTTGCTGCCGCTCGATCGCGCCGCCGCGGTAGAGGGCGACGTTCTCGGCGTACTCGCGCAGGCGCATCAGCGCGTAGCGGAAGTCGGCGCTGAGCTTTTCGGACAGAAAGCTCAGCCGAACCAGCGGCCGCCCGATGCGGAAGGCGAAGACGGTGGCCACGATCACGTACAGGTAGACCACGAACACCATGGCGCGCGGTACCTCCACGCCGGCGACCGCCAGCGGCGCCGACAGGCCCCAGAGAATGCCGGTGAAGGCCACCAGCGAGACCAGCGAGCCGACCGCGCCGATCGACAGCGTGCGCGAGACGGTCACGAAGGTGTCGATGTCGCGCTCGACGCGCTGGTCGGGGTTGTCCATGGGCTGGGCCAGGAACTGCTCGCGGTAGTAGGCCTCGCCGGCCAGCCAGTCGTCCGTCAGGCGCCGGTTGAGCCAGATCCGCCAGCGGATGTCGAAGGCCTGGCCGATGTAGGCGTTGAGCAGCACGCTGCCGACGTGGATGGTGGCCAGCACCGCGAAGATGCCAATGAAGAGCCAGAAAGCCGCGCTGTCGAGCGCCTGCAGCGCGCTGTAGAAACCGTTGTACCAATACGAGAACAGCACCGACAGCCGCACCGCGAACAGCGAGAAGAACAGCAGCAGCGCCACCGCCAGCAGCGGCCGCGGGTTGTGCCGCGGATCGAGGTAGCCTCCGCCCACGCGCCAGAACTGCCGCCCCCAGCGCGTCCAGCGCACCGCCGCCGCCAGCGCGGCGCCGAAGCCCACCGCGCTCAAGAGAAATGCCTGCAGCAGCCAGAGTGCGCTGCGGCCGAGTTCGCCATGCCAATCCATAAGCCGTCGTGTCCGTGAGTTGATCAGGCGCGCTGGTCGGGAAGACCCGGGCCCGCGCCGCCTGCATTGTGCAGGCAGGACTGAATGCCGGCTTAAATCGAGGCCACCAGGGCCGCGGGTGCTACAAACTCCCGGGCTACAAACTCCCCAGTGCGCCCAAACCGTTCTTGACCGGCTTGCCGTTGACTTCCAGGCGGCCCTTGTCGTAGCGCACCACGGTCTTGACGCGGTCCTTGCCCTCGCGCACCAGCAGGCCCTGTTTCACCAGCTCGTCGAGCAGTGCCCGGGCGCCGGCGGGGGTGAGGGTGCCGCCGTCGTCCAGCGCGGACTCGCGTGCCATCCATTCGAGCCAGGACACTGGCACGCTGGCCTGTGCGTCGAGGTGCAGGCGGCTGAGCGCCAGCAGCGACAGCGGCACTTCCTGCTCCTCGGGCGTGACGCCCGGCATGCCCAGCCGGTACGACAGCTCGCCGCTTTGGCCGTCGATCTCCACGGCCAGCTTGTCGAGCGCGTATTCGGGGTTGTAGGCCAGCAGCGCGGCCAGGTTGGCGCGCATCACCTGCGCGGCGCCTTCGGCGTCGTCGCTGCTGAGGCCGGCGACCTGCTCGGCCATGCGCAGGTAGGTCGGGGCGTGCAGCCGCGTGAGCGAGGTGCGCAGCTCGAAGCGGTTGATCGGCAGCTCGCCGGCCTGGCCCGATCCGGTGACCTGCAGCAGGCCGTCGAGCAGGTCGCCCGAGGCCTTGTTGGTCTGCTGGAACTGCACGTTCTTGAGCGCGACGGCGAAGGGCTGGCCGTCGTCGGCGGTTTCGTCGACCGCCAGGTCGATGGCGCCGATTTGGCCCTCGTCGCGGCCGGAGAGCGCCCACAGCGCGTCCATAGACTTGCCGATGCCGCGCAGGCTGAGGCTGGAAAAGCCCATGTGCATGCCTTGCTCGGCGTTGTCCAGGCGCAGGCCCGGGGCGGTCAGCTCGTAGCTGGCCTTGCTTCCAGCCTCGGCGCTGGCGAGCGTGCCGTCGAAGCCCTGCCAGCTCATCTGTTCGCCGCCCGGCGTGGCCCACTGCAGCGCCGGGCCCTGGAGCACGCTGCTGAAGTCCCCCGAGAAGCCCACGTCGGTCTGCGCCGTGGCCAGCGTCTGGCCGGCCAGGGTGGCGGCGATTTCGGGGGTGGAGCGCGCATCCAGCGTCAGCGTGGAGTCCACGCGCGCCGCGCCCAGCGAGTGCAGGCTGGTGATGGGGCCGTGGCTGATGTGGTCGGTCAGCACCAGCGTCAGGTAGAGCGGCGGGGCGGCGGTCTCTTCTTCATCTTCTTCGCTGCCGGTCCCGTCATCGCTTTCGTCGGTCTCGGCCGGCGCGCTGGCGATGGGCTCCTCGCCTTCCTGGTCGGCCAGGGCATCGGCATCGGCATCCGCGTCGGACGCGGGGGCGCTGGCGCTTTCGTCTGCGGGGGTGTCCGCCGTGTGGTCTGATGGGGCGTCGGCCGTGCTGTCGGCGCTGTCGGCGCGGCCGTACTGCAGCGTGATGACCGAGGTGGCGTGCAGGAGGCCGCGCGTGTAGCGGTGGTCGATCACCTTCAGTCCGGGGTAGCTGTGCTGTAGCCTCTCGATCTGGTCCTGGTAGAAAGCCTCGGCCTGTTTGCCGGCCCACCACGTGGCGCCCCCATAGGCCGCTGCGGCGATGGCGAGGGCACTGAGGGTGAGGACGGCAGGTTTTTTCATGGGCGGTCTGCGGGAGCGGGACAGGCGCACCGCATGGCGGCCGGTGGCCAGCCAGGATGCGAGCAGAATGAATCCCGGCGCGGGCCGGGCACGGCGTTCGAGTTTAGGGCCTGCCCATGAGCGCTGGGCAGGGCGCGCGCCGTCGTCTGGTAACAGGGTTTTACTGCAGACCTTCCTCGACCAGTTCGGCGGCGCGCAGCATGGCGCGTGCCTTGGCCTCGGTTTCCTTCCATTCCAGCTCGGGCACCGAGTCGGCCACCACGCCGGCGGCGGCCTGCACGTAGAGCGTCTGGTCCTTGATGACGCCGGTGCGGATGGCGATCGCCACGTCCATGTCGCCGGCGTAGCTGATGTAGCCGCAGGCGCCGCCGTAGAGGCCGCGCTTGCTGGGTTCGAGCTGGTCGATCAGCTCCATGGCGTGCACTTTGGGCGCGCCGGTGAGGGTGCCGGCCGGGAAGGTGGCCTTGAGCACGTCGACCGGCCCCATGCCGTCGTTGAGGTTGCCGTCGACGTTGCTGACGATGTGCATGACGTGGCTGTAGCGCTCGACCACGAAGGCTTCGGTCACCTGCACGCTGCCGGTCTTGGCGATGCGGCCGATGTCGTTGCGCGCCAGGTCGATCAACATGACGTGCTCGGCGCGCTCCTTGGGGTCGGCCAGCAGTTCGGCCTCGGCGGCGCGGTCGGCCTCGGGGGTGGCGCCGCGCGGGCGGGTGCCGGCCAGCGGGCGGATGGTGATCTTCTGCTCGGCCTGGCCGTTGAAGACGGTCGATTCCTGCCGCACCAGGATCTCCGGCGAGGCCCCCACCACGTGGAAGTCGCCGAAGTGGTAGTAGTACATGTAGGGGCTGGGGTTGAGCGAGCGCAGCGCGCGGTAGAGCGACAGCGGCGACTCGGTGTAGCGCTTCTTCAGGCGCTGGCCGACCTGCACCTGCATGAAGTCGCCGGCGGCGATCAGCTCCTTGGCGCGCTCGACGGCGGCGATGTAGTCGGCCTTGGCGAACTCGCGCTCGATCGGGTGGCTCTCGGTCGGGCGGATCGCCGGGGCCGCCACCGAGTACTTGAGCTGTTCGCGCAGCTCGCGCAGCCGGCGCTTGGCCTGGGCGTAGGCGTCGGGCCGGGCTGGGTCGGCATAGACGATGAAGTAGAGCTTGCCCGAGAGGTTGTCGATGACCGCCAGTTCCTCGCACTGCAGCAGCAGGATGTCGGGGCAGCCCAGTGTGTCGGGCGGGCAACTGGCTTCGAGCTTTTTCTCGATGTAGCGCACCGCGTCGTAGCCGAAGTAGCCGGCCAGCCCGCCGCAAAAGCGCGGCAGCCCGGGCCGCAGCGCCACCTTGAAGCGCTTCTGGTAGTCGGCGATGAAGTCGAGCGGGTTGCCGTGGGCCGTTTCCACCACCTGGCCGTCGGTGACGACCTCGGTGCGCGCCTCGGCGCCGAAGCCGCTGGCGCGCAGCAGCGTGCGCGCGGGCAGGCCGATGAAGCTGTAGCGGCCGAAGCGCTCGCCGCCCACCACCGACTCCAGCAGGAAGCTGTGCGCGCCGCCCTGGCGGGCGTGGGCGAGCTTGAGGTAGAGCGACAGCGGGGTTTCGAGATCGGCGAAGGCCGTGTCGATCAGCGGGATGCGGTTGTAGCCCTGCAGGGCCAGGCTGTTGAATTCGAGTTCGGTCATCATGCGGCGAGCCTCCTGGCAGCTCGTCGGTGCCGAGGGCACCAGTTCATGGCAAAAGTCGGGATGGCAGGGGCTGTATGCCGGGGCGTGCCGCCTGCCGGGAAGACGCATGTCGGGACGGCGATCACGGGGTCGCCAGGGCCGCACGGTCAGAAATGCAAACGCGCGAAATGGAAACGCGCCATCACCGGCCGGCGCCAGGGCCAGGCTCCCCGGTCGCTTTGACCTTTCTGGGCGATGCGGTGCATGAACATAGTGCGAGCGAGTGTAGCAAAGCCCTGAGCCGCCCCTGCCACGGCTGCGCGCGATTGACTGCGCGCGATCGTCACGCCAGCGTCATGTCCGCCTTCCAGTATCCGCACCACTTTTGACTTATCCGAGATGCCGCCATGAAGAAATACACGCCGCTGATTGCTCTTGCCCTGGGTTCCGCATGCGCCTGGGCCGCCCACGCCGCCGATGCCGCTGGCCGCCCGGCCGTTTACACCACCCTGGACGGCCAGGCGCCGCAGATCATCGCGCACCGGGGGTTTTCGGGGCACTATCCCGAGCAGACCCGGATGGCCTACGAGCAGGCCGCCGACGCCGGGGCCGACATGCTGGAGCTGGACATGCACATGACGCGCGACTGCCAGCTCGCCGCGCGCCACAACGCCTGGCTCGGCGACAACACCGACGTGGCGGCGGTGGCCGCGCGCAACCCGGCCGTCGCCGCGCGCCAGCGCACCGCGCCGGGTGTTTGGGTGGACGTGAAATACCCCGCCATCCCCGCCAACGGGCCCGCCCGCTACCTGAGCGACCAGCGTGATGCGAACGACCCCCGCTCGGTTCTCCAGGCCCTGGTGGTGGACGGGGAAGACCACACCAACGACTGGGCGATCAGCGATTTCACGCTTGACGAGCTGCGCACCCTGCTGACGGGCACCGTCCTCGACAACCGCGCCGACCGGCCCGCCGTCTGGAATGGCAAGCTGCCGCTGATCGGCGCTCAGGACGTGATCGACATCGCCGCGGCCAAGAGCCGGGCGCTGGGGCGCACCATTGCCGTCTATGCCGAGGTCAAGAACCCCGAATGGAACAACCGGCAGGCCATTGCCAACGGCTGCGGCGCGCCGGGCAGCCATCCGTTCGAGGACGCGGTGCTGGCGCTGCTGGAGAAGAACCGGCTCAACGACAAAAAGGCGCCCATCTACATCCAGAGCTTCGACCCCGCGAGTCTGAAATACCTGCGTGCGGCAGGCCTGAAGTCGCGGGTCGTGCAATTGATCGACGGCAACGACATCGATTACCGGGATGGCTCGGTGGTCTACATCACCGCCGACGCAGGCACCTTCATCAGCGGCCGGCCCTACAGCTGGACGCTGGCGGGCGACGCGCGCACCTTCGCCGCCATGCTCACGCCCGAGGGGCTGGCCGAAATCCGTACCTACGCCGACGGCATCGGCCCGTGGAAGCCGCAAATCCTGGCCCATGCGGTGGTGCCGTACAAAGCTAGCGCGGGCCTGAAGGACGTCAACACGCTCACGGACACCGGGCTGATCGCCCGCGCCCACCAGGCGGGCCTGCTGGTGCATGGCTTTACCTTCCGCGACGAGGCGAGCCGACTGGCGGGCCTCTATGGCGGCGATCCGGTGCGGGAAATGCTGGCTTACTTCCGGCTTGGGATCGACGGCGTGTTCACCGACTTTCCCGACACCGGCGCGAAGGCCAAGGCGGCCTATGCGCGGGTACTGGAGAAATAGAGAAGAGACGGCGTTTACTCGCCGTCTTCCAGGTCGGCGGCGTCATCCGTTTGCCCGTCCTGGCCGGCATGGGCCTGTGCCTCGCGCACGGCGGGGCGCGCCAGGATCTCCAGGTAGAAACTCTCGCGGCCCTCGGCCGCCGCCGCGCTCACGCAGTCGCGGATGGCGGAGGCATGGATGGATTGGGCGCTGACGGCATCGGCGCCGAAGCGGCAGTCGAAAGCCCAGTAATGCGTGCCTTCGGGCAGCGGCTTGTTGCGTTCGCGCTGCAGGTATTTGCGGATCTCGTGCTTGATCGCATCGAGCACGCGCTCGGGGTTCTTGCCTTCGGGGCGGAGCGGGAATGTCTTTTTCATGAAACCGATGGTGCGCCGAAAGGACCGGACGCGCAAACCGTGGATTATCGCTGCGGGCCGCCGGTTGGCCGGGATCGCACTGTTCTTGCGAACGCTTCTGATCCCTTAACGCATGCAAAGCGCCACCGCGGGGGAATAGGCCGAAAAAGCCGGGGCGGCGGCGATACTCGCGGCCAGTCAGAGATCAAACTAGGCAAGACCATGCGCGGAAACCCCCAAGTCATCGATTATTTCAACCAGCTGCTGCGCGGCGAACTGGCCGCGCGCGACCAGTATTTCATCCATTCGCGCCAGTATGAGGACCAGGGCTTCATCAAGCTCTACGAGCGTATCAACCACGAGATGGAAGAAGAAACACAGCACGCCGACGCGCTGCTGCGCCGCATCCTGCTGCTGGGCGGCAAGCCCGACATGCGGCCCAGCCCCTTCACGCCCGGCGACACCGTGCCCGAAATGCTGCAAAAAGACCTGGATACCGAGTACGAGGTGCAGGCCAACCTCAAGAAAGGCATGCAGCTGTGTGAAAGCGTGGGCGATTTCGTCAGCCGTGACCTGCTGCTGGCGCAACTGCGCGATACCGAGGAAGACCACGCCTACTGGCTCGAAAAGCAGATTGGCCTGATCGACAAGATGGGCCTGCCAAACTACCTGCAGCTGCACACCACGGTGCAGACCGCCGACTGAGCCTTTTGGCGCCTGGCCGCCACCGCTGTGGCTGGAAAGCTGCCGTGCTGCACGGCACAATGGCGTTCCCGAGGCAACGAACCCGCGCCCGACGGTCGCGGGTTTTTCTTTGTGGCACACAATAAGACCCCACTACCGGCGCTCGTCCTGGGTGCCATCGGCGTCGTCTATGGCGACATCGGCACCAGCGTGCTGTACGCCATCAAGGAGGTGTTCGGCCACGGCCACGTGCCGTTCACCGTCGCCAACGTCTACGGCATTCTGTCGATGATCTTCTGGACGCTGACGATCATCGTCTCGTTCAAGTACGTGCTGCTGGTGCTGCGCGCCGACAACGCGGGCGAGGGCGGACTGGTGGCCATGCTGGCGCTGGCCTCGCAGGCGGTGGCGGACCAGCCGCGGCTGCGCGCGGTGCTGCTGGCCATCGGCATCTTCGGCACCTCGCTGTTCTATGGCGATGGCGTCATCACGCCGGCGGTCTCGGTGCTGTCGGCGGTTGAGGGGCTGGGGATCATCTCGCCCGCGCTGCATCCCTACATCCTGCCGGTGACGCTGCTGGTGCTGTTCGTACTGTTCGCCGTGCAAAAGCGCGGCACCGCGGGCATCGGCCGCTTCTTCGGGCCGGTCACGCTGGTCTGGTTTCTCGCGCTGGCGGCGCTCGGGGTGTGGCGGATCCTGGGGCACCCGGAAATCCTCAAGGCCCTCAGCCCGACCTACGCCGCCGGCTTCATCACCGCCAACCCGGGAACCAGCTTCGTGCTGCTGGGCGCCATGGTGCTGGCCGTGACCGGCGCCGAAGCGCTGTACGCCGACCTGGGTCACTTCGGGCGCCGGCCGATCCGGCTGGCCTGGTATCTGGTTGTGGCGCCGTCGCTCACGCTCAACTACTTTGGCCAGGGCGCGCTGCTGCTGGAGACGCCCGAGGCCGTCAAGAACCCCTTCTACATGATGGCACCCGACTGGGCCCTGGTGCCGCTGGTGCTGCTGGCCACCGCCGCCACGGTGATCGCCTCGCAGGCCCTCATCACCGGCGCCTTCAGCGTCACGCGGCAGGTCATCCAGCTGGGCTATCTGCCGCGCCTGAACGTGCAGCACACCAGTGTGCGCGCGACCGGGCAGATCTACATCCCGCTGGTCAACTGGGGGCTGTTCGCGGCCATCGTGCTGGCGGTGCTGATGTTCAAGAACGCCAGCAGCCTGGCCGCGGCCTACGGCATCGCGGTGACGCTGGACATGCTGATCACCACCATCCTGACCTTCTTCGTCATCCGCTACGCCTGGAAATACCCGCTGGCACTGTGCGTGCCGGCCACCGGCTTTTTCCTGGTGGTCGACGTGCTGTTCTTCTCGTCCAACCTGCTCAAGCTGGCCGATGGGGGCTGGTTCCCGCTGGTGATCGGCGGCTTCGTCTTCACGCTGATGGTGACCTGGAAGCGCGGTCGCGAACGCATCGCCGAGCGGCAGCGCAGCGACTCGATCGACCTGCGCGGCTTCCTCGACGCGGTGTTCGCCAACCCGCCCGCGCGGGTCGAAGGCAGCGCCGTCTTCCTGACCGCCGAGCCCGGCATCGTGCCCAACGCGCTGCTGCACAACCTCAAGCACAACAAGGTGCTGCACGACGAGAACGTCTTCGTCACCATCCGCCAGCACGAAGTGCCCTGGATCGCGCTGGACAAGCGCGTGCAGATCGAGACGCTGGGCCGGCACTGCTGGCAGGTCATCGTCAACTACGGTTTCAAGAACGACATCGACCTGCCCCAGGCCCTGGCCCAGGCCCGCTCGCGCGGTTGCCAGGTCGACGACATGGCGACCAGCTACTTCCTCTCGCGCGACATCGTCACCGCCACGCGCGGCAATGGCATGGCGCCCTGGCGCGCCAAGCTGTTCGTGCAGATGCACCACAACGCCGGGCATGCGGCCGACTACCTGCACCTACCGAGCAACGCGGTGGTGGAACTGGGGGGGAAGGTGGAGATTTGATCAGGCCAGCTCCCGCACCAGCGCCCACACCTCGGCCGCGCGCGGGGCCAGGGAGCGGTGCCGGCGGCGCGCGAGCATGATGCGGCGTTCGATGCGAGGCAGCAGCGGCCGCACGGCCAATGCCTGCAGGTCGGCCGAGGGCAGGGCCAGGCCGGGCATCACGCTTACGCCGATGCCGGCGGCAACCATGCGAAAGACCGTGGTCGGGTGGCCCAGTTCCTGCGCCACGCGCGGTGTGGCGCCGTGCTGTGCGAGCGATTGGTCGATCAGGCGGCGGCTGCCCGAAGCGTGGTCGAGCAGCACCAGCGGCCAGTCCTGCAGATCCTGCCAGCGGACTTCGCGTCGCGCCGCCAGCGCGTGGCCGGCCGGGCAGACCAGCACGAAGGGGTCGTGCTGGATGGTTTCGAGCGCCAGGTCGTCGGCGTCAGAGGGCTCGATGACGACGCCGAAATCGACCTCGCCCGCGCGCACGCTGCCCAGAACGTCCTGCTGGATGCGGTCGAGCAGGTGCAGCTGGATGTCGGGAAAGCGCTGGGCGCAGGCGGCGATGCATTGCGGCATGAGGTTGGCCGAGAGGGTGGGGCTGCTGCCCACGCGCACGGTGCCGCGCCGGCTCGACGCCTGTTCGCGCACGTCCAGCAGCACAGCCTCCAGTTCGTCGAGCAGGCGGTCGAGTTGCGCGGCCAGGCTGTGGCCGGCCTCGGTCAGCTCCACCAGGCGGGTGGAGCGGTGCACCAGGGCCACGCCCAGTTGCGCCTCCAGCTCGTGGACGCTGCGGCTGACGGCGGGCTGGGTCAGCCCGATGCGGTCGCCGGCGCGGCTGAAGTTGCGCAGCCCGGCGACGGCCTGGAACACGCGCAGTTGGCGCAGGCTGACGTTGAGGTTGGAATTCATGACTTGATTCTATGAATTCATCAGATCAATTAATTTCTATTTTTAATGGGCCTGCGATTTAATCGGGGCCTTTCGCTTTGCCACCCAGGAAAAACCATGGCTCGACCCCGCTTCCTTCCCGAGAATTTCACGCTGATGATGGTGGCCGCCGTCATCATCGCCAGCCTGCTGCCGGCGGCCGGCGACGTGGCCGTGGCCTTCAAGACCGTGACCACGCTGGCGATTGCCGCGCTGTTCTTCCTGCACGGTGCGCGCCTGTCGCGCGAGGCCATCGTGGCGGGCGTCACGCACTGGCGCCTGCACCTGCTGGTGCTGGCCTCGACCTTCGTGCTGTTCCCGTTGCTGGGCCTGCTGCTCAGGCCGGTGCTCTCGCCGCTGGTGGGGCCGGCGCTGTACGTGGGCGTGCTCTACCTGTGCGTGCTGCCGTCGACGGTGCAGTCGTCGATCGCCATGGTGTCGCTGGCGCGCGGCAATATCCCGGCGGCGGTCTGCAGCGCCTCGGCCTCGACGCTGCTGGGCATCTTCGTCACGCCGGTGCTGGTGGGCCTGCTGGTGGCCACGCAGGGCGCGGCGGTCGCCGCGGGCGGGCTGGAGGCGGTGGGCCGCATTGTGCTGCAGCTGTTCGTGCCCTTTGCCGCCGGCCACTTGCTGCGGCCCTGGATCGGCGGCTGGGTCAGGCAGCGCGCGAAGATGCTCAAGGTGGTGGACCAGGGCTCGGTGCTGCTGGTGGTCTACACGGCCTTCAGTGCGGCGGTGATCGAGGGGCTGTGGCATCAGGTGAGCTGGGCTAAGCTGGGCGGGCTGCTGCTGGTCGACGCGGTGTTCCTGGCGCTGGCGCTGGGCCTGACCACCTGGAGCGCGCGCCGCCTGGGATTCTCCAAGACCGACCAGATCACCATCGTCTTTTGCGGCTCCAAGAAAAGCCTGGCCAGCGGCGCACCCATGGCCAATGTGCTGTTCTCGGCGAGCGCGGTGGGCACCATCCTGCTGCCCCTCATGCTCTACCACCAGATGCAGCTGATGGTGTGCGCGGTGCTGGCGCAGCGCTTCGCGCGGCGCCCGGCCGATGACCCGGCGGCGTCTAACGACTGAGTTGGGCGGGAAATGCCTTCTTGCTCTGCGTTTAGGCGCTGGCGTGGGGAGGCTGGTTTGATTTAACGTACCGGGTCCCCTTGGACGTTCCGGCGTTCGGCCGGGAGGTGTCAGGTTTCTTGAACGGTTGCGAGCGGGGAGGGCAGGGCATGAGCGAGGCGTTCGATGAGCAGGATCCGTCAGGCAGTCCCTATGCGCTGACGTCGCCGGCCGAGATCATCGGCGTCTTGCGTGACATCGCGCGCAGCCGCGCGCTGTTGCAGTTGTGGGTGCCGCCGAGCGTCGTCTCGGTGGTGACGGCGCTGTTGCACGCCGATGCCAACGGACTGGTGCTGGACCACCCGGGCGAGGCGCTGATGCGCCGCATTGACCTGAGCGACGGGCAAGTCGTGCTGGAGACTGCGCTCGATCAGATCCAGGTGCGGCTGTTGCTGGCTGGCATCGAGCGCCATGTGCATGAGGGGCGTCCGGCGCTGCGCTCGCCGCTGCCGGTCCAGGTGTTGCGGGTGCAGCGGCGCGATGTTTTCCGCGTGCATGTGTCGGCCGTCAACCCGGTGCTCTGCCGCGTGACCGTCGATGGGCGCGAGGCGGTGTTGCCGCTCGACGATATTGGTGTGGGTGGCGTGGGCCTGTTTGACGATGGTGGCGTGCTTGCGCAGGCCAAGGGCGCGGTATTGCGTGGCTGCCGCCTCGAATTGCCGGGTGTCGGCCCCGTCAGCGTCGACCTGCGCGTGGTGCAGGCGCGCGAGATCGTGCTGCCGCAGGGCAAGGTACGCCACCGGCTGGGCTGCGCCTACGACGGCGAAGGCCAGGGGCGCGCGCTGCAGCTCATCCAGCGCTATGTCAGTCAGCTCGAGCGCGAGGCCATCGCGCGCCGGCGCGGCCTGGCCTGATCGCACCGAAACGCGCCGCGAAGCACGCGGTCGGCTCCAACGAAAAAGCCACCGACGCGGGCGCACGGTGGCTTTTTTCGTCGATGGGCAGGGGCGGCTTATGCGTCGCCCTGGCCCTTGAGCTGGGGTAGCGCGCTGCCGTTGGGGGCGGCCAGCAGGCCGCTTTCGGTGTAGATGCCCAGCTTGGCGCGGGTGTCGACGATGTCGAGGTTGCGCATGGTCAACTGGCCGATGCGGTCGGCCGGCGAGAACGGGGCGTCTTCCACCTTTTCCATGGACAGGCGCTCGGGCGCGTAGGTCAGGTTGGGGCTGTCGGTGTTGAGCAGCGAGTAGTCGTTGCCGCGGCGCAGCTCCAGCGTGACTTCGCCGGTGATCGCGCGCGCCACCCAGCGCTGGGCGCTTTCGCGCAGCATGATGGCCTGCGGGTCGAACCAGCGGCCCTGGTAGAGCAGGCGGCCGAGCTTGAGGCCGTTGATGCGGTATTGCTCGATGGTGTCCTCGTTGTGGATGCCGGTGACCAGCCGCTCGTAGGCGATGTGCAGCAGCGCCAGGCCGGGGGCCTCGTAGATGCCGCGGCTCTTGGCCTCGATGATGCGGTTTTCGATCTGGTCGCTCATGCCCAGGCCGTGGCGGCCGCCGATGCGGTTGGCTTCCAGGATCAGCGCCACCGGGTCGTTGTAGTGCACGCCGTTCAGGGCGACCGGCTGGCCTTCCTCGAAGCGCACCGTGACTTCCTCGGCCTTGACCTCGACTTCGGGCTTCCAGAACGCCACGCCCATGATCGGGTTGACGATGCGGATACCGCTGTTCAGGTGCTCCAGGTCCTTGGCCTCGTGGGTGGCGCCGAGCATGTTGCTGTCGGTGCTGTAGGCCTTCTCGGCGCTCATCTTATAGCCGAAGCCTTCTTTGGTCATGAAGGCCGACATCTCGGCGCGGCCGCCGAGTTCGTCGATGAAGAGCTGGTCGAGCCAGGGCTTGTAGATGCGCAGCGCCGGGTTGGTCAGCAGGCCATAGCGGTAGAAGCGCTCGATGTCGTTGCCCTTGAAGGTGCTGCCGTCGCCCCAGATGTTGACGTCGTCTTCCTTCATGGCGGCCACCAGCATGGTGCCGGTGACGGCGCGGCCCAGCGGCGTGGTGTTGAAGTAGGTGATGCCGGCCGTGCTGATGTGGAAGGCGCCGGCCTGCAGCGCGGCGATGCCTTCGTGCGCGAGCTGCTGGCGGCAGTCGATCAGGCGCGCCTGCTCGGCGCCGTATTCCAGGGCCTTGCGCGGGATGGCGTCGTAGTCGGGCTCGTCGGGCTGGCCCAGGTTGGCGGTGTAGGCATAGGGCAGGGCGCCCTTGTTCTTCATCCAGCGCAGCGCGGCGCTGGTGTCGAGGCCGCCCGAGAAGGCGATGCCGACTTTCTGCCCCTGGGGCAGGTTTTGCAGGATGGTGGCCATGGGTCTGTGTTTCCGATGCGGTGGGCGGGCTCGGGCGTGGTGCACGCCGGCCCGGCCGAGGGGCTTAGCCGTAGTGGCAGATGTAGCTGAAGGGTTCGCCGGCGACGCGGATGTCGAAGGACGAGTCGCCAGGGACGTTGAACTGGTCGCCGGCCGCCACCTTGATCCAGACGTCCGTGCCCTTGAGCCTGTACTCGCAGGCGCCGGCCACGCATTCCATGATCTCGGGCGCGGCGGTGCCGAAGGTCAGCTCGGCCGGTAGCACCACGCCCACCGACTTCTTCGTGCCGTCGGGGTAGGTCAGGTTGTGGCTGACGCACTTGCCATCGAAGTAGACGTTGGCACGGGTGGTGACGGAGACGCCGTCGATTTTCTCTGTGGTCATGGCGGATGGGCGGGCGAAAAGAATGCGGCGCGCGGCCGGCGAAAGGGCGAATTTTAGACCCTGGCGGCCCAATCCCCGGCATCGAAGCCCACGGTGACCGCGCCGCCGGGCCACTCGACCACCGGGCGCTTGATGGCGCTGGGCTGCGCCAGCAGGACGCGCGCGGCCGAGTCGGCGTCGGTCACGCCCGCGCGCACGGCTTCGTCGAGCTGGCGCCAGGTCGTGCCCTTGCGGTTGAGCACCTTCTCCCAGCCCTGGGCGGCGATCCAGGCCTGTAGCGCCGCTTCGGGGACGCCTTGCTTCTTGAAGTCGTGGAAGGTGTAGGCGACGCCGTGCTCGTCGAGCCAGGCGCGGGCGCGCTTGACGGTGTCGCAGTTGGGGATGCCGTAGAGCGTGGTAAGCGTGGTCATGGCCCGATTATCCCGCCGCCACGGCCGCTGCGGTGCCCTGGGTGCGGGGAGCTTGAACTGCGCGACAATCGCTGGCTCCAACCCTCCTTCGACCTGGCTTTTCCGCTGGCGGCGCGCATCCGGCCGGCGCCGGCTTCCCGCATGAACACCCTGCAAGACTGGCTCGCGCACTGCGAGCGCATCCATCCCCAGACCATCGAACTCGGGCTCGATCGGGTCCGGCGCGTGGCCGAGCGGCTGGCGATCGGCTTCGACTGCCCGGTCATCACCGTGGCCGGGACCAATGGCAAGGGCTCGACCTGCGCCATGCTGGAGGCCATCTACACCCAGGCCGGCTACCGCACCGGTCTCTACACCTCGCCGCACCTGGTGCATTTCGAGGAGCGCTGCCGGGTGGCCGGCGAGATCGTGAAGGGCGAGAGCCTGCTGGTGGATTTCGCCGCCGTCGAGCAGGCGCGCCTGGCGGGCGGCGAAATCAGCCTGAGCTATTTCGAGTTCACCACCCTGGTCGTGCTGCGCCGGCTGATGCGCGAGGGGTTGGACGTGGTGATCCTGGAGGTGGGGCTGGGCGGGCGGCTCGACGCGGTCAACATCATCGACACCGATTGCGCGGTCATCACCAGCATCGACATCGACCACCAGGCCTTCCTGGGCCACGACCGCGAGAGCATCGGCCGCGAGAAGGCCGGCATCATGCGCCCGGGCGTGCCGGCCATCGCGGCCGACCCGGCCGCGCCCGAGAGCCTGGGGCGGCATGCCGCCGAGATCGGTGCCGACCTCTGGCGTTTCGGCCAGGATTTCAACTTTTCGGGTGACAAGCAGCAGTGGAACTGGGCCGGGCGCGGGCGCCGCTACGCCAGCCTGGCCTACCCGGCGCTGCGCGGGGCCAACCAGCTGCTCAACGCCTCCGGCGCGCTGGCGGCGCTGGAGGCGCTGCGCGAGCGGCTGCCGGTCAGTGCCCAGGCGATCCGCCTGGGGCTGGCGCTGGCGCAGGTGCCCGGGCGCTTCCAGATCGTGCCGGGCCAGCCCGCGCTGGTGCTCGACGTCGCGCACAACCCGCATTCGGTTGCCGCGCTGGCGGCCAACCTGGACGCCATGGGCTTTTATCCCACCACCTTCGGCATCCTGGGCGTGATGGCCGACAAGGACTACGAACCCATGCTGCGCCGGATGGCGCCGCTCATCGACCACTGGATCTTCACCGACCTGGACACGCCGCGCGCCGCCCGCGCCGAGGACGTGCGTGACTACTGGCAGGCGCTGGCGCTGCGCCCGCAGGCGCCCGCCGAGGTCGCCGCCAGCCCGCAGGCTGCGCTCGACCGCGCCGTGGCCCAGGCGGAGGCGGCTGATAGAATCGTGGTCTTTGGATCGTTCTACACGGTCGGGGGCGTTCTACACGACGGGGTGCCCCGTCTCGACGCTCCGCACCTCACGGCCCGGAACACTGACTCATGAGTTTTTTCAAGTTTCGCCAGGGCGGCGCAGACGCTTCCGCACCGCCGCCGTCCGGCAAGAAACCGCGTGGCGCCAAGGCAGCCGCAGCCAGTACCGAGAGCGTCGAGGTCATGCGTCGCCGCGCCCGGCACCGGCTGATCGGGTCGGTCGTCCTGGTGCTGGCCGCGGTCATCGGATTCCCCCTGGTGTTCGACACCAAGCCCCGCCCGGTCAGCGGCGACATCGCCATCGAGATCCCCGCCAGGGACACGGCCGCGCCGCTGGCGCCCGCCGCGAACGAGGCGACGGGCAAGGGCCTGTCCGATGGCGAGGAGGAAGTGCTGACCGAGGCGCCCGCACAGCCGGCGTCCCCGCCCGCGCCGGCCCCCGCGGCCGCGCCGACACCCGCGCAGCTGCCCGCGGCCTCGCCTGCACC
>JASGEH010000236.1:0-27702 GCA_047606565.1 Comamonas sp.
AGACCATGCTGGTGATGCCGGCCTCGTAGGCCTCTTCCACCGCGTACTGGATAAGCGGCTTGTCCACGATGGGGAGCATTTCCTTGGCGATGGCCTTGGTGGCGGGCAAAAAACGGCTGCCCAGGCCTGCCACGGGGAAGACGGCCTTACGGATCTTGGGTGTGCTTTTGGCAGAAAAAGTCATTTCACTCACGTCCTTAAATTGAAAACTTAATAAAGAATCATTCATCTTCCGCGTCCTGGCGCTCTGGCATGGGCCGGGACGTTGTTGCAGTCAGGCCGACAGGGGCTGTTGGCCGTTGGCGCCACCTTCCGGTGTAGCCGTGCTGTCCAGGGCACCGCTTTGGCCGGTTTCCGCGCCAAAGCGGCGCTCGCGGCCGGCGTACCAAGCGATGGCTTCGGCGAGTTGGGCGGGGCCGAATTCGGGGAACAGCACGTCGGTAAAGTGCAGTTCCGCGTAGGCCATTTGCCAGAGCAGGAAGTTGCTCACACGGATTTCTCCGCCGGTGCGGATGAGCAGGTCGGGCTCGGGCTGGCCGGCGGTGCTCAGGTGGGCAGCCAGGCCGGCTTCGTCGAGTTGGTCGACGTCGAGATCGGGGTGGGCCTGCTGCCAGGCACGAACAGCCTGCAGAATGTCCCAGCGGCCGCCATAGTTGATGGCGACGTTGAGGGTGAAGCTGCGGTTGCCCGCCGTCAGTTGGTGGGCGTGGCCGATGAGCTGACGCAGGGGTTCGCTCAGTTGCGTGGCGTCGCCGATGACGCGCAGCCGCACGCCTTGCGCGTGCAGGTCGCCAAGTTCCTTGCGCAGGTAGCGCATCAGCAGGGACATCAGGGCCGTTACCTCGGCCTGGGGGCGGCGCCAGTTCTCGGTGCTGAAGGCGAACAGGGTGAGGCATTGCACGCCCTGGCTGACGCAGGCGGTGACCAGTTCCTTGACGCGGCGCGCGCCAGCAGCGTGGCCGGTGGCCTTGGGCAAGCCGCGGTTGCGCGCCCAGCGTCGGTTGCCATCCATGATGATAGCGACGTGACGAGGCACGGCACCCGTGGCGGCACTGGCCCCGCGGTGCGGGGGGGGCTTGGTTGACGAAGGATGGTGGGTCATTCGCTTTCTTGATCTTTCCAGACAGGGCTATCGTCCATTTCAGCCATGCGGGGCGCGTGGATAACCCACGAACCACTCTTGAGCCTGTGCCCCATTCAACAACGGCAGGTTAGTACTAAAACACCCATATTCCTGAACACCGATTTTTTATCAGCGTGGGGCGGTTACCCCATCTTTTCCATCCTTCTTCAGAAGAAAGACTCTGGTTTAGAGTTTCCCATCCATCCCCAGGCCCACCTGGAGCAGCAGATAAACCTGGCATGCGTCTCGACCCTTTTGTAGGCCTTATCTGACACGGCAGCTAGGGTTTGTACCCAATGGTTCGCAGATCATAGCCGAAGGGTCAACACATCTTTGCGCTGATTTTCGAGAGAAATATCCAACGTTGGTTTCGATGCACAAGAAAACACGCAAGTCATTGAAATTATTGATGTTTTTTTAGTTACCACAACACACACATGATGCGGTGATGTCCTACAAAAGTTCAGCTGCGATTCACGTAGCCAACTGAAATCCTTACCATGACTAGCACTTTCGTATTAACAGTGTAACCCATCTACGCAACCGATCACACGTGTAGAAATGCCGGACACGACCGGTGTTACGCACTGTTCCGCCCCTGTTACGTTACACGCTCCATTACTCGGCGCCGGTCAGCGCGGCACAGACCGCGCTGGCGGTGTGGCTGACGGCCACCACAGCCACACGGCTGGTCCGAGACGGTGATGGACGCCATCGACCGTGTCGGTCCGGCTGTCCCTTTTCGTGGAGCCGCTCGTATCTCACGTCGGTGCGTCGGCCACCACGACGAGAAAAACACAGGTGACACCCGCAGGGCCGCCCCAAGACAAAAAACCGCCCACACACTGGTGCGCGCCTCTCCATCCCAGCCGCAGACCGCATCCAACCAGACCCAGGCAACTTCCCGCCGCTTGTTTGTTTTTCAAATATCAAGGCTGGATTTAAGTATTTGCTAAACACATACTGAATCCTCATGATTCCGAAAAACACATGCAAGAGCGATGGAACTGCGTCAACTCGAAGCCTTTGCGGCCACCATGTCCTGCGGCAGCGTCAGCGGCGCGGCGCGCATGCTCGACCGCTCGCAGCCGGCCGTCAGCCGGCTGATCCAGGAGCTGGAGGCGCAGATCGGCTATGCGTTGTTCCACCGCAGCGGCCCCCGGGTGACGCCGACGCCGCAGGGTTTCCTGCTGTACGAGGACGTCGAGCGCGCGCTGGCCGGCCTGCGGCAGATCCGCACACGCGCCGAGGAGATCGCGCGCGGCCAGCGCCAGCCGCTGCGGCTGGCGGCCACGCCCGCGCTGGCGGCCGGCCTGCTGCCCGAGGCGCTGCGCCGCATCGACCCGCACATCGAGGGCACGCCGCTGCACCTGCGCAGCGCTTCGGCCGAGGAGGTCGTGCACGCGGTGCTGAGCGGCGCGGCCCAGTGGGGCGCGAGCAGCCTGCCGCTGGAGCACAAGGGCCTGGCGGTGCACTGGATCGGCCAGGCACCCTGCGTGCTGGCCTTGCCCGAGGGCGACCCGCTGGCCGCGCTGGACGCCGTGCCGCTGGCGCGGCTGGCCGGGCGGCGCGTGATCACCATGGCCAACCGCTACCGGCTGCGCCACCGCCTCGACCGCGCCTGGGCGCAGGCGCTGCCGGGCACGCGGGCGCCGCTGGTCGAGACCAATTCGTCGATGAACGCGCAGGCCCTGGTGCGTGCCGGGCTGGGCGTGGCGGTGCTGGAGCCGGCCACCGTGCTGGGCGCGCCGCTGCCCGGCGTGGTGGTGCGGGCGCTGGAGGTGGACATTCCCTTCTTCTTCGGCGTCATCACGCCACAGTCCATGGCGCTGCCGCCGGCGCTGCAGGCGCTGGGCGAGGCGCTGGTCGAGACCGCCCGGCAGACCCTGCCGGGTTTCGTGCACCACCCGGCCGAGGCGCATGCCGACCTGGTGCGGCTGATGTATGCCGAGGATGCGCCGCCCACGGCCCATGTGCGCGGCCGCCGCACCCGTGCCGGCTGAAGGCCCGGCCTTCTTCCCTGGTTTTTCCTGCCCCGACCGATTGCCCCGCGCGCCCATGACTTCTTCCCCACCCTCGCCCATCCAGACGGCCGTGCCCCCTGCCACCACGCCCGATACCGCCAGCGCGCCGCCGCCCGCCGGCCTGCCGGCCCTCGAAGCCCGGCTGCGCCAGGACTTGCAGTGGCTGACGCTGCCCGGCAAGAGCTGGGTGCCGGCGCGCGAGCATGACGGCGATCCGCTGCTGCCGGTGGCCGTCATCGGCGGCGGCATGGCGGGCCTGGCCTTGAGCGCGGCACTGAAGCTGCAGGGGGTGCCGGTGCTGGCGTTCGACCAGTCCGCCGAAGGCTTCGAAGGCCCCTGGGCCACCACGGCGCGCATGGAGACGCTGCGCTCGCCCAAGGAACTGCCCGGGCCCGCGCTCGGCCTGCCGGCGCTGACCTTTCGCGCCTGGTTCGAGAGCCAGTTCGGCCGCGCGCGCTGGGATGCGCTCGACAAGATTCCCCGGCTGCAGTGGATGGACTACCTGCGCTGGTATCGCCGGGTGCTGGGGCTAGAGGTGCGCAACCGCCAGCGCGTGCAGGACGTGCGGCCGCATGCCGATCACGTCGAGCTGCAACTGAGCGATCTGACTGATCTGCCCAACCGGTCCGGCCCGAACGCCGGCGGGCGCCCGTACACGGTGCGCGCGCGCCACCTGGTGATCGCCAGCGGCCACGACGGCCTGGGCGGCCCGGCGCTGCCCGAGTGGGCGCGCCGGCTGCCGGCCGGGCGCTGGGCGCATTCGTCGCACGCCTACGACGTGGCCGCCCTGCGCGGCCAGCGCGTGGTGGTGATCGGCGGCGCCTCGTCGGCCATGGACAGCGCGGCCAGCGCGCTGGAGGCGGGCGCGGCGCGGGTCGATCTGCTGATCCGCGCGCACGACCTGCCGCGCGTCAACAAGAGCAAAGGCGCCGGCAGCCCCGGCATGCTGCATGGCTACTGGCAGTTGCCGGATGAATGGAAGTGGCGGCTGCGCCAGTACATCAACGCGCAGCAGATTCCGCCGCCGCACGGCAGCACGCTGCGCGTGTCGCGGCACGCGAATGCGCATTTCCAGTTCGGCGCCGCCGTGCACGAGGTGGCGCAGGCGGCCGACGGCAGCCTGCGCCTGCACACCGGCCGGGGCGTTCTGGCGGCCGATTTCGTGATTTTCTGCACCGGCTTTCGCATCGACTGGCCGCAGCGCCCCGAGTACGCGCGCATCGCGCCGCACGTGCGGCGCTGGGGCGACCGCTACACGCCGCCGCCGGGGCTGGAGGACGCCGGTCTGGCCGATTCGCCAGACCTGGGGCCGGCCTTCGAGTTCCTGCCGCGCGAGCCCGGCGCCTGCCCGGGGCTGGAACGCATCCACGCCTTCTGCTTCCCGGCCGCGCTCTCGCAGGGCGCGGGTGCGGGCGACATTCCGCAGATCAGCGCCGGCGCGCAGCGGCTGGCGCAGGCGCTCTCCAGCACGCTGCTGGGCGAGGACATCGCCAGCCACTACGCCGCGCTGGAGCGCTACGCCGAGCCCGAGCTGCTGGGCGACGAATGGCAGCCGGCCGAATGGCCAGCGGACGCCGCCCGTGGTACGGACGATGCGCCCGCACCGGACGGAGGCCGCCCGTGACGGGCTGGCTGCTGCAGCGCATCGCGCAAGCGGCGCTGGTGGTGCTGGCGATGACGCTGGTGGTGTTCGCCGGGCTGCACGCGATCGGCAACCCGGTCGACATCCTGTTGGGCGAGGACATGACCCAGCAGGAGCGGCTGGCGGCCATCGCGCGGCTGGGCTTCGACCAACCGCTGTGGCGGCAGTACCTGTCTTTCCTGTGGCATGCCGTGCAGGGCGACCTGGGGCGCAGCTTCGTCTACGACATGAGCGCGGTCACGCTCATCCTGCAGCGCTTTCCGGCCACGCTGGAGCTGGCGCTGGCCGCCCTGCTGCTGGCGGTGGCGATCGGCGTGCCGCTGGGGCTGTACGCCGGCCTGCACCCGCAACACCGCGCGGCCAAGGCCGTCATGGCGGGCAGCATTCTGGGTTTTTCGCTGCCTTCGTTCTGGGTGGCGCTGATGCTGATTCTGGTGTTCGCCGTGCAACTGGGCTGGCTGCCGGCCAGCGGCCGCGGCGAGACGGTGGCGGTGTGGGGCGTGCAGTGGTCGTGGCTGACGCTCGACGGCCTGCGCCACCTGCTGCTGCCGGCGCTCAACCTGGCCTTGTTCAAGGTTTCGCTGGTGCTGCGGCTGACGCGCGCGGGCGTGCAGGAGGTGGTGCGGCAGGACCACGTCAAGTTCGCCCGGGCCAAGGGCCTGCGCCCCTTGCGCGTGGTGTTGATGCACGTGCTGCGCAACACGCTGATTCCGCTGGTGACCGTGCTGGGCATGGAGCTGGGCTCGACCATCGCCTACGCGGTGGTCACCGAGAGCATCTTTGCCTGGCCGGGCGCCGGCAAGCTCATCCTCGACAGCATCTACACGCTGGACCGGCCGGTCATCGTGGCCTACCTGATGGTGGTGGTGGTGCTGTTCGTGGGCGTCAACCTGCTGGTGGACATCGCCTACCGGCTGCTCGACCCGCGCGTGCAGCTGGCGACCCGATGATGAAGCGACTGTTCCCACGCCTGCTCCCACGCCGCTCGGCCCACCTGGGCCATCCTGCAGCCGCCACTACCGCCACCGGCCACGGCGAGCGCGCGCCCTGGCGCCAGGCGGTGCGCGACCTGCTGGCCTCGCGCACCGCCGTGGCGGCGATGGCGGTGCTGGCCGCCATCGTGCTGGCGGCGCTGCTGGCGCCGTGGATTACGCCGCAAGACCCCTACGACCTGCTGCAGCTCGACGTACTCGACGCCCGGCTGCCGCCGCTGTCGCGCAGCGCCGAGGGCGGCTACCTGTACTGGCTGGGCACCGACGGCCAGGGGCGCGACCTGTATTCGGCCATCGTCTACGGCCTGCGCATCAGCCTGGGCGTGGGCATAGGCTCGGCCCTGGTGGCGGCCGCCGTGGGCACGCTGGTGGGGCTGCTGGCGGCGTGGCTGGGCGGGCGCGCCGACGCCCTGCTGATGCGGCTGGTGGACCTGCTGCTGTCGTTTCCCACCATCTTGCTGGCGCTGATGATCCTGGCCTACCTGGGCAAGGGCATCGGCAACGTGCTGCTGACGCTGGTGCTGGTGGAGTGGGCCTACTACGCCCGCACCGCGCGCGGCCAGGCCCTGGTGGAGTCGCGCCGCGAGTACGTGGACGCCGCGCGCGGCCAGGCCATCGGTGCCTGGCGCATCCTGGTGGGCCACATCCTGCCCAACTGCCTGCCGCCGCTGATCGTGATCGGCACGCTGCAGGTGGCGCGCGCCATCACGCTGGAGGCCACCCTGTCCTTCCTGGGGCTGGGGGTGCCGATTACCGAGCCCTCGCTCGGCCTGCTCATTGCCAACGGCTTTCAGTTCATGCTCTCCAACGAATACTGGATCAGCGTCTTTCCGGGCCTCGCGCTGCTGATCACCATCGTCGCCATCAACCTGGTGGGCGACCGCCTGCGCGACGTCCTCAACCCGAGGTTGCAGCGATGAGCGCCGCCCCCCGCCAGAATCAAGACCCAGGCCAGCCCGCGAGCGCGCCGCTGCTGGCCGTGCGCGGCCTGCGCACCGAGTTCGCCACCCGCGCCGGCAGCCTGCGCGCCGTCGATGGGGTCTCGTTCACGCTCGGGCGTGGGCAGATCCTGGGGCTGGTGGGCGAGTCCGGCTCGGGCAAGTCGGTGACCGGCTTCTCGGTCATGGGGCTGGTCGATGCGCCCGGCCGCGTGACCGCCGGCGAGGTGCTGTTCGAGGGCCGCGACCTGCTGCAACTGGACGAGGCCGGGCTGCGCGAGATTCGCGGCCGGCGCATCGCCATGATCTTCCAGGACCCGATGATGACGCTCAACCCGGTGTTGAGCATCGAGACCCAGATGGTCGAGGCGGTGCTGGCGCACCAGCGCATCGGCCGCCGCGCCGCGCGCGAGCGGGCGCTGGAGGCGCTGGCGCTGACCGGCATGCCCAGCCCGCGCGAGCGGCTGCGCGCCTTCCCGCACCAGCTCTCGGGCGGCATGCGCCAGCGCGTGGCCATCGCCATCGCCTTGCTGCACCGCCCGGACATCATCATCGCCGACGAGCCCACCACGGCGCTGGACGTGACCATTCAGGCCCAGATCCTGCACGAGGTGCGGCGGCTGGTGCGCGAGCACGGTACCGCGCTGATCTGGATCAGCCACGACCTGTCGGTGGTCGCCGGGCTGGCCGACCAGGTGGCGGTGATGCACGCCGGCCGCGTGGTCGAGCACGGCGCCATCGACGACGTGATCGACCGCCCCCAGCACCCCTACACCCAGGGCCTGCTCGCCAGCCTGCCGGCCAACAACACGCCGGGGCAGCGCCTGCGCCAGGGCCCGGGCGCGGCGCCCGTTCCCACGCCTTCCTTCGCACCCGCGCCCACAAGCTCGCCCGCACCAGCGGCGCCGGTTCCCATCCCCCCTGCGGCCACGGATGCGCCCGCCCTGGAATTGCACGGCGTGACCAAGCGCTTCCACGCCGAATCCGATGGCGTGGCCGAGCGCCTGCTGCGCCGCGCCGGGCTGATGCGCCCCGCCCCGGTCGTGCAGGCGGTCAGCCACGTGGACCTGCGGGTGCACGCGGGCGAGGTGGTCGGCCTGGTGGGCGAGTCGGGCTGCGGCAAGTCCACGCTGGGCCGCATCGCTGCTGCGCTGGAGCAGCCCACGCAGGGCGAGGTGCTGCTCGACGGCCGCCCGCGCGGCGCCGCCACGGCGGCCCAGCGGCTGGCCGTGCAGATGGTGTTCCAGAACACCTACGCCGCGCTCAACCCGCGCCTGCGCGTGGACCGCATCGTGGGCGAAGGCGCGCTGCGCAACGGCCTGGTCGATGCGCGCGGCCTCGACGACTACGTCTGCGCGCAGTTGGCGCGCGCCGGACTCGACCCGGCGCTGCGCTTTCGCTACCCGCACCAGTTCAGCGGCGGCCAGCGCCAGCGCATCGGCATCGCGCGGGCGCTGGCCGTGAACCCGCGCCTGATGGTGTGCGACGAGGCGGTCGCCGCGCTCGACGTGTCCATCCAGGCGCAGGTCATCAACCTGTTCATGGACCTGCGCGAGCAGCTCGGCCTGGGCTATCTGTTCATCAGCCACGACCTCGCGGTGATCCGGCACCTGAGCGACTTCGTGGCCGTGATGTACCTGGGCCGCATCGTCGAGAGCGCGCCGGCAGCCGAGCTGTTCGCGCGGCCGGCGCACCCCTACACGCGCGCCCTGCTGGCGCAGATCCCGCGCCTGGACCAGCGCCGCGTCGCCTTCCAGCCGCTGCAGGGCGAAACCCCCAGTCCGCTGGCGCCGCCTTCGGGTTGCCACTTCCACCCACGCTGTCCCGAGGCGCTGCCGCGCTGCCGCACGCAGGCGCCGCAGCTGCGCGGCATCGCGATCCGCCACCAGGCGGCCTGCCACCTGCATGGCGCGTGATGTCGATTGCCTTTGATTCCCCTCTACCCTTTTGACCGAGGCCTGACCATGACTCTTAGCCCCTCCCCCCTGCGGATTGCCGCCGCCACGCTGGCCGCCGTCGCCGCGCTGACCACCGCGCTGGCCGCCGTGCCCGCGCAGGCGCAGACGCTGCGCATCGCTGCCGCCGACCCGATCTCCTCGGCCGACCCGCAGCTCAACAACCATGCCGGCGACCGCTCGCTGGCGCTGCAGATCTTCGACTCCATCGTCGACCGCCGCGACCACGACACCCTGCCCAGCCTGGCGCAGAGCTGGCGCTCGCTCGACGCGCGGACCTGGGAGTTCAAGCTCAACCCCAAGATCACCTGGCACGACGGCAAGCCCTTCACGTCCGAGGACATCGCCTTCTCCTTCCAGCGCGCGCGCAGCGTGCCGGGCTCGGTGGCTTCCTACGCCGGCCGCCTGCGCGAGGTCGAGTCGGTGCAAACGCCCGACGCGCACACCGTCATCATCAAGACCCGCGTGCCCACGCCCGGCCTGCTCACCGACATCGGCGCGGTCTACATCGTGAGCAAGCACGTGGGCGAGAAAGCCAGCACCGAGGACTACAACGCCGGCCGCGCGGTCATCGGCACCGGCCCGTACAAGCTGGTGTCGTACACACCGGGCGACCGCTCGGTGCTGGTGCGCAACGACAATTACTGGGGCAAAAAGCCCGACTGGGCCCGGGTCGAGTACCGCTTCGTCAACAACGGCGCCGCGCGCACGGCGGCGCTGCTGGCCGGCGACGTCGACGTGATCGACAAGGTCGCGCCGGCCGACATCAAGAAGCTGAGCGCGTCCAAGAACATCGCTGTGCACGCCTACCCCGGCCTGCGCGCGCTGCTGCTGCAGCCCAGCTTCCGCGAAGGCCCCAACGAATTCATCAGGGACAATGCCGGCCAGCCGCTGCCCAACAACCCGCTGCGCGACGTGCGCGTGCGCAAGGCGCTGTCGCTGGCCATCAACCGCAACGCCATCGCCGACCGCATCCTGCAAAACACCGTCACCCCGGCCAGCCAGGACATGCCCAAGGGCACCGCCGGCTACAACCCCGACATCGCGCCCACGCCCTACGACGCCGAGCGCGCGCGCAAGCTGCTGGCCGAGGCCGGCTACCCGCAGGGCTTCCAGCTCACCATCCACGTGCCGGCCGACCGCTACCCGCAGGCGCCGGAAGCACTGCAGGCGGTGGCCCAGTTCTGGACCCGCATCGGCGTCAAGACCACCCTGGAGTCGGTGCCGTGGGCGCTTTATTCCAGCCGGGCCAACAAGAACGAATTCGCGCTGAGCGTGCTGGCCTGGGGCAACGGCACCGGCGAGCTGGGCTATGCGCTGGTCAACGTGTTCGCCACCGTGGACGCCGCCAAGGGCCTGGGCGCCTCCAACTGGGGCCGCTACAGCAGCCCGGCGCTGGACCAGGCGCTGGCCGCCTACACCCAGGAGTTCGACGCCAACAAGGCCGAGACCATCCTGCGCCATGCCGCGCGCATCCTCGACGACGACCAGGCGGTGATCCCGCTGTTCCACTACCAGAACATCTGGGCCTCGCGCGCCGACCTCAAGGTCACGCCCTACGTGAGCGACCGCACCGCCGCGCAGATGGTCACGCCCGTCAAGGCGGCGCGCTGAACATGCCCGGCCAGCCTCAGCCCCACACGGCCACCGCCGGCCCGCGCCTGCGCGTGGCGCCGCCGGACGCGCTGATCGACGTGCCGCGCCGCATCGTCGCCACCGGCCTGGTGCCCGGCGAAACGGTGCGCATCGAAAGCGCCACGCCGCGCGGACAGGGCGCCGTCTGGCGCAGCCAGGCGAGTTTCCGCGCCGACGCCCAGGGCACACTGGACCTGGGCCGCGACGCCCCGCTGGCGGGCGGCTACGCAGGTGCCGACGCCATGGGCCTGATCTGGTCGCAAGCGCCCGAGCCGGCCAGCGCGCGTGAGGTCTTCGCCGACGAGCCCGCCGCCGCGCTGACCACGCAATTGACGCTGCACGCGCGCCACGGCAGCGCCCACGCCAGCCTGCGCCAGCAACTGGCGGCCGAGGGCGTCACGCGCCGCGCGGTGCGCGAGGACGGCCTGGTCGGCACGCTGTTCCTGCCCGCCGGCGCCGGCCCGCACCCGGCCGTGATCGTGCTCAACGGCTCGGGCGGCGGCATCAACGAGCCGCGCGCGGCGCTCTACGCCTCGCGCGGCTACGCCGCCTTCGCGCTGGCCTACTTCAAGGCGCCGGGGCTGTCCAACTACATCTCCAACACGCCGCTCGAATACTTCAAGGCCGGGCTCGACTGGGTGCGCCGCGAAGTGCGCCCGGCCCACGGCTTCGTGGCGCTGTCGGGCCAGTCGCGCGGCGGCGAGCTGGTGCTGCTGCTGGCCACGCTCTACCCGCGCGACGTCAGCGCCGTGCTGGCCTACGTGCCCGGCGCCGTGGTGCATGGCGGGCAGGCGGCTGCCGACCCCGCCATCGGCCGCGACGGCCCGGCCTGGCTGCTGGGCGGCCAGCCGCTGCCCCACGTCTGGCAGGACAACAAGACCGCCACCTGGGCGCCCTACGACGACGGCCCGCCGCCGCACCGCAACGAGCGCGCCATCCGCACCGCCCTGCGCGACCCCGACGCCGTCGCCCGCGCCCGCATCCCGGTCGAGAAAATCCGCGCCCCGGTGCTGCTGCTGTCGGCCAGCGACGACGGCGCCTGGCCATCGAGCCTCTACACCACCATGGTCGCCGACACCCTGGCCGCCGCCGGCCACCCCTACCCGGTGCAACGCCTCGACTTCGAAGGCGCCGGCCACAGCGTGCTGTTTCCCTACGTACCGACCAGCCAGCTCTTCTACACCCACCCGGTCTCCGGCCGCGCCAGCAGCGTCGGCGGCAGCCCCGCGGCCAACGCCCACGCCAACACCGCCTCCTGGCAGGCCGCGCGGGATTTCCTGGCGCAGGCGGTGCGGATGCACGGCCCGGCGGCCTGATCCCGGTCAGGCCACGCCACCGCCCCTTGGGCTACATTGCCGGTTCATCCGATTCCAGACCTTGCCGGCCCCATGGCGCTGGTCCGCCTGCCCGGGCGCATCCCCATACAACCGCATCCGCCGCAATGAAAACGGCGCCACATCCAGTTTCGCGGATGTGCTCAGCCGGTTCCGTGCTGGCAGAGTGACGGTGATTCTTGCAACCGCAGACCCATGAGGCACGACGTGACCCAGGCACCACAACACGATCCCGACACCGACATGGCGGCTTTGCTGGCCAGGCAGCGCGATGCCTTTCTCCAGGACGGACCGCCCGACCTGCCGCTGCGCCGCGCCCGGCTCGCTCGCCTGCGTGCCGCCGTGCTCGCGCATCGCGAAGCGCTCAAGGATGCGGTCAGTGCCGATTTCGGACACCGCGCGCGCCACGAGACCGACCTCATGGAGCTGGCCTGCGTCATCCAGGCCATCGACTACCTCGCCCGCCGCCTGCGCCGCTTCATGCAGCGCGAGCGTCGCCATGTGCATCTTTTCTACCGCGCTGGACGCGCCTACGTGGAATACCAGCCGCTGGGCGTCGTCGGCGTGATGTCGCCGTGGAACTACCCCATCTCTCTCACGCTGGTTCCGCTCGCCACCGCGCTGGCGGCGGGCAACCGCGCCATGCTCAAGCCGTCGGAGCTGACCCCGCGTACCAGCGAAGCATTGCAACGCATGCTCGCCGAGGCTTTCGCGGAAGATGAGGTGGCCGTCGTATTGGGCGGCCCCGAGGCCGGCGCCGCGTTCAGCGCACTGCCATTCGACCACCTGCTGTTCACGGGCAGCACTCAGGTCGGCCGCAAGGTGATGCGGGCCGCCAGCGACAATCTGGTGCCCGTGACCCTGGAGTTGGGCGGCAAGAGCCCAGCCATCGTGGCGCGCGGCCACGTCAACGATCGCACCGTGAACGGCATCGTGCTCGGCAAGCTCGCCAATGCGGGCCAGACCTGCGTCGCACCGGACTACGCGCTGGTGCACGAGGACGACCTGGAGGCCTTCATCGCCCGCTACGTCGCCACCGTCCAGCGCTTCTACCCGGATGGCCCCGCCAGCCGCGACTACACGAGCATCGTCAGCGACCGCCACTGCGACCGGCTGCGCGGGCTGGTCGAGGATGCACGTCGCCGTGGCGCCCGTGTGATCGAGGTCGGTGCATCGCCCGCCCTCAGTTCGGCGCGCGAGCGCACCCTGGCGCCCACGCTGGTCGTCAACGCGGGAGACCAGGCGGCGCTCATGCAGGAGGAAATCTTTGGCCCCATCCTGCCGGTGCGCAGCTACCGCGGCATCGACGAGGCCATCGCCTATGTGAACGCGCGGCCCCGCCCGCTCGCGCTCTACTACTTCGGCGCCGAGGACGGCGATTGCGCCCGGCTGCTGGCGCGCACCACCTCCGGCAACGTGGGCATCAACAACACGCTGATGCACGTGGCGCAAGATGACCTCCCCTTTGGCGGCATCGGGCCGAGCGGCATGGGCGCTTACCACGGCATCGAGGGCTTTCGCGCCATGAGCCATGCCAAGGGCGTCTTCGTGCAGGGGCGCTGGAACCTCCCCGGCCTGCTGCATGCGCCATTTGGCAAGATCGCTGACCTGGCACTCTTCTTCACACTGGGCAAGACCTCGTCGCACGGTGCGACCGGGCGATGAAATCTGGAACGAGGAATAAAAAAACCGCCTTCGAAAAGGCGGCTTTTCATGGCGGTAAGAGCGCTTACTCGCGGTCGCCGCTCGCGAAGCCCAGCAACGCGAGCAGGCCCTGGAACACGTTGAAGAGGTCGAGGTAGAGAGCCAGCGTGGCCGAGATGTAGTTGGTTTCGCCGCCGTCCACGATGCGCTTGAGGTCGTAGAGCATGTAGGCGCTGAACAGGCCGATCATGACCACCGAGATCGCCAGCATGGCGGCCGTCGATTGCGCGAACAGGTTGATGACGCTGGCCGCCAGCAGCATGATGACGCCGACGAACAGCCACTTGCCCATGGACGAGAGATCGCGCTTGATGACGGTCGACAGGCTGGCCATGGCGAAGAACACCACGGCGGTGCCGCCGAAGGCCGTCATGACCAGTTCCGCGCCGTTGCTCAAGCCCAGCACCGCGCCGATCAGGCGCGAGAGCATCAGCCCCATGAAGAAGGTGAAGGCCAGCAGCACCGGCACGCCGGCGGCCGAGTTCTTGGTCTTCTCGATGGCGTACATGAAGCCGAAGGCGCCACCCATGAACACCAGCAGCCCCAGGCCGCCGTGCAGCGCGGCCGTGATGCCGGTGGCCACGCCCAGCCAGGCGCCCAGGATGGTGGGCACCAGGCTCAGCGCCAGCAGCCAGTAGGTGTTGCGCAGCACGCGGTTGCGCTGCTCGGCCGGCACGGCATAGCCGAAGCCGGTGTGAGGGGTCGAAGGAAGAGGCATATGCAGAGATCCCTTGAAAACGATGGATGGACTCGGCGGCGATCGCCTGCCGTACCGGCCGTGGCCATGTTGTACTTGTTCTGGACCACGGCACGCGGGCACGGCGATGCCGGTTGGAGCGCGGCAGGTGCCTTATGACTCGCGCGCTGTGTCGGCCATTCTAACGGTTGGGCTTGATCGGACAAGTCCGCATTCTGGCGTCAGGCCTGGCCGGCCTGCGGCGCACCGGCCCCGGCGGGTTGGTCGTCGGATGTATCCAGCGCAGACGGCGCTGCGGCAGGCGAACCTGGCGCGTCACCGGCCGCAGGCAGCAGGCCCCCGGCCTCATCGCCGGCCTCGGGCGGCAGGCTGTCGTCCTCGATGGCGCTTTCGACCAGGCCCTTGGACAGCCGCTTGGTCGGCTTGACGCCCAGCATGCGCAGCATCTCGGCCTGGCGGATCACGTTGCCCTTGCGGCGCGCGAGTTTGTCGTAGGCCGAGGTGTACGAGTCCTGCGCCTGCCGCAGGCGTTCGCCGACTTTTTCGAGATCGGCGGTGAAGGCCACCAGGCGGTCGTACAGCTCGGCGCCGCGCTTGGCGATGTCCTGCGCGTTGCGCGTCTGCGCTTCCTGCCGCCACAGGTGGGCCACGGTGCGGACCACGAACAGCAACGTGGAGGGGCTGACCAGCAGCACGTTGCGGTTCCAGGCGTCCATGAACAGTTCGCCGTCGGCGGCGATGGCGGTCATGAAGGCGGGCTCGATGGGCACGAACATCAGCACGAAGTCCAGCGACTTCAGGCCGTAGAGCTGCTGGTAGTTCTTGCTGGACAGGCCCTTGATGTGCGCCCGCACCGAGTCGAGGTGGCGCCGCTGGGCGCCGGCGCGTGTCGCCTCGTCGGCGGCGTTGACGAATTCGTCGTAGGCCAGCAGCGAGACCTTGGCGTCGACCACCAGGTGGCGGTCTTCGGGCAGGTGGACCACGACGTCGGGCTGCACGCGGCTGCCGTCCTCGCGCACATGGCTTTCCTGCACGTCGTACTCCATGCCGCGCCGCAGGCCGGAGGCCTCCAGCACGCGCTCCAGGATCAGTTCGCCCCAGTTGCCCTGCGACTTGGCCGAGCCCTTGAGCGCCTGCGTCAGGTTGCGGGCGTCGTCGCTGAGCATCTGGTTGAGCTGCATGAGCTGGCGCACCTGCTGCTCCAGCGCCGAGCGCTGCTGCCCTTCGGCGACGTAGAACTGCTCGACCTTGCCCTGGAACTCGTGCAGCCGGGTGCGCAGCGGGTCGAGCAACTGGCCCAGGTTGGACTGGTTCTGCTCGGTGAAGCGCTTGCTCTTTTCTTCCAGGATGTCGTTGGCCAGCGCCTTGAACTGGTTGGACAGGTCGTCGCGCGCGCCGCGCAGCAGGTCGATCTTCTCCTGCGCCTGGCGCTGCTCGGCGTCCAGCCGGGTCTGCAGTTCGGCCACCTGCGCGGCGGCCTGCTGGCCGGCGCGGCGGGCGGTGTCGAGCTGTTCGACCAGCCCCGGCAGCCGCTGGTTGTCGGCCTCCAGGGCGGCGGCGCGGGCCTGCACGGCCTTGCCGGTTTCGTGCAGGTCTTCGACGCGCCGGCGGGTTTGCGCCAGCGCCTCTTCCAGCGCCGGCACCTGCGCGGCGCGCTCGGCCAGTTGGGCGCGCTCGTCGCGCACGGCGTCTAGCGACGCGCGCAGGCCGGCCAGATCCGAGGTCTGCTGCTGCTGCGCCTGCTGCAGTTGCGCCCGCTCCTCCTGCAGGCCGCGCAGGCGCTCCTGCAAGGTGGCGCTGGCGGTGGCCGCCAGCGCCTGCTCGCGCTCGATGGCCTGCGCCACGGCCTGGTCGACCGCCGCATCCACCGCCGTGGCCAGCGCCTGCGCGTGGGCCTCGTCCAGGTGCTGGCGCGTGCGCGCCGCGCCCAGCAGATAGCCCGCCACGGCCCCCAACAGGCCACCCAAAGCGACGCCGACCAGCAGCCAAACGCCCACACTCCATTCACTCATCACATGACTTCCAAAAAACAAAAGGGGAAAGCTGGCCCTCACGCCAGGGCGTTGATCGGCGTCACGGCCCGTCCCGTGCGCAGGTATTGGATCAGGTTGTCGGCGGCCAGATCGGCCATGGCCCGGCGGGTGGCGGCGGTGGCGCTGGCGATATGGGGCGTGAGCACCACGTTGGGCACGGCCAGCAGGTCCGGGTGGACCGCCGGCTCGCCCTCGAACACGTCGAGCCCGGCGGCGGCAAGCGGCCCCTCGCGCAGGGCATGCGCCAGCGCGGCGTCGTCGACGATGCCGCCGCGCGCGATGTTGACCAGGGTGGCGCCGGGTTTCATGCGCGCCAGCTCGGGCGCGCCGATGGCGTGGTGGGCATCGGGGGAATAAGGCAGCACCAGCACCAGGTGGTCGGACTGGCGCAGCAATTCGTCCTTGTCCACGTAGCGGGCGGCGCAAGCGGCTTCCGTGGCGGCGTCCAGGCGCGAGCGGTTGTGGTAGATCACCCGCATGCCGAAACCCTGGGCGCCGCGCCGGGCGATGCCCTGCCCGATGCGCCCCATGCCCAGGATGCCGAGCGTGCTGCCGTGGATTTCGCTGCCCAGGAACATGTCGTAGCGCCAGCGCCTCCATTGCCCGCTGCGCAGGAAGTGCTCGCTCTCGGCGATGCGGCGTGCAGTGGCCATGAGCAGCGCGAAGCCGAAGTCGGCCGTGGTTTCGGTCAGTACGCCAGGCGCGTTGGTGGCCTGCACGCCATGGCGGTCGAAAGCCGCGATGTCGAAATTGTTGTAGCCCACGGCCATGTTGGCGACGATGCGCAGTTGCGGGCAAGCCGCCAGCACCGCCTCGTCCACCCGCTCGGCGCCGGTGGTGAAGGCGCCCGCGCAGCCCTGCAGGCGGCGGATGAATTCGTCCTGGCTCCAGGACGCGTCGGCGTCGTTGGTGTGCACCTCGAAGTGCTGGCGCAGGCGCTCGGCGACCTCGGGAAACACCTGGCGGGCCATCAGGATGCGGGGGCGCAGTTCGGACATGGCATTCGCTTTCGGAAGATGGAGGGGGAAGCCGCGAGACGGCGTTCAACGGAACCAGACCAGGCTCATCACGCCGAACAGCGGCAGCAGGATACAGGCCGACCAGGCCATGTAGCCAAAGAAGCCGGGCATGCGCAGGCCGCGATCCTCGACCACCGCCTTGACCATCAGGTTGGGCGCATTGCCAATGTACGACAGCGCACCCATGAACACGGCGCCGGCCGAGATCGCCGCCAGCGTGTGCGCCAGCCGGATCGTCAGCGCCACCGGGTCGCCGCCGGCCAGGTTGAAGAAGACCAGATAGGTCGGCGCATTGTCGAGAAAACCCGAGAGCATGCCGGTGGCCCAGAAGTACATCATCGGCAGCGGCTGGCCGTCGGCGCCCGTGACGGTGGCCACGATGGGCGCGAACGGACCGTCGAGGCCCGCCCGGAGCATGGCCAGCACCGGAATCATGGTCAGGAAGATGCCGGCAAAGAGCTGGGCCACCTCGGCCATCGGCGCCCAGTTGAACTGGTTGCCCTGGCGCGCGTGCGCCGGCGTCAGCCCCAGCGACAGCAGCAGGATGACGATCAGGCCGGCATCGCGCGCCAGACTCTCCCAGCCCACGGCCGTGCCGGCCCACACGAAGGCGGTGCCCGGCTTCCAGAGGCCGCTGCCCAGCACCAGGGCCATCACGCCCAGCAGCAGCACGACGTTGACACCGCCGTGCATGCGCAGCGCGGGCGCGGTGGGGTCGCCCAGCGCCCCTTGCGGCTGGCGCGGCCCCTCGCGGCGGTGGAAATGGCGGTCGATGGCATAGAACAGCGCCAGCAGACAGGCCACCAGGAACAACGTGTGGGGCAGGATGTTGCGCAGCATCCAGTCGAACGGCACGCCCTTGAGAAAGCCCAGGAACAGCGGCGGATCGCCCAGCGGCGTGAGCGCGCCGCCGGCATTGGCGACCAGGAAAATGAAGAACACGAACACATGGACGCTGCGCGGCCGCGCCTGGTTGGCTCGGATCAGCGGACGGATCAGCAGCATGGCCGCGCCGGTGGTGCCCATCACGCTGGCCAGCAGCGTGCCCAGCGCCAGCAGGCCGGTGTTGAAGCGTGGCGTCCCCGGCAGCCGGCCTTCAAAATAGATGCCGCCTGCCACCACGAACAGCGTGGCCAGCAGCACGATGAAGGGGATGTATTCGGCCACCAGCGCGTGCACCAGCCCGGCGCCGGCCGCTGCCGCGCCGTACTGCGCGGCGAAAGGCAGCAGAAAGGCCAGCGCGCAGCCGGCCACGAATTTACCGAAATGGTGGTGCCAGAACCGCATCGCCACCAGCGGCAGCAGGGCGATGCCCAGCAACAGGGCCGCGAAAGGCAGCGCATAGGCGGGCGGCAGGCGGGCGCCATCGACCTCGGCCGCGGCCGCCGTCAGCGCGCACAACAGCAGCGCCGCCAGCGGCAGGCCGCCCCTCCATCCCGCCATTACTGTCCGGCCTTGGGCGGCTGGGCAATGTCGAACACCTGCCGCAGATAGGCCAGGTAGTTCTCGTCGTCGCACATGTTCTTGGCCGGCGTGTCGCTGAGCTTGGCGACCGGCTGTCCATTGCAGCGCACCATCTTGATGACGATCTGCAGCGGCTCGTAGCCCAGGTCGTTGGTCAGGTTGGTGCCGATGCCGAAGGCCGTCTGGCAGCGCCCCTTGAAGCGGCGGTACAGCTCGATGGTGCGCGGCACGGTCAGGCCGTCGCTGAAGATCAGGACCTTGCCCAGGGGGTCGACGCGGTTGTTGCGGTAGTGCTCGATGAGCTTCTCGCCCCAGGCGAACGGGTCGCCGCTGTCGTGGCGCGCGCCGTCGAACAGCTTGCAGAAGTAGAGGTCGAAGTCGCGCAGGAAGGGCTCGATGCCGTAGACGTCCGACAGCGCGATGCCGAGGTCGCCCCGGTACTCCCTGGCCCAGGACTCGAAGCCGAAGATCTGGCTGTCGCGCAGGCGCGGGCCCAGGCTTTGGCAGGCCTGCAGGTATTCGTGCGCCATCGTGCCCAGCGGCGTCAGCCCCATCTGCTTGGCGAACAGCACGTTGCTGGTGCCGGCCAGCGGGCTGGCCGCGCCCTGGCCCAGCCGGTCGACCAGGATGTGCAGCACCTCCTCGTGCCAGGCCCGCGAAAAGCGGCGGCGCGTACCGTAGTCGGCGATCTTCAGATCGTGCGGGCGGCCCAGCGTGGCATCGTGCGCGGCCTCGGCCTTGAGCTGGTCGATCTTGAGCTCCAGCCGCCGGCGCCCCTCCAGCACGTCGGGCGCGGGGTGGTGGTGGCGGAAGTACACCTCGTTGACGATGGCCAGCACCGGGATCTCGAACAGGATGGTGTGCAGCCACGGGCCCTTGATCTCGATGCTGATCTCGCCATTGGGCAGCGGCTGCACGTCGATGTATTTCTCGTTGAGCCGGAACAGCCCCAGGAAGTCGACGAAATCGCTCGTGACGAAACGCCAGGAGCGCAGGTAGGCCAGTTCGTCTTCCTTGAAGCTCAGACTGCACAACTGCCGGATCTCGTCGCGGATCACCTCCACCAGCGGCGCCAGTTGCACGCCGGGGTTGCGGCACTTGAAACGGTATTCCGCCTGCGCCCCCGGAAACTGATGCAGCACCACCTGCATCATGGTGAATTTGTAGAGGTCAGTGTCGATCAGGCTCTGGATGATCATGAACAAAACAGCTCGTCGGCGAGCCATGGCCGGTCAGGGGATGCACGATCCGTGCGAACAGACTGGAGCCACGCCCTTCTCTTTGCATCGACAGCCGTCGCCAAGTCTCCAGCCGGCATTTTGGCATCAGAGCGGGCGATGAACGGCTTCCCACCCCGCGCAGCCTTTGCATGCCGCCCGGCCACCTGGTTAGAACACGTTCTTAGAAACTGCAATCTAATCAACAGCATCTGCGCTTTTCGCGCTTGCCAACCCGGCCTGGCTTCGTAGAATGAATTCATATTGCGGTGCAGCAAATATGGCTGCCGACCGAGTCGATCCGCCCATTTTCCGCATGCGCAACATATTCAGCATGTGCAGTTCCCTGAGTCACCGAGACTATCCTCTGGAGAGAGAACCATGGCCAACGCAGACGATTTCATCACCGCCCAGAAAGCCCAGGTCGAGACCTTGTTCGGCCTGACGGCCAAGGCCTTCGAAAGCCTGGAAAAGGTGGTCGAGCTCAACCTCACCGCCTCCAAGGCCGCGCTGGCCGAGTCGGCCGACCACGCCAAGGCGCTGCTCAGCGCCAAGGACGCACAGGAACTGCTGGCGCTCCAGGCCGCCCTGCTCCAGCCCCTGGCCGAAAAGGCCAGCGCCTACAGCCGCCACCTGTACGACATCGCCAGCAGCACCGGCGGCGACCTGGGCAAGGCCTACGAGGAACAGGCCGCCGAAGCCCAGCGCAAGTTCCTGGCGCTGGTCGACAATGCCTCGCGCAATGCGCCGGCCGGCTCGGAAACCGCCGTCGCCGTCCTCAAGAGCGCCGTCGCCGCCGCCAACACGGCCTACGACTCGGTGCAGAAGGCCGTCAAGCAGGCCACCGAAGTGGCCGAGGCCAACTACAGCGCCATCTCCAGCACCGCCTCCAGCGCGGCCAGCAAGGCCGCCGCCACGGCGACCGCTGCCGCACGCAAGCGCTGATCCATCGACCGGCGGCCGATCAGCCGCGCGGCATCAACCCCGCGCGATGTCCGGCGTGTCCACGCGCACGTCGCCGCACTGCGCGCGGTGGCGCAACGCGTGGTCCATGACGATCAGCGCCAGCAGCGCCTCAGCGATCGGCGTGGCGCGGATGCCCACGCAGGGATCGTGGCGGCCGAAGGTTTCGACCGTGGCGGGATTGCCCTGCAGGTCGATGGATGGGCGCGGCGAGCGGATCGAGCTGGTCGGCTTGATGGCCAGCGTCACCTCGATGTCCTGCCCGGTCGAGATGCCGCCCAGGATGCCGCCGGCGTTGTTGCTGGCAAAGCCCTCGGGCGTGAGCGCATCGCCATGCACGGTGCCGCGCTGCACCACCGACTCGAAGCCGGCGCCAATCTCCACCGCCTTCACGGCATTGAGCCCCATCATCGCGTGGGCGATGTCGGCGTCGAGCTTGTCGTAGAGCGGCTCGCCCAGGCCGACCGGCACGCGGCTGGCCTGCACGCGCAGCTTGGCGCCGCAGGAGTCGCCGGCCTTGCGCAGCTCGTCCATATAGGCTTCGAGCGCGGCCACGTCGGCGGCCGGCGCGAAGAAGGGGTTGTGCGCCACGTGCGCCCAGGACTCGAAGGGGATGGCGATCTCGCCCAGTTGCACCATGCAGCCGCGGAACTCGGTGCCGAACTTCTCGCGCAGCCACTTGCGCGCGACCGCGCCGGCGGCCACCGTGGGCGCGGTCAGGCGCGCCGAGGAGCGGCCGCCGCCGCGCGGGTCGCGCACGCCGTACTTGTGCCAGTAGGCGTAGTCGGCGTGGCCGGGGCGGAAGGTCTGCAGGATGTTGCCGTAGTCCTTGCTGCGCTGGTCGGTGTTGCGGATGAGTAGCGCGATCGGCGTGCCGGTGGTGCGGCCTTCGTAGACGCCCGACAGGATCTCGACCTGGTCGGCCTCGTTGCGCTGGGTGACGTGGCGGCTGGTGCCGGGGCGGCGGCGGTCGAGCTCGACCTGAATGTCGGCCTCGGCCAGGGCCAGGCCGGGCGGGCAGCCGTCGATCACGCAGCCGATGGCCGGGCCGTGGGATTCACCGAAGTTGGTGACCGAAAAGAGATGTCCTAGGGTATTGCCGCTCATAGGGGCCGGATTATCGCGCGAACAGCGCGGCACGGCGCGGGGGCGGCGGCGCGCTCGCGCCCGGGCTGGCCCGGGATCAGTTGGCCACGCGGCTGCCGGCCGGCTGGTCTTCCGGCCAGTCGCGGATATAGGCCTTGAGCATCTGGTTCTCGAAGTCCTGGCTGTCGACCACGGCCTTGGCGACATCGTAGAAGCTGATGACGCCCATCAGCATGCGCTGGTTCATGACCGGCAGGTAGCGCGCGTGGCGCTCGAGCATCATGCGGCGCACTTCGTCGAGTTCGGTTTCCAGCGTGCAGGTCAGCGGCGCGTCGTCCATGTGGGTGCGCACCAGCGAAGTCAGCGGCTGGCCGCCGGCGGCGGTCACGGCCTGGATCACCTCGCGAAAGGTCAGCATGCCGACCAGGTCGCCGTGCTCCATCACCACCAACGAGCCGATGTCCTTCTCGGCCATGGCTTTCACCGCCTCAAACAGAGGCTCGTCGGGCGTGGCCGTGTAGAGCGTGCTGCCTTTGACACGCAGGATGTCGCTGACTTTCATGGGGGTTTTTCTCCTGGGCAAGCGGGCAAGGCGGAGTCGACATGCAAGGTTCTCCGCATCCAGATTCGAGACTATACCGAATGCGGCGCCACCGAACGAGCCCGGATGTTCCCCGCCGGCACGGGGCTGGCGGGGCTGCAAATCCGCCCCCGCTCCCTTCTGTCCAGGTGGCTTCAGCACCCTTGCGGGCCTTCGCACGCCAAGGGGCGGCCCGAGGCCAGCAAAACCATATATCCAAGCACGAAAACCTTCGTTGTGACCAGATAAACGCCTGCATAGCATGCGCCCCTTTACGCGGGGTTCACAAGGGTCAACCCTGAGGCCAACCCGTACGAACCCGCGTGTGTGTTGACCGCATCCCTTTCGGAGCCTGCCATGACCCGCCCTGCCCCCTTTCTTGCGCGCCGCCGCGCGCTGACCCGCCTGGCCTCCTATGCCGCCGCCGGCGCTGGCGGCCTCTCCCTGCTGGCCTGCTCCCGCGAGGAAGCCGGCACGGCTGCGAGCGCCTCGTCCGGTGGCCCGGCCGTGGTCCAGGGCGTGGGCGACAAGGTCGGGTTCAAGTACCCCAACAATCCCACCTTCGACCTGATCTACCTGGCTGAGGAACTGGGCTATTTCGAGGGCACCAACACCCGGCCCAACTACATCGGCAAGGTAGCCGCCCCGCAGATCATTCCGCTGGTCGGCACCGGCGAGATCGACTTCGGCGCGCGCATGGTGCCGCTGGTGATCTCGGCGGTGGCCGCGGGCGCCGACCTCAAGGTGGTGGCCGCCGGCGGCAAGACGCTGCAGGAAGCACCGCACATGAAGTACTTCGTGCGCAAGGATTCCGGCATCCGCGAGCCCAAGGACCTCGAGGGCAAGACCATCGGCTTCAACAGCTTCGGCGCCTGCGCCGAGTTCGTCACCAAGACCTGGCTGCGCCAGCATGGCGTGGACGTGCGCAAGATCAACTTCGTCGTCATCCCGGACGAGCAGGCCGAGCAGACGCTGGTCACGCGCAACACCGATCTGGCCATCATCCACGCCCCCTTCTCGGGCCGCGCCGACCACGCGCCCGAACTCGTGCGGCTGTGGAGCGACTACGACCTCGACGGCGGCCTGGGCGGCATGGCGCCCTACAGCGCGCACGGTCAGTTCATCCGCCAGCATCCGCAAGCCGTGCGCGACGTGGTGACCGCCATCGCCAAGGCCGCCAACTGGGTCAACGCCAACCCGGAAGATGCGCGCAAGCTCATCTCCAAGCGCATCAACCTGCAGCTCGAGTACGTAGACCGCTACGCCTATGTCGAGGACCTGGTCATCACCGAACCGCCGATCCAGTACTACATCGACGTGCTCGAAAACGAAGGCAAGCTGCCCAAGGGCAAGGTCGCGGTCAAGGACGTCTACACCAACGAATTCAACCCCTACGCCGCCGCCAAGCCGGCCGCGGCCTGAGGACGGCGCGGCCATGAGCCTCTCCCCTCCCCCCTCTGCCCCGGCAGCGCCCGCCAAGATCGTCGCGCGCGGCCTGCGCAAGGACTACGACGTTCGCGCCGAAGACAACGGCGACAGCAGCATCACGGTGCTGCGCGACTTCGACCTCGACATCCGCGAGGGCGAATTCATTTCCATCCTCGGCCCCTCGGGCTGCGGCAAATCCACCTTCCTGAGCATCCTGGCCGGGCTGACCGAGCGCAGCGGCGGCAGCATCGCCATCAACGGGCAGCCGCTGACGGGCATCAACCCCAACCAGGGCGTGGTGTTCCAGGGCTATGCGCTGTTTCCGTGGCGCACGGTGCTGGAAAACATCGCCGTCGGCCTGGAGATACGCGGCGTGCCCAAGGCCGAGCGTCTGCGCACGGCGCGCGAATACCTGGAACTGGTCGGCTTGGACGGCTTCGCCAACCGCTACCCGCACGAAATCTCGGGCGGCATGAAGCAGCGCGTGGCAATCGCGCGATCGCTGGCCTACCAGCCCGACGTGCTGCTGATGGACGAGCCCTTCGCCGCGCTCGACGCGCAGACGCGCGAGATCCTGCAAGGCGAGTTGCTACGCATCTGGGAGAGGCACCGCAAGACCATCGTGTTCATCACGCACAGCCTCGACGAGGCGATCTACCTGTCCGACCGGGTCGCCGTGATGACGCGCCGGCCCGGCACCATCAAGGAGATCATCGACATTGACCTGCCGCGCCCGCGCGACGCCGAGCTGCGCAACACGCCCGAGTTCGTCGCCCTTCGCCAGCGCGCCTGGGCCGTGCTCAAGGACGAGGTGCAGTTCGCCAGCCCCGGCGCCGTGCCGCGCCCGCTGGGCGCCACCGCCGACCCGCGCGAGCGCGACGACAAACCCGCCCCGGCCAGCCCGCGCAGCCGTTCGACAGGAGTGGCGACATGAGCACCACCCGGCCGCCGCAAGGCGCGCACCCCGCATCCGTCCCCACCTCTGGCACCGCCACGCGCCGCCGCAAGGGCCTGCGCCTGAGCGACCGCGCATTGGGCGCGCTGGGCATCGTCGGCTTCCTGCTGCTGTGGGAACTGCTGCCGGCCGTGGGCCTGGTCAGCAGCGCCTACCTCAGCCCGCCGACGCAGGTGGCCGAGGCCATCGCGCAACTGGCCGGCAACGGCGAGCTGCTCAAGCACATCGGCGCCAGCCTGCAGCGCTCGCTGTGGGGGCTGCTGCTGGCGATCGCGCTGGGCGTGTCGCTGGGCCTGCTGATGGGCTGGTTCCAGCGGCTGGAGGTGGTCATCGATCCCATCCTGCAGCTGTTCCGGCAGACTTCGGCGCTGGCGCTGTTCCCGGTCTTCATCCTGTTCTTCGGCATCGGCGAGCTGTCCAAGGTGGCGATCATCTTCTGGGCCTCGTTCTGGCCGGTGCTGCTGTCGACCATCAGCGGCGTCAAGCAGGTCGACCAGTTGCTGATCAACTCGGCGCGCTCCATGGGCGCCTCGCAGCGCTTCGTGTTCGCCAAGGTGGTGCTGCCGGCGGCCTCGCCCTCGATCTTCACCGGCGTGCGGCTGGCCGGCGCCTACTGCGTGACGGCGCTGGTGGCCGCCGAGATGATCGGCGCGCACTCGGGCCTGGGCTTTCTCACGCTCAACTCGCAGGAGGTGTTCCAGATTCCGACCATGTATGCCGGCATCCTGCTGCTGGCCGGCCTCGGGCTGGCGCTCAACTACGTGCTGGCGCTGCTGGAAAAGCGCCTGACACGCTGGCGCAAGGGGCTCACGCTCAATGGTTGAGGCCGCAGTCCGGCACCCTCGGCGCGGGCCGACTGCCGCCTGGCTGGCACTGGGCGGGCTCGCGCTGGCCATCGTCCTGCTGGCCGTTGCGCTGGCGCTGGGCACGTGGCGACCCGGCCTGCTGGAGCACCTGCCACCCGCCGCCCAGCGCACCCTCGGCGCCCTGCTGCCCGAGCCCGACTGGCGCCCGCTCACCCGCGGCACCTGGGCCGAGCGCGTGCGCCAGCGCGGCGTGCTGGTCGCCGCCGTGCGCTACTACCCGCGCCCGGCGCCGCCCGAAGCGCCCACGCCGCCCGAGCCCGACGGCTTCGACCTGGCCCTGGCGCAGTTCATCGCCCAGCGCCTGGGCGTGCGGCTGGAGACCCTCGCCGTGCCAGAGCCGCCTCTGTTCGGCGGCGCAACACCTTCCGCTACAGCCCCCGGCGAGCCGGTGCCCGACATCGTCATCGCCGGCGACGCCTGGCCCGCCATGGGCGCCATCCCCACAGCACCCACTCCCACGCTGACCGTGGCCGGCGCCTACGGCGGCGGCGCGGGGCGTCTGGTCGTGCTGCGCGGCAGCGCCGTCCAGCACGCCCGCGACCTGCGCCAGGCCAGCGTCTGCCTGCAGCAGGGCAGTCCCTACGCCGAGGATCTGGCCCGCCGCTGGGGCGCGCGGCCGCAGACCTATCCGTCGGCCATCCACGCCATCTCGGGCTTCATGGCGGGCGAATGCCAGGCGCTGGCCGAGGACGAAGCCGTCACCGCGCGCCTGATGGCGCGCGAGGAGTGGCGCTTCTACCGCCAGTTGCCCGAGCCCCTCTCGTCGGGCGACCACCAGTCCGGCCTGCACCTGGCCACGGCCGACGCCGATGCGGCCGCATTGCTCGACCGTCTGCTGCGCCAATGGCAAGCCAGCGGCGCCCGGCTGGCCGCGCACGAGCGGCGCGTGGGCGACATCGCGTTCGAGGTGACCCAACTGGGCGACGGATTGATCTGCCACGGCTGATCCCACGTTCGCCCTTACACCTCGCGCAAGAGAGGCCGGGCCATCCCGGCCACAGGCCACGCTTCCCTCCCCTCGCCCCTCGCGGGAGAGGGGCCGGGGGAGAGGGGGCTTCGGCACGCGATCGCCCCCTGGCGCCCGTACCGGCCTCCCCCCTCTCCCCAGCCCTCCCCCGCCAAGGGGGAGGGAGTAAAACCGGGCATCAGGCATCCAAACCGCGGCTGTACCATCGGCGTTCCATGCCATGCGAATGACGCGCCCACGCCGTGAACTGAGATGCTTGCCTCCATCGTTCCTGTGTTTCTGATCCTGCTGCTGGGCGTGGCGATACGCCGCTTCCAGTGGATGCCCGGCGACTTCTTTGCGTCCATCGAGAAGTTCGCCTACACCGTGGCGTTTCCCGCCATGCTGTTCACCGCGACGGCCCGGCTGGACCTGCAAGGCGAGCAGATCGGCCAGATCGCCTGGGCGACGCTGGTGCCGACCACGCTGGTGCTGGGGCTGGCCGTGCTGGGGCTGAGATTTGCGTCCGGGCTGCCGGGCGGGGCGCGTTCCTCCGTGATCCAGGGCGCGATCCGGCCGAATACCTATTTCGGCATCGCCGTCTCCAGCCTGTTCTTCGCCCCTCCGGTCTCCAGCCTCGTGGTGCTGGCCCTGGCTTTGTGCCTGCCGGCCGTGAACGTCGTCGCGGTGGTGGCGCTGGCCTGGTGGAGCGGGCAAAGACCCCAGGCCGGCGCGGTGCTGTGGTCCCTCGCCAAAAACCCCATCATCCTGTCCTCGCTTGGCGGCCTGCTGTGGAGCGCAAGCGGCATACCCCTGTCCCAAGCCATCGCCACCTCGCTGGACATCATCGGCCGGTCGGCGCTCTGCCTGGGCCTGCTGTGCGTGGGCGGCGGGCTGCATTTTTCGCGCGAAGGCTGTATTGACCCACTGAAACCCTGCACAGGTCCTAAACTGGAAGAAAGGACCGGAAGATGAAGGCAGAAGAAGAGATCAAACGTTGGACAGCCAAGCGCAAAAGCGCGCTGGTGTTGGACATCATCCAAGGCAAGGCGACAGTAGCCGAGGCCAGCCGCAGCCATGACCTGGCCCCCTCGGAGATCG
>JASGEH010000237.1:0-9987 GCA_047606565.1 Comamonas sp.
CACCGTCATGCGCACCGACTTCACGGTGCTGGTGTACTTCACCATCCTGGCGCTGTTCTTCGCCTACTGCTACCCGATCTCGCGCGCCACGCGCCGCCTGGAAAAACGCCATGCCCTCCGCTGACCAGTCTTCCCCCACCGCCACCCGCCCGCTGGTCGCGCTGCGCGACGTCCACCTCGCCTTCGGCGAGACCGAGGTGCTCAAGGGCATCGACGTCGAGATCCAGCGCGGCCAGGCCGTCACCATCATCGGTCCCTCGGGCTCGGGCAAGTCCACCATCCTGCGCTGCATCACCGGCCTGCTGCGGCCGCAGCGCGGCAGCATCCGCGTGGGCGACACCCAGGTCGAGGCGCTGCGCACCGAGGCCGAGCTGATCGCGCTGCGCCAGCGCGTGGGCTTCGTGTTCCAGCAGTACAACCTGTTCCCCCACCTGAGCGTGCTGCAGAACCTGACCATCGCGCCGGTGCGCGTGCTCGGGCGCGACCGCGCCGAGGCCGAGCGCGAGGCGCTTGAGCTGCTCGACCGCGTGCGCCTGTCGCACAAGGCCAGCGCCTATCCGGGCGAACTCTCGGGCGGCCAGCAGCAGCGCGTGGCGATCGCGCGCGCGCTGGCCATGCGGCCCGAGTTCATCCTGTTCGACGAAGTCACCTCCGCGCTCGACCCCGAGACCGTGGGCGAGGTGCTGACCGTCATCCGCGAGCTGGTGGCCGGCGGCCTGACCTGCGCGCTGGTCACGCACGAGATGCGCTTCGCCGAAGAGATCAGCGACCACGTCTACTTCACCGAGGCCGGCCGCATCGTCGAGCACGGCACGCCCGCCCGGATCTTCGGCCAGCCCGACAGCGAGCGCACGCGCGCCTTCCTCAACCGCACGCTCGACGGCCGCGGCGGCCCGCGCGCGGCCCAGCCGCCCACGCCCGCCGTGCTGGCGGGCACGGTCAGCGCCAGTTTCTCGGTCTGAGCCGCGTCCCTCGACCGATCTACCCGATCCGCCCGACCCGCCTCCCCCGCCACGCGCCATGACCCTGACCCACGACTTCGCCCGCCACATCGCCCAGGCCCGCCCGCACGACGATGCCGGCGCCATCGCCGCCGCGCGCGACGGCGTGCTCGACTTCCTGGCCTCGGCCATCCCCGGCGCGGCCGATCCGGCCTGGCGCAAGCTCGCCGGCGTGCTCACACCCGGCGCAGGAACGGCGCGCGCCATCGGTCTGGCCGACCCGGTCGATGCCGCCACCGCCGCGCTGCTCAACGGCTACGCCGGCCATGCGCTGGACTTCGACGACGTCCACAGCAGCGTGCGCGGCCACCCCGGCACGGTGCTGCTGCCGGCACTGTTCGCGCTGGCCGACAGCCGGCCCGAGGCCAGTGCGCTGGACCTGCTGGGCGCCTACGTCGTCGGCGTCGAGGCCATGGCCCGGCTCGGCCTGGCGCTGGGCAGCCGGCATTACGAAACCGGCTTCCACAACACCGCCACCCTGGGCACGCTGGGCGCGGCCGCGGCCTGCGCCCACCTGCTGCGGCTGGACGCCAGCGCCACCGAGAACGCGCTCGGCCTGGCCGCCACCCAGTCGAGCGGCCTGCGCCTGCAGTTCGGCAGCGAGGCCAAGCCGCTGCACGCCGGCCTGGCCGCGCGCGCCGGCCTGTTCGCGGCCCAGCTCGCGCAGGCCGGTCTGCAGGGCGCGCCCGGCGCGCTCGATGCGCCCATCGGTTTCCTCGACGCCTACGGCTTCGGCGCGGCCGAGGCCGCGCGCGCCATCGACGGCTGGGGCCAGCCCTGGCAAATCGTCGCGCCGGGCCTGTACTTCAAGCCCTACGCCTGCTGCACGGCCACGCATTACGCGGCCGACGCGGCGCTGGCGCTGCGCGCCGAACACGGCCTGCAGGCCAGTGACATCGCGGCCGCGAGCGTGACGTTTCCGCCCGGCGGCGACACGCCGCTGACTGTGCGCGACCCCGAAAACGGCCTGGAGGCTCGCTTTTGCGTCGAGTACGTGCTGGCCGCCGCCTTCACCGACGGCACGCTCGGCCTGGCCTTGTTCGACGAGCGCCCGGCGCGCGCCGACCTGCGCGCCTTCGCGCGGCGCATCGAACGCCGCGTGGATGCCGCCGCGCCGCGCGCCTCGACCGACCCGCGCACCCGCTTTTCCACCGTCGAGGCCGTGCTGCACGACGGCCGGCGCCTCGCGCGCCGCGTCGACCGCCTGAGCAGCGCGCGCGACCTGGCCGCCAAATACCGCGACACCACCCAGAATCAGGATGCCGCGCTGCACGCCATCCCGGCCCAGGTCGGTGCCATGCACAGCCGGGCCGACCTGCTGCAACTGACCACCCTTTTCACCCAAGTCCGAGCATGACCGCCACCTCCCCCCGCCAGATGCGCCTGGGCCTGTTCCTGCAGGGCGCGGGCCACCACGTCGCCGGCTGGCGCCACCCCGACGCCGAGTCCGGCAGCGAGAACCTGGAGCATCTGCAGCGCCAGGTCCGCACCGCCGAGCAGGCCAAGTTCGACATGGTGTTCCTGGCCGACGGCCTGAGTGCCACGCCCGACATGCACCCCTCGGCCGCGCTGCGCTTCGAGCCGCTGACGCTGCTGTCGGCGCTGGCCATGAGCACCCGCCACATCGGCCTGGCCGCCACCTCGTCCACCACCTACGGCGAGCCCTACCACGTGGCGCGCCAGTTCGCCTCGCTCGACCTGCTCAGCGGCGGGCGCGCAGCCTGGAACGTGGTCACCACCTCCTACGACCGCACGGCGGCCAACTTCACGCGCGGCAACCACCCCAGCCACGCCGAGCGCTACGCCATGGCCGGCGAGTTCGTCGACGTCGTCAAGGGCCTGTGGGACAGTTGGGACGACGACGCCATCGTGCGCGACAAGGCGCGCGGCGTGTACTTCGACCCGGCCAAATTGCACACGCTCGACTACCAGGGCCAGTTCTTCCAGATCAAGGGACCGCTCAACGCCCCGCGCCCACCGCAGGGCCACCCGGTGGTGATCCAGGCCGGCTCATCCGAGCCCGGCCAGGCGCTGGCCGCGCGCACCGCCGACGTGGTCTTCACCGCCCAGCAGACGCTGGAGGAAGCGCGCGTCTTCTACCGTGGCCTCAAGGCCCAGCTCGGGCAGTGGAACCGCGACCCGGCCCATGTCCACCTGATGCCCGGCGTCTTCCCGGTCATCGGCCGCACCGAACAGGAAGCGCGCGACAAGTACGAGCAGTTGCAGCAATGGGTTGATACCTCGGGCGCGCTGTCGCTGCTGTCCGAGCGCCTGGGCCACGACATCTCGGGCTACCCGCTCGACGGCCCGCTGCCCGAGCTGCCCGAAAGCGACCAGATCAAGAGCCGCGCCAAGCTGCTCACCGACCTGGCGCGCCGCGACAACCTCACCCTGCGCCAGCTCTACCACCTGGTGGCCGGCGCGCGCGGCCACCGCATCGTCGTCGGCACGCCGGCGCAGGTCGCCGACGCGCTGCAGGAATGGTTCGACGGCGAAGCCGCCGACGGCTTCAACATCATGCCGCCCTACTTCCCCGGCGGCCTCGACGACTTCGTCTCGCAAGTGCTGCCCGAGCTGCGCCGGCGCGGCCTGTTCCGCACCGAATACAGCGGCACCACGCTGCGCGACCACCTCGGTCTGGCACGCCCGGCCAGCCGCTACGCGCCGCGCTGATGACGCGGCCACGACCGCCTACGACCCTACGACCGCCCAGCCCCCCCAAAACCGACCCGAAGGCCACGATGACCACCCCTACCCCGGCCGAGCCCGGCCCCGCCACCCGGCTGCTGCACGCCGGCCGCGCCCCGCTGCAGGACGGCGCCGGCCCGCTCAACGTCGGCGTCACCCGGGGCAGCACGCTGCGCGTGGCTTCGTCGGCCGAGCGCCAATCGCGCTGGCAGCGGCGCCTGGCCGGCGACAACGTCGCGGCCTACGGCATCCACGGCTTCGACACCCATCGCGCCCTCGAAGACGCGCTGCTGGCGCTCGAAGGCGGCGACCGCGCCTTCCTCGCGCCCTCGGGCCACGCCGCCATCATGCTGGTCCTGCTGGCGCTGTTGAGCCACGGCGACCATGCCCTGGTCTCCGACGCCGCCTACGCCCCGATCCGCCGCAGCCACCAGACCCTGCTGGCGCGGCTGGGCATCTCCCTGAGCTATTTCTCGCCCGGCCGCGACGACCTCGCCGCCCACCTGCGCCCCAACACCCGGCTGCTCTACCTCGAATCGCCCGGTTCCTTCCTGGGCGAAATCCTCGACCTGCCCGCGCTCGCCGGGCAGGCCCGGGCGCGCGGCATTCCCGTGGCCGTCGACAACACCTGGGGCGCCGGCCTGCTGCTGCGCCCGCTCGAACTCGGCGCCGACGTCTCGATCCAGGCCGGCACCAAATACCTCGGCGGCCACGCCGACCTGCTGCTGGGCAGCGTGGTCAGCGCCAGCGACGCGCTCTCGCGCCGCATCGCCGCCACCTCCGACGCGCTCGGCCTGAGCGTCGGCGCCGACGACGCCTGGCTGGCCCTGCGCGGCCTGCGTACCCTGCCCGTGCGGCTGGCGCAGCACCAGAGCAGCGCTCTCGAAGTGGCGCGCTTCCTGCAAGGCCGCGCCGAGGTCAAGCGGGTGTTCTACCCCGCGCTGCAAGACGACCCCGGCCATGCGCTGTGGCAGCGCGACTTCGACGGCGCCAACGGCCTGCTGGCCTTCGAACTGCAGCCCGGCCACAGCGGCGCGGCCTTCGTCGACACGCTGCGGCTGTTCTCCATCGGCGCCTCCTGGGGCGGCTACGACAGCCTGGCACTGCTGGCCGACTCCGACCGGCTGGCCGTGCAAGGCCATTGGCACGCCATCGGCGGCCAGGGCGACGTGGTGCGCCTACACGTCGGCCTGGAAGACCCGCCCGACCTGATCGCCGACCTGGCGCAGGCCTTTGGCGCCATCTAGCTCCTACAATCGCCGTCCATGCGCATCCTGATCTGCAACGACGACGGCTACCAGGCCGCGGGCATCAAGGCCTTGCATGAGGCCCTCCAGACCATCGCCGAGGTGGAGGTCGTGGCGCCCGAATACAACAACAGCGCCAAGTCCAACGCACTGACGCTGCACACGCCGCTGTACGTGCACCAGGCCGGCCCCGGTGTGCGCTACGTCAACGGCACGCCGGCCGACTGCGTGCACATCGCGCTCACCGGCCTGCTCGACTACCGGCCCGACCTGATCGTCAGCGGCATCAACAACGGCGCCAACATGGGCGACGACACCATCTATTCGGGCACCGTCGGCGCAGCCATGGAGGGCTATCTGTTCGGCATTCCGGCGATCGCCTTCTCGCAGGTCGACAAGGGCTGGGCCCACCTGGAGGCGGCGGCGGTGCGCGCGCGCGAGCTGGTGCAGGCGCTGGCCCGCGACCAGCGCATCGGCAGCCGGCCGTGGCTGCTCAACGTCAACATTCCCAACCGCCCGCTCGACCAGCTCGGCGGCTTCAAGGTCTGCCGCCTGGGCCGCCGGCATGCGGCCGAGCGCGTGATCATGCAGGACAGCCCGCGCGGCGACGTGATGTACTGGATCGGCAACGCCGGCCCCGCACTCGACAGCAGCGAGGGCACCGACTTCCACGCCAGCGAGCGCGGCCACGTCACCCTCACGCCGCTGCAGATCGACCTGACCGACCACCCCCAACTGACCGAGTGGACCCAGGCCGCCGCGCGCTGGACGCCCGGCCCAGCGGCCGAGCCCGCCACGCCCCCCGGCGCATGAGCAGCAGCAAGCGCCCCGGCTTTCCCGCGCGGCTGGACCTCACCTCCGGCGCCCCGGCCCCGGCCCGCACCGGGCTGCCGCCGCTGCGCACCCCTGTGGCCCAGGCCGCGCGGCGGGTGGCCGCCACGCCCTCCCCCTCGCCAGCCCTCACGTCCACCATGGCGCCCCCCCAGGCCGCCGCGTCCGCGCCCCGGCCGACCGTGCCCCTGGCGCCGGGCGACGACCAGTTGCAATTCCGTCGCCGCATGGTGGAGAAGCTGGCGCAGGCCGAGGGCATCCGCGAGACCCGGGTGCTCCACGCCCTGCTGGCCGTGGAACGCCACCGCTTCGTCGAGACCGGCCTGCGCGGCCAGGCCTACGAGGACACCAGCCTGCCGATCGGCTTCGGCCAGACCATCTCCAAGCCCAGCGTCGTGGCCCGCATGATCGAACTGCTCTGGCAAGGCCTGGCCGCCGCCGGTCCGGCCAGTGCCGCGGGCGCGGCCACGGCGGCGCACGCCAGCGGCGGCCGCCACCCGGGGCGGGTGTTGGAAATCGGCACCGGCTGCGGCTACCAGGCGGCGGTGCTGGCACAGGTGGCGCGCGAGGTCTACAGCATCGAGCGTCTGCGCGGCCTGCACGAGAAGGCGCGCGAGAACCTGCGCCCCTTCCGCCTGCCCAACGTCCACCTGCTGCTGGGCGACGGCATGCTGGGCTACGCCCAGGGCGCGCCCTATGCCGGCATCATCGCGGCAGCCGGCGGCGAGGCCGTGCCGCAGGCCTGGATCGACCAGCTGGCCGTCGGTGGGCGGCTGGTGGCGCCGCTGGTGGTGGGTCCGGCCCAGGGCTCGGCGACGGGCGAGGCCCGACAGGCGCTGCTGGTGCTCGACAAGCACGCAGGCGGAATCCGCAGGTCGATCCTGGAAACGGTCCACTTTGTCCCCCTAAAATCAGGGATTGCCTGAATGCACGGGGCCCGGCGCCTCCGCCCACCTTCGCTGGAGCGGCCCTGCCCGGACGAAGCATCGTGCAACTCTACGGCCCCAAAAAGGAACCAAGCCTTGCCGGCCGACCGGCCTGGCATGACGAAAGGAAAACGAGATGATGGTGCGCGCGAAGAATGTGTGGTGGACGCTGCCAATGGTGCTGGCGCTGGCGGCCTGCTCGTCGACGAGCCTGACCAAGGCGCCCGTGGAAGACCGCACGGCCAACGGGGCCGCCACGGCGGCGGTCCTGCCGGGTGCCGAGAATGCCGGCAAGCCCGGCTATTACACGGTGCAGCGCGGCGACACGCTCTACCGCATCGCCCTCAACAACGGCCAGAGCCAAAGCAACCTGATCCGCTGGAACAACCTGTCCAACCCGAATGCACTCGAAGTCGGCCAGGTGCTGCGCGTGACGCCGCCTGATGGCGCGCCCGCGGGCAACGGCGTGGTGGTCACGCCGGTTCCGGCCACCGGCAGCACGCCGGCCCCGGCGGCGCAGTCAGCGCCCCAGCCGGCCGCCACGACGGGCAACGCCGCTGACGAGATCTCCTGGATCTGGCCCACGCAAGGCGGCTCGGTCATCGCTGGCTTCAACGCCAGCACCAACAAGGGCCTGGGCATCAGCGGCAAGGCCGGCGACCCGGTCTTCGCCGCCGCCGACGGCCGCGTGGTCTACGCCGGCTCGGGCCTGCGCGGCTACGGCAACCTGATCATCCTCAAGCACAACAACACCTACCTGAGCGCCTACGCGCACAACCAGACGCTGCTGGTCAAGGAAGACCAGACCGTCAAGCAGGGCCAGAAGATCGCCGAAATGGGCAGCAGCGACAGCGACCGCGTCAAGCTGCACTTCGAGATCCGCCGCCAGGGCCAGCCGGTCGACCCGACGCGCTACCTGCCCGCGCGCTGATCCGGCGCCACACGGCGCCCTCTGCCGATGCCGGCCTCGCGCCCCCTGAAATGGGCGGCGCGGCGCCGGCATCGGCCGTTTTCGCCCCCCGCATCCACCGGCCGGACGGCCGGCTGCGACAATCCTGCCCATGAGCGAAGAAGTCCTCGATCCCCACGCCCCGACCATGACGACCCCGCAACCCGCGACGGCAGAGCCTGCGGCCCCAACCACGACCCAGGCGGCCGTGCCCGAGCACGTCCCCGCGCCCTACGTGCCGCCCCCCGAGGCGCGCGACCTGCCGCCCGGCTGGCTCTACGTCGAGTCGCTCGACCTCGAAGCCCAGGGTGTGGCGCACCGGCCCGATGGCAAGGTGGTCTTCATCGAAGGCGCCCTGCCCGCCGAACTCGTCACCGCCAACGTCAACCGCAAGAAGAACAACTGGGAACAGGCCACGCTGGCCCACGTGCAGCGCGAATCGGCGCAGCGCGTGCGCCCGGCCTGCCCCCACTTCGGCCTGCACACGGGCGCCTGCGGCGGCTGCAAGATGCAGCACCTGCACCCCGGCGCGCAGGTCGCCACCAAGCAGCGCGTGCTGGAAGACAACCTGTGGCACCTGGGCAAGGTCAGGCCCGAAACCCTGCTGCGCCCCATCGAAGGGCCGACCTGGGGCTACCGCTACCGCGCGCGCCTGTCGGTGCGCTACGTCGCCAAGAAAGGCGAGGTGCTGATCGGTTTTCACGAACGCAAGAGCCGCTACATCGCCGACATGCGCGAATGCCACGTGCTGCCGCGCTTCATGAGCGACCTGCTGTTGCCGCTGCGCGCGCTGGTCTTCGCCATGGACGCGCGCGAAACCCTGCCGCAGATAGAGATTGCCATCGGCGATGAGGTCACGGCGCTGGTCATCCGCCACCTGGAGCCCTTGAGCACGGCCGACGTGCAGCGCCTGCGCGACTTCGCGGCCGCCCATGCCGCCGCCAAGATCCAGTGGTGGCTGCAGCCCAAGGGCCCGGACACCGTGCACCGGCTCGACCGCGAGGGGCCGCAACTGGCCTACGCGCTGCCGGAGTTCGGCATCCGCATGCCCTTCAAGCCGACCGACTTCACGCAGGTCAACCCCGCCATCAACCAGGTGCTGGTCGGGCGCGCGCTGCGCCTGCTCGACGCGCGCCGCGACGAACGGGTGATCGACTGGTTCTGCGGCCTGGGCAACTTCACGCTGCCGATCGCCACCCAGGCACGCGAGGTGCTGGGCATCGAGGGCAGCGACGCGCTGGTCGAACGCTCGCACCAGAACTATGCCGCCAACCAGACCACGCGCCCGGCTGGCGCGGCGCTGGCACCCACCCGCTTTGTCGCGCGCAACCTGTTCGAGATGACGCCCGCGCTGCTGATCGCCGACGGCAGCGCCGACAAATGGCTGGTCGATCCGCCGCGCGAAGGCGCCTTCGCGCTGGCCAAGGCGCTGGCCGACCTGAACCAGGACCGCACGCTGCGCCAGGGCTGGACGCCGCCGCGGCGCATCGTCTACGTCAGCTGCAGCCCGGCCACGCTGGCGCGCGACGCCGGCCTGCTGGTGCACCAGGCCGGCTACCGCTGCGTGGCCGCCGGCGCCGTCAACATGTTCCCGCACACCGCCCACGTCGAGAGCATGGCGGTGTTCGAGCTGGCCTGAAAACCCGCCCTTTCCCCGCACGACACGCACCAGGACCCGCCCCTTGCCCATCCGCATCCTCGGCGTCGACCCCGGCCTGCAGACCACCGGCTTCGGCGTCATCGACGTCGAGGGCCAGCGCCTGCAGTACGTGGCCAGCGGCACCATCAAGACCACCCAACGCGCCGACATCGGCGACCTGCCCGCGCGCATCAAGATCCTCTACGACGGCCTGCGCGAAGTCCACCAACGCTACCAGCCCGACCGCGCCGCGCTGGAGATCACCTTCGTCAACGTCAACCCGCAGGCCACGCTGCTGCTGGGCCAGGCACGCGGCGCCTGCCTGACCGCCCTGGTCTCGTGCGACCTGCCGGTGGCCGAATACACCGCGCTGCAAATGAAAAAAGCCGTGACCGGCCACGGCCGCGCGGCCAAGTCGCAGATCCAGGAAATGGTCATGCGCCTGCTGCAACTGCCCGGCCTGCCCGGCACCGACGCCGCCGACGCCCTGGGCCTGGCCATCACCCACGCCCACGCCGGCGCCGCCATGGCGCGCATCGCCGCCGTCAGCCCGCTGCAGCGCAAGACCAGTGCGATGTACCGCAAGGGGCGGAGTTATTAGAACCTGTTCACGATCTTTTCATGGGGTGCGTTGCCCCGCCAGGGGTGTGGCTGCAAGGCGCAAACCGCAGGCGGGCTGGTGGCCCGGCGAGGATTTGCAACGCCG
>JASGEH010000238.1:0-13652 GCA_047606565.1 Comamonas sp.
ATGGCGGGGCCTTGCGCGCGCTGCCGCCGCACGCCATCGCCGCGCCCGTGCTGCAGGGCCTGCTGGCGCGCGCCGGCGTGCGGCCGGGCGAGGTCGACGCCGTGGTGCTGGGCAACGCGCTGGGCGCGGGCGGCAATCCGGCGCGCATGGCGGCGCTGGCCGCCGGCCTGCCCGACGCCTGCGCGGCGCTGACGGTCGACACCCAGTGCTGCGCCGGGCTGGACGCCGTGAGCGTGGCCGCCGGTTTGCTGGCCTCGGGCGCGGCCTCGCTGGTGGTGGCCGGTGGCGTGGAGGCCTGGAGCCGTGCGCCGATCCGCCAGCACCGCCCGCTGCGGCCGGACCAGCCGGCCGTGCCCTACGAACGCCCGGCCTTCGCGCCCGACCCTGCGCGCGACCCCGACATGCTGCAGGCCGCCGCGCGCTACGCCTTCGACCACGGCTACAGCCGCGCCGCGCAGGACGCCTACGCGCTGCACAGCCACGCACGCGCCCTGGCCCACGCCGGCGATCTGGCCGACGAGATCGTGCCGGTCGCCGCCCTGGCCGGCGACGCCCATCCGCGCGCCATGTCCGCCAGCCGCGCCGCGCGTCTGCCCCTGGCCGCCCAGGCCGAAGGCGCGATGGAGCGGGACGGCGCGCGGTTCGGGTTGAGCGCGCTGGCGATTTCGCCGCGTGCCGACGGCTGCGGCCTGGTCCTGCTGGCCACCGAGGCGGCCTGCGCCCGGCTGGGCCTGCGCGCCCGCGCCGCGTGGCTGGGCGGCCAGATGCGCGGCGCGCCGCCCGAGACGCCGATGCGCGCCGCCGCCATCGCCAGCCAGGCCCTGCTGGCGCGCACCGGCCTGGGCGTGGAGGCGTTGGCCGCCGTCGAGCTGCACGACGCCTTCGCCGTGCAGGGCCTGGATTTCCTCGCCACCCTGGGCCTGCCCGCGCAGCGGCTGAACCGCCGGGGCGGCGGGTTGGCGCGCGGCCATCCGATCGGCGCCTCGGGCGCGATCGCGCTGGTGCGGCTGCTGGCCGACCTGTGGCGCGACGAAGCGCCGGGCGCGCGCGGCCTGGCCTGCGTGGCCGGAGCCGGCGGCGTGGGAGCGGCGGGGCTGGTGCGGCGTTTGGCCGGGTGAGTCTGGGTGAGTCTGGGTGAGGCCGGCCGCTCAGTTGGGGCGATTCAGGCCAGCACCGTGAAATACCGCACCAGCGGCTCGCGCGCGGTGCGGGTGCGGTTGACCGGCGCGGCGGGGTCGGCATGGCCCAGCGCCACGCCGCAGACCACGGCCTGGTCGTCGGGCAGGCCCAGCGTTTGCCGGATCAGGCCCGGATACGAGGCCAGCGCGCCGATGCCGCAAGTCGCCAGCCCGCGCGCCTGCGCGGCCAGCATCAGGCCGTAGAGTGCCATGCCCAGGTCCATGTAGCAGCCCGCGCCCATGCGCTGGTCAATCGTGACGAGCAGGGCGACCGGCGCGTCGAAGAAGCGGAAGTTGCGCTCGAACTGCGCATCGCGCCCGGCCCGGTCGTCGCGCGCGACGCCCAGTGCCCCGTACAGCGCCTGCGCCGCCGCGATCTGCCGCCGCCGCAGGCTCAGCGGCAGTGGATCGGGGAAATAGGGGTAGTCCTCGACCTCTTGCTCGCCGGCGCGGAAGGCGGCGCACAGCCGCTCGCTCAGCCGCTGCCGTGCTGCCCCGCTGACCTGGTAGAAGTGGCCGGGCTGCAGATTGGCCCCGCTGGGCGCCAGCCGGGCCTGTCGCAGCAGATCGGCGAGCAGGTCCGGCGCCACCGGCTGCGGCGTGAAGGCGCGCACCGAGCGGCGCGCCTGCTGCAGGTGGGCGAAGGCGGCGGCGATGTCGGGTGGCGGCAGCTCTTGGGGGGAATCAGGCGCGAGGGGCAAGGCGAATCCATGGGGTTGGGGTCGCGCCATGGTAGCGGTAGGCGGTGGTCACGGGCGTAGAAGGCAGAGGGCCGAGCGCCGAGCGCGCCGCGCGGCGGCCATTTGGGCTACATTGCGGCCCCGGTTCGCGCGGTATTCTGCCGGCGCTCGTTTCTGGTCCGAGGTTTTTCGCCATGTCCTCTTCTTTGCCTTGCAAGATCGCCGTGCTGGGTGCCGGCATGGTGGGCGTGTCGTGCGCGCTGGAGCTGCAGGCGCGCGGCGCCCAGGTCACGCTGATCGACCGCCGCGAGCCCGGGCGCGAAACCTCGTATGGCAACGCGGGCGTGGCTTCGCGGGCCTCGCTGCTGCCGTTCAACAACCCGGCGCTGTGGCGGTCGCTGCCCGCGCTGGCGCGCAACCAGTCGGTGCAGTTGCGCTACTCGCCGTCCTTCGTGTTGCGATCGGCGCGCTGGACGCTGGGTTTCCTGGCCAGCACGCGGCCGTCGGTGTTCGCGCGCACCACGGCGGCGCTCGATGCCCTGATCACGCTGTCGCGCGGGCTGCACCGCGAATGGTCGGCCGCCGCCGGCGTGACACAGCGCTGGCGCGAGGACGGCTGGCTCTACCTCTACCGGCAGGCCGCGGCCTTCGAGGCCGGCCAGGCCATGCGCGACGTGCTGCGGCGCCATGGCGTGCGCTTGCGCGAACTCGATCGGCAGGCGCTGGCGGACATCGAGCCGCACCTCCATCCCATCTTCGAGCGTGCCTTGTGGGTGCAGGACGCCGAGACCGCCGACAGCCCGGGCGCCATCACGGCGGCCTATGCCGACGCGTTCGCGCGGGGCGGCGGGCGTATCGTGCAGCAGGCCGTGGTCCGCGTGGTGCCGCAGGGCGCGGGCTGGCAGGTGGTCACGCAGGGCGAGCGGGTCGAGGCCTGTGACCGGGTGGTGGTGGCGCTGGGGCCGTGGAGCGCGCAGTTTCTTCAGCCCCTGGGGCTGCGCGTGCCGATGGCCTATGAGCGCGGCTACCACATGCATTACGACGTTCGCCCGGGCGCGGCGCTGAACCGGCCGGTGTACGACACGGCGGGCGGCTATGTGCTGGCGCCGATGGCGCAGGGCTACCGGCTGTCCACCGGCGTCGAGCTGACCGACCTGGACGCGCCGGCCGACCACGGCCAGCTCGAACGCGCCGAGCAGTCGGCGCGCCAGGCCTTCGCGCTGGGCCAGCGGCTGGAGGCCGTGCCCTGGCGCGGCGCGCGGCCGACGCTGCCGGACAGTCGGCCGATGATCGGCGAGTCGCCGCGTCATCCCGGCCTGTGGCTGGCCTTCGGCCATCAGCACATCGGCTTTTCGACCGGGCCGGGGACGGCGCGGGTGCTGGGTGCGCTGATGGCGGGCGAGCGGCCGGCGATCGACGCCGCGCCGTTTGGCCCCAGCCGCTTCAGGCTGTAGGCCAGGTGTTGCGCCGGCCTCACGCGCGTGGTTGCCGGGCATGAATCATGCGGTGGGGCGATGTGCGATAGTTCACGCTTTTTTGACCCACGCGCGGCGCGATGCCTGCGGCGAAATGGATGGCAGGACCACTCATCGCGGTCCGGAGAAATGAATGTATAGCTGGGATTTTGGATCGTTGTGGCAGTACCGCGCCATCGTGGGCACGGGTTTGCTGTACACGGTGGGCTTCACGCTGTTGTGCGTGGCCCTGGGGCTGGCCGTCGGCCTGGTGGCGGGCATCGGGCGGCTGTCGCGCCGCAAGTGGATCACCTGGCCGCTGCAGGCCTATGTCGAGGTGTTCCGCTGCACGCCGGTGCTGGTGCAACTGGTGTGGTTCTACTACGCGCTGCCGGTGCTCGCCGGCATCGAGATGACGCCGGCCGCCGCCGCCGTGCTGTGCCTGACGCTCTATGGCGGGGCTTTCTACTCTGAAATCATCCGGGGCGGCATCGTGAGCACCGACGCCGGCCAGACCGAGGCCGGCCGCGCGCTGGGCATGACGCGGGCGCAGGTGATGCGCCGGGTCGTCCTGCCGCAGGCCTTGCGGCGCATGGTGCCGCCGCTGGTCAACCAGTCCATCCTGCAGCTCAAGAACACCTCGCTGCTGTCGGTGCTGGCGCTGCCGGATCTGCTCTACCAGGGCCAGGTCATCGCGCACGAGACCTACCGCCCGCTGGAGGTCTACACGCTGGTCGCGGTGCTGTACTTCGCCGTGCTGTTTCCCATCACGCTGTGGGCCAAGCGCCTCGAACACGGCAACGCCGCCGACCGGGAGGCCTGAACATGACTGCCATCATCGACATCCAGGGCCTGCACAAGCGCTTTGGCGAGCACGTGGTGCTGAAGGACATTTCGCTGCAGGTGCAAAAAGGCCAGGTGGTCGCGCTGATCGGGCCGTCGGGCTCGGGCAAGTCGACTCTGCTGCGCTGCATGAACCTGCTGACCATCCCCGAGGGCGGCGAGGTGCGCGTGGGCGCGCAGCGCATCCAGTTCGACGGCCGGCGCACCCGCCTGCCCAGCGACCGCGAGCAGGCGCGTTTTCGCACCACCACCGGCATGGTGTTCCAGCACTTCAACCTGTTTCCGCACATGACGGCGCTGGGCAACGTGATGGAAGGCCCGCTCACCGTGTTGCGCAAGCCGCGCGCCGAGGCCGAAGCCATCGCGCGTGATCTGCTGGCCAAGGTCGGCCTGGCCGAACGCGCCGGCATCTACCCCGATAAGCTTTCGGGCGGCCAGAAGCAGCGCGTGGCCATCGCCCGCGCGCTGGCCATGCAGCCCGACGTGATGCTGTTCGACGAGGCCACCTCGGCACTCGACCCCGAACTGGTGGGCGAGGTGCTGGGCGTCATCAAGTCGCTGGCCGCCGAGGGCATGACCATGGTGCTGGTCACCCACGAGATCGACTTCGCGCGCGAGGTGGCCGACGTGGTCGCCTTCATGCGCGATGGCGTCATCGTCGAATGCGGCCCGGCGCGCGAGGTCATCGACACGCCGCGCCAGGAGGCCACGCGCCAGTTCCTCAGCCGCTTCAACCAGGGACGCCAGGCGCCCGTGCCGGCCGCCAGTCCGGCCATCGCGGCATGAACGCCCAGGCTGCGCCGCAGGGCGCCGGCCAACTGGCCGCCGGGGCGCCGGCTGTGCTGGTGACGGGCGCGGCCTCCGGCATTGGCGCGGCGGTGGCGCGCCGCCTGGCGGCGCAGGGCCGCGCGCTGCTGATCCACACCGGCCGCAACCAGCAAGGCGCCGAGGCCGTCGCCGCCGAATGCCGGGCGCTGGGGGCGCCGCGCGTCCGCGTGCTGCTCGGCGACCTGGCCGACTCCGGCACGGTCGACCGGCTGCTGGCCGCCGCCGATGCGCTCGGGCCGCTGCGCGGCGTGGTCGCCAGCGCCGGCTATGCCGACCGCACGGCCCTGGCCGAACTGACGCCTGCCGCGATGGAGCGGGCCTGGCAGACCATGGTGCTGTCGCTGTCCCGGCTGCTGCAGGCCAGCCTGCCACGGCTGGCGCAGCCGGCCACGGGCCTGGCGGCTGGCCGCTTTGTCGCGGTCAGTTCCTTCGTCGCCCACCGCTACACGGCCGCCGCCTCGGCCTTCCCGGCCACCGCCGCGGCCAAGGCGGCGGTCGAGGCACTGGTCAAGGCCGCCGCCGTCGAGGCCGCGGCCAGCGGCGTCACGGTCAATGCCGTGGCGCCCGGCTACGTGCAGAAAGACCGGCCCGGCCAGGGCGCGCTGAACGCCGACCAATGGCGCCAGGCGGCCAGCCAGATCCCGCTCGGACGCCTGGCGCAGCCCGACGACATCGCCGGGCCGGTGTGTTTTTTGCTAGCCGATGAAGCCCGCTACATCACGGGCCAGGTGCTGCACGTCAATGGCGGCTTGACGTTGTAGCCGCGCTGCCCACCCCTTTTTTCGTTACGGAAACCACCATGCGCAATCGTCGTCATTTCATGACCCTCATGGCCGCCTCGGCGGCCGCCACCGGCGCGGGCCTGCTGCCGGCCCAGGCCTGGGCCCAGGCGGCCGGCGCCGTCGAATCGGCCTGGTCTCGCGTGCAGCGCACCCAGACCCTGCGCATCGGCGCCGTCAACGGCGCCGCGCCCTACTACCATAAGGCCCTGGGCAGCCAGGAGTGGCAGGGTTTCATGATCGACTTCGCCCAGTCCTTCGCCGCCAGCCTGGGCGTCAAGCTCGCCATCACCGAGACCACCTGGGGCAATTCGGTGCTGGACCTGCAGTCCAACAAGATCGACGTGTTCTTCGGCATCAACCCGACGCCCGCGCGCGCCGAGGTGATCGATTTCTCCGACCCGCTGTTCTCCAACGCTTTCGTGTTCGTCGCGCGCAAGGGGCTGGAGGTGAAGACCTGGGCCGACGTCAACAAGCCCGAGATCAAGATCGCGGTCGACCTGGGTTCCTCGCACGACCAGGCCGTCACCAAGCTGGCGCCCAAGGCCACCATCACGCGCCTGGAAAAAGCCGCCGATGCCACGCTGGCGGTGCAGTCCGGCCGCGCCGACCTGCAGGTGCTGGTGCCTGTGCTGGCCCTGACTGTCGTCAGCAAGAACCCCTCGATCGGCCGCGTCATCGTGCCCACGCCGATCGAGGCCACCACCACCACCGTCGGCCTGCGCAAGGAGGCCGACCCGCAGATGCGCGCCGCCGTCAACAAATGGATCGCCGCCGAACGCGCGGCCAACCGGGTGCGCCCGGTGGTGCTGGGCAATCTGGAGAAGCTCTCGGGCGTCAAGCCCGAACAGGTGCCGTCGGAACTGCCGTTCTGACCACGCCGGGCGCGCAGCCGTCCCATGAAGAATGGCCCCTCGGTCCATCGCTGGCGCGATGCCCCGATCCCCCAAGGGGATGTTTTTTCATCTTGGGGCGGCCCGGCGATGAAAAATGGCCCCTCGGTCCATCGCTGGCGCGATGTCCCGCTCCCCCGGCAATTAAAAAGGCCGGAACCCCGCGAGGAGGTTCCGGCCTTTTGTTTGCGTGGCAGTCGAGAGAGCGCTCAAGCCATCCATTCCGTGTGGAACACGCCGTCCTTGTCGATGCGCTTGTAGGTGTGGGCACCGAAATAGTCGCGCTGGGCCTGGATCAGGTTGGCCGGCAGCACGGCGCTGCGGTAGCTGTCGTAGTAGGCGATGGCGGCCGACAGCGTGGGCACGGCGATGCCGTGCTGCACCGCGTAGGCCACGACGTCGCGCAGGGCCTGCTGGTAGTCGTCGGCGATGCGGGTGAAGTAGGGCGCCAGCAGCAGGTTGGCCAGTGCCGGGTTGTCGGCGTAGGCGTCGGTGATCTTCTGCAGGAATTGCGCGCGGATGATGCAGCCGGCGCGGAAGATGCTGGCGATTTCGCCGTACTTCAGGTCCCACTGGTGCTCGTCGGAGATGGCCTTGAGCTGGGCGAAGCCCTGGGCGTAGGAGACGATCTTGCCCAGGTAGAGCGCGCGGCGCACCTTCTCGGCGAATTCGGCCGGGTCGCCGGCGAAGGCCTCGGTCCTGGGGCCGCTCAGCACCTTGGCGGCGGCCACGCGCTCGGTCTTGAGCGCCGAGAGGAAGCGCGCGAACACCGACTGCGTGATCAGCGACAGCGGCACGCCCAGGTCGAGCGCGCTCTGGCTGGTCCACTTGCCGGTGCCCTTTTGCGCGGCTTCGTCGAGGATCACGTCGACCAGGTACTGGCCGTCCTCGTCCTGCTTGGTGAAGATGTCGGCGGTGATCTCGATCAGGTAGCTGCTGAGTTCGCCCTGATTCCACTCGGTGAAGGTCTTGGCCAGCGTGGCGTTGTCCAGGCCCAGCGCCTGCTTGAGCACGGCGTAGGCTTCGGCGATGAGCTGCATGTCGCCGTATTCGATGCCGTTGTGCACCATCTTCACGTAGTGGCCGGCGCCGTCCGGACCGATGTAGGCGATGCAGGGCTGGCCGTCGGCGCGCGCGGCGATCTTCTCGAGGATGGGCGCCACCAGGTCATAGGCCTCGCGCTGGCCGCCGGGCATGATCGACGGACCCTTGAGCGCGCCTTCCTCGCCGCCCGACACACCCGTGCCGATGAAGTTGAAGCCCTGCGCCGACAGTTCCTTGTTGCGGCGGATGGTGTCCTGGTAGTAGGTGTTGCCACCGTCGATCAGGATGTCGCCCTGGTCGAGGAAGGGCGTGAGCTCGACGATGGTCTTGTCGGTGGCCTCGCCGGCTTTCACCATCAGCAGGATGCGGCGCGGTTTTTCGAGCGAGGCCACGAACTCCTGGGCCGTGAAGGTCGGCACCAGCTTCTTGCCGGGGTTCTCGGCGACGACCTCGTCGGTCTTCTCGCGCGAGCGGTTGTAGATGGAAACCGAGTAACCACGGCTTTCGATGTTGAGGGCCAGATTGCGGCCCATGACGGCCATGCCGACGACGCCGATTTGTTGTTGGGACATGTGATGAGACAGTAAGAAAAAAGGGGAGGTGTGCGCAGGAGGATACGTGATCCCTCGGGGCGGCTCTGTCGGAGTGCAGCCAGTTTGGGAGCGACAGCCGGATCGTGGGGGGAGCCCGTGCGGGGTATGGGCCTGAGCATGCTTCTTTGGATGCTCATTTTTTCATAGAAGGCGGGGAGGGGAGGCGTCCCTTCTTGTTAAAAGGTTACAGGGTCTATAGCAGGGTGTTGGTCTTGCACGACGGAAAAGAAGGGGTGACCCCACGCCGCGCTTGAGGATGGGGGCTGGTTTGCCGCAGCTGGCATCCATTGGAGAACAGGGCGTGGCTGTCGCGACGCCAGCAGAGATGATGCGGGGAGTGGTGGAGGCCGTTGCGCTCGCTTGTCAATTTGCAGGGCTTGCGTGGGTAGAGAGCAGGTGCCTCCCACGCGCTAGGCAAAGTTGTTTCCGGGGCGGAACACGAGCAAATCGCTCAAGCGGCGAATGCCTGGTTTCCTGACGCCCATTCGAATAGCCCGATCCAGAATATGGGTGTTGGCCCCGTGAATGTAGGAAAGTTGGGCTGTGATCTTCTTGTCATGCTTGGCGCCGATGCAGAACGAGCCATCGGCGCTCCATACCTGGATTTGACTCCATGAGCAGTGCACCTTTTCGCTGGCACCGGGGAGCGTGTGCTTCGCCAGTGTGATGCCATCGTCGTGCAGAAGGACATCGCCAAAGCATAGGTTTTGACCTTCTTTCAGGGCTTCGAGCATCTCGGTGAGCAGGCGTACGCAGACCGCACGCCAGAGCTTCTCGATGAATGCGGAGTAGATGTGCTGTTGCCTCAGCTCCACGATCGCCTCGGAATGCCGGTCGCCGAATGCAATCGTGTAGGTGGACCCTATCGGAATACCGTTGACGGAACGGCTCACGCCGCCCCAACGAACGCGCGTGATCGAGTCCAGCGGAAAGTTCTGGCCTTTCCAGGAAATGCCTTCAGGCGAAATGCTCAAGGCGTCCTTGAACAAGACCCCAATCCGGGTCTGATAAGTGGTCTCGTGTGCCCAGCTGTTCCGGCGCGCGGCGGCCTGCTTGCGTTGCAGGAAGATTTCTGCCAGCGCATTGGCATCCTCTTGGGCCCGATCCGAGATTTCAGGCACCTTAGAGAAGACCTCCTGAAGCAGCATGGTCAGCCGTTGAGAATGAGCGAGCAGGTCCTGCTTGTTGAACAGGTCGATGGCGAGGCTGCGGATGGCGTAGGCCAGGTTGAGGCTCGCTTCGTGATCGATGCCACGTGCCTTCGCTCTGAGCTGGATCGGCTGTGCAATCTTGCCCCAACCGCGAGCGGCGGTTTCGAGTTTTTCGACGCAGAGATCGAGGGTGCGCTCACCGGAGCTCGCATGCGCTCTGGCGGCTTTGATGAGCTGGTGGATGTTCTCGGCCTCGGTCTGCAGAACATCCAGGGTTTCAGCCTCGTAGAGGTCCACAAGGTCATCGATCAGCTTCGGTGCGTGATGCTTTCCACCGGAGGTGACGGTTTCCACCGCCTCGGTCATCACGTGAATGCGCATTGGTGACGATAGTCTATCGAGTGCATCTTTGATGGATTCAAGATAGTATCGCTTGCGCTGCGTCAATTTGGCTTCAACCTGATCGAGTGAGCGTACCGGTGGGAAACCGGATAAGGATCGGTCTTCGTTAATGTCTCGTAGCACGTCCTGTGGATGGAGCTTATCGACCAGGTAGGCCATTTCCTGAATGAGTTCGGACAAATCCACGGTATGGTGGTCTTCACGAATGATCTGGAATGTCGCGGCAATGATATTCAGGTGCGCAAGCGTGGGCAATCCTTGTGCTTTCCAGATGATGCTGGAGTCTTGAAGGAGCTCGTCAAACAGTTGAGAAGCTCTCTGCGGGGGAACGCCGGGCAGCCAGGCAATTTCCGCGCTCAAGCGGGTGCGCAGATGGATCAGGTCGGTGCGTGCTTTCCGATAAATCTCATGATCCCATTTTTGCGAATGCTCTTCGGCCAGCTCAATAATGCGCTTGCGATCATCGCGTGTCGTGGCTCCCAGAATGAAGAATGGTGATTGATGCACCATGGACATGCTGAGCAGATGATCTTGAGCAACCGCGTGTCGTGGCTTCCGGGTTTCCGGATGTGAAGAGTCATGGAGCGGTGGCATGGTCTGAGCGACGGGCGTCGAAGCGGAGGGGGAGCGTTCGGAGGAGCGGTTACGCATCAGAGGTTGTGAAACGATCCAATGCATGCGTCGTTCTGCTGAACCAGAGTGCCCATGGCCTGCTTGAGAAATGTTGGCGCCACTTCGGATGGCTTGTCATAGGAATTAGTTACACCGAGAAATATATAATAATGTATGGTTATTTCTGCACGATGAACCATTTGGAAATTTTGTAGAGCCAAAGCCTCCATCCGTTGATGGCGTGGATGGCGCTGTTGCTCGTGCCGACCCAGACATGCCGGTGCCGTAAGGTATGTTCCTCCCCGTTTGGGCGGCCTCAAGCCATTCGAGCCGAGACTCTCCTTGACCTTTTCTGGACGAAGCGAAGCGGGCGGATACCGTGGCCTGACGCGTTAGCGTTCAGTGGGTTGCCGCCCTGATGAACTGGTGAGGGTGGCGCCCATTCCTCGCAGCAATGGCGATGAGGGCTGAACGCTCAAAGGCTGAAGTCGTAATCCACGCACAGCGGCGCATGGTCGGAAAAGCGGCTGTCCTTCCAGATCGAGGTGTGGCGCGCCAGCGCCGCCAGGGCCGGGGTGGCGAGCTGGTAGTCGATGCGCCAGCCCACGTTCTTGGCCCAGGCCTGGCCGCGGTTGCTCCACCAAGTGTAGGCCTCGGCGGTGGTGTCGGGGTGCAGGGCGCGGTAGACGTCGACCATGTCGGCCTCGGCCAGCATGCGCGTGAGCCAGGCGCGCTCCTCGGGCAGGAAGCCGCTGTTCTTGAGGTTGCCCTTCCAGTTCTTGAGGTCCTGCTCCTTGTGCGCGATGTTGATGTCGCCGCACAGGATGACTTCGCGGTCGCTGCGCAGCGTGTGCAGGTGCGGAAGAATGCTGTCGAGGAAGCGGTACTTGGCGCTCTGGCGCTCGTCGCCCGAGCTGCCGCTGGGGAAGTAGCAACTGATGATGGAGAGCTTGCGGCTGGGCGTGTCGAAGCGCAGCTCCACGTAGCGGCCCTCGTCGTCGAACTCGGGGTTGCCGTAGCCCGCGCGTACGTCGCTGGGCTCGTGGCGGGTGTAGATGCCGACGCCGCTGTAGCCCTTCTTGGCGGCGTAGTGGAAGTGGCCCTTCATGGCCCAGTCGGGCGCGGCGATTTCCTCGAAGCGCCCCGCGATGTCAGCGCCCTGGGCCTTGAGTTCCTGCACGCAAATACAATCGGGCCGCGTCTGGGTCACCCACTCCGCCAGGCCCTTGCTGGTTGCCGAGCGGATGCCGTTGAGGTTGAGGCTGATCAGTTTGAACAAGGATTTCCCCATGTCGGTTAAAGCAGAGCCAGCGGCGCAAGACCGTCTGGCACAGGATTTCGTGCAGTTCGCCGTGGAAAGCGGCGTGCTGCGCTTTGGCGAATTCAAGACCAAGGCGGGCCGCCTGAGCCCGTATTTCTTCAACGCCGGCCTGTTCGACGACGGCGCCAAGCTGGCCCGGCTGGCGGCCTTCTACGCCCAGGCCATCGTGAATTCGGGCGTGGAGTTTGACATGATTTTCGGGCCGGCCTACAAGGGCATCCCGCTGGCGGCGACGGTCGCCGTCGAGCTTGCCCGCGCGGGCCGCAACGTGCCCTTCGCCTACAACCGCAAAGAGGCCAAGGACCACGGCGAGGGCGGCACGCTGGTGGGCGCGCCGGTGCGCGGGCGGGTGCTGATCGTCGACGACGTGATGTCGGCTGGCACCGCCGCACGCGAGTCGATCGCGCTGATCCGGGCGGCGGGCGCCACGCCGCACGCCGTGGCGATCGCGCTGGACCGCCAGGAAAAAGCCACCGAGAACGGCCGCGACGTGCCGCACAGCGCGGTGCAGTACGTGCGCGACCAGCTCGGCCTGCAGGTCTGCACCATCGCCCGGCTGGAGGATTTGCTGAGCTACCTGGCCGCCAGCGCCGACGGCCAGGTGCAGCAGCACCATGCGCGCGTGCAGGCCTACCGGCAGGCCTACGGCGTCTGAAGTTCTGACGGGCGAGTCCGTCTGCCGCCGCGCTTGGAACCCGTTCTTATCCCTAAACTGTGCGGCCATGTCGCCGAATTTTCAGTCCGACCCCGCCACCGCCCCCGGCGGCCAAGCGTTGCGGCCCACCCGCAGCGCGGCACTGACGCTGGGGCTGGCCTATGTGGTGCTGATCGTCTATGCCAGCCTTTATCCGTTTGGCGGCTGGACCGACCTGGGCGTGCCGCCGCTGGGCTTCCTGACTGAAGGCTGGCCGCGCTACTGGCTGGCGTCGGACCTGATCTTCAACGTGCTGGGCTATATGCCGCTGGGCCTGCTGCTGGCCGTGGGGCTGCAGCGCTGCGCCCGCTGGAGCCTGGGGCCTGCGCTGGCGGTGGTGCTGGCGGCGTCGCTGCTGTCGCTGGGCATGGAGTTCCTGCAGAACTACCTGCCGCAGCGGGTGTCGTCCAACCTGGACTGGGCGCTCAACACCCTGGGTGCGGCCTTGGGCGCGGGCCTGGCCGAGGGCCTGCGCCGCTGCGGCGTGCTGGCGCTGTGGGGGCGCTTTCGCCAGCGCTGGTTCGATGCCGATGCGCGCGGCGTGCTCAGCCTGATGGCGCTGTGGCCGGCCGCGCTGCTGTTTCCGGCGGCGGTGCCCTTCGGCGTCGGCCAGGTATTCGAGCGGCTGAGCATGACGCTGGCCGGCGGGGTCCAGGGCACCGCCTATGCCGACTGGTTCCCGCTGGCGCGCATCGACCTGGAGCCGCTGACGCGCCTGACGCAGGCCATCGGCAGCGGGCTGGGGCTGCTGCTGCCCATGCTGCTGGGCTACAGCATCGTGCGGTCCTGGCTGCAGCGCCTCGTGCTGATGCCGCTGGTGGTGGTCGTGGGTGTGCTGGTGCTGGCGCTGTCGTCGGCGCTGAGCTACGGGCCGGCGGCCTTCGAGGTCTGGATGACCCGCACCACGCTGGTCGGCATCGCCCTGGCGCTGATGGCCGCGGTGGCCCTGTCCGGGCTGTCGCGCCGCGCCTGCCTGGTTGGGCTGCTGCTGGCCACCGCCCTGCACCTGGCCATCGTCAACCAGGCGCCCACCAGTCCCTATCTGGCCGAGACGCTCCAGGTCTGGGAGCGCGGCCAGTTCATCCACTTCAACGGCCTGGCGCAGTGGGTGGGTTGGCTGTGGCCCTTCGCCACCCTGGTCTACGTGGTGCGGCGGCTGGGCCGGCGGCCCTAGAATCGG
>JASGEH010000239.1:0-9259 GCA_047606565.1 Comamonas sp.
ACGGCGGCACCAAGATCTTCTCGGTCAGCGGCGACGTGGAGCTGCCGGGCAACTACGAAATCCCGCTGGGCACGCCGTTCGCCAAGCTGCTGGAGCTGGCCGGCGGCGTCAAGGGCGGGCGCCGGCTCAAGGCGGTGATTCCGGGCGGCTCGTCGTCGCCGGTGCTGCCGGCCGACATCATCATGGGCATCACGATGGACTACGACGCCATCGCCAAGGCCGGCTCCATGCTGGGCTCGGGTGCCGTGATCGTCATGGACGAGACGCGCAACATGGTCGAGAGCCTGCTGCGCCTGTCGTATTTCTACCAGCACGAATCCTGCGGCCAGTGCACGCCGTGCCGCGAGGGCACGGGCTGGCTGTGGCGCGTGGTCGACCGCATCTGGCGCGGTCAGGGCCGCCCGCAGGACCTCGACTTGCTGGACTCGGTCGCCGGCAACATCATGGGGCGCACCATTTGCGCGCTGGGCGATGCCGCGGCCATGCCGGTGCGCGGCATGCTCAAGCATTACCGCCACGAATTCGAAGCGCTGATCCAGCCGGCCCCGGTGCCCGCGGGTCAGGCTTGAGGCGGAGGTAGACACGCATGATCGAAATCGAAATCGACGGCAAGAAAGTCGACATCCAGGAAGGCAGCATGGTGATGCATGCGGCCGAGAAGGCCGGGACCTTCATCCCGCACTTCTGCTACCACCGCAAGCTCTCCATCGCGGCCAACTGTCGCATGTGCCTGGTGGACGTGGAGAAGGCGCCCAAGGCGGTGCCGGCCTGCGCCACGCCCGTCACGCAGGGCATGGTCGTGCGCACCAAGAGCGACAAGGCGATCAAGGCGCAGCAGGCCGTGATGGAGTTCCTGCTCATCAACCACCCGCTGGACTGCCCCATCTGCGACCAGGGCGGCGAGTGCCAGCTGCAGGATCTGGCGGTGGGCTACGGCCAGTCGTCCTCGCGTTATGGTGAAGAAAAGCGAGTGGTCTTCCACAAGGACGTCGGCCCGCTGATCTCCATGGAGGAGATGACGCGCTGCATCCACTGCACCCGCTGCGTGCGCTTTGGCGAGGAAGTCGCCGGCGTGATGGAGCTGGGCATGATCAACCGTGGCGAGCACTCCGAGATCACCACCGTGGCCGGCGAGACCGTGGATTCGGAGCTGTCGGGCAACATGATCGACATCTGCCCTGTCGGCGCGCTCACCAGCAAGCCCTTCCGCTACAGCGCCCGCACCTGGGAGCTGTCGCGCCGCAAATCGGTCAGCCCGCATGACTCGACCGGTGCCAACCTGATCGTGCAGGTCAAGAACCACAAGGTCATGCGCGTGGTGCCGCTCGAAAACGAAGCGGTCAACGAGTGCTGGATTGCCGACCGCGACCGCTTCTCCTACGAAGCCCTCAACGGCCCCGACCGCCTGACCCGCCCGCTGCTCAAGCAGGGCGGCGCATGGGTCGAGGTCGACTGGGCCACCGCGCTCGAATACGTGGCCAACGGCCTCCAGCAGATCAAGTCCAAGTACGGTGCCCAGGCCATCGGTGCGCTGGTCAGCCCGCACAGCACGCTCGAAGAGCTGCATCTGGCCGGCGCCCTGGTGCGCGGTCTGGGCAGCGAGAACATCGACCACCGCCTGCGCCACGCCGCATTCGCCAAGTCCCGGGGCGTGCGCTGGCTGGGCCGCGACATCGCGTCGCTCTCCAACCTGCAGGCCGCGCTGGTGATCGGCTCCGACCTGCGCAAGGACCATCCGTTGTTCGCGCAGCGTCTGCGCCAGGCGGCCCGCAAGGGCGCGCGGGTCTATGCCCTCAACGCGGTCGAATACGACTGGGCGCTGCCGGTGGCGCACACGCTGCTGGCAGACGCCGGCGGCTGGGCCGCCGCGCTGGCGGGTGTGGCCGCGGCCGTCGCCCAGGCCCAGGGGATCGAGGCGCCTGTCGCTGCCGAATCCACGGAAGCTGCGCAGCGCGTGGCCCAGGGCCTGCTGGCGGGCGAGCACAAGGCCATTCTGCTGGGCAACGCTGCCGCCCACCATGCCCATGCTGAGACGCTGTTGGCGCTGGCCCAGTGGATTGCCGCGCAGACCGGCGCGAGCTTTGGCTACCTGACCGAGGCCGCCAACACCGTGGGCGCGCAACTGGCCGGCGCCGAGCCGGGCGAGGGTGGCCTCGACGCCGCGCAGATGCTGGCGGGCGGCCTCAAGGCCGTGCTGCTGCTCAACAACGAGCCGGTGTTCGACTCGGCCGCGGGCGAACAGGCCCGCGCCGGGCTGGCTTCGGCCGACATGGTGGTCAGCTTCAGTCCCTTCCGCGCCAATCTCGACCTGTGCGATGCGATCCTGCCGATCTCGCCGTTCACCGAGACGGCGGGCACCTTTGTCAATGCCGAGGGCCGTGTCCAGAGCTTCCATGGCGTGGTGCGGCCGCTGGGCGAGACCCGCCCGGGCTGGAAGGTGTTGCGCGTGCTGGGCGACATGCTGGGCCTGCCCGGCTTCTCGCAGGAAACCATCGACGACGTGCGCGCCGTGGCCGTGCCCGGCGACATCGCGGCGCGCCTGTCCAACGCCACGGCCGCGCCGATCCGGCTCGACCTGCCGCCGGCCGGCGTGCCGTGCAGCGCGGCCATCTACCAGCTCGACGGCATCGTGCGCCGCGCGCCGGCGCTGCAGCTGACGGCCGATGGCCGCCAGGGTCGTCCGTGGACCGAGGCCGAGACCCCGGACGCTGAAGCGCACGCGGGCGAAGATCAGGAGGTCGTCGCATGATCGACGCGCTGTACAACGGGGGCCATGGCCTGGCGGCAGGCTATTGGTGGACGGGTCTGGCCTGGCCGGTGATCTGGAGCCTGCTCAAGATCATCGTCGTGCTGGTTCCGCTGCTGCTGGCGGTGGCCTACCTGACGCTGTGGGAGCGCAAGCTGCTGGGTTTCATCCAGGTGCGCCACGGCCCCAACCGGGTCGGCCCGCTGGGCCTGCTGCAGCCCATCGCCGATGCGCTCAAGCTGCTGACCAAGGAACTGATCAACCCGACCGCGGCGAGCAAGGGGCTGTTCCGCATCGCGCCCATCATGGCCATCATGCCGGTGCTGGCGGCCTGGGCGGCGGTGCCGTTCGGGCCCGACGCGGTGATCGCCAACGTCAACGCCGGCCTGCTGCTGATCATGGCGCTGACCTCGATCGAGGTCTATGGCGTCATCATCGCCGGCTGGGCCTCCAACTCGAAGTACGCCTTCCTGGGCGCGCTGCGGGCCTCGGCCCAGATGGTCAGCTACGAAATCGCCATGGGCTTTTGCTTCCTGGCGGTCATCATGGTGACCGGCAGCCTGAGCCTGGGCGACATCGTGGCCTCGCAGGCCCGGGGCCTGGCCGCCGACTGGGGGCTGAACTTCCTGTCGTGGAACTGGCTGCCGCTGCTGCCGCTGTTCGTGGTCTACCTGATCTCGGGCGTGGCCGAAACCAACCGCCACCCCTTCGACGTGGTCGAAGGCGAGGCCGAGATCGTGGCCGGCCACATGGTCGAGTACTCGGGCATGGGTTTTGCCATCTTCTTCCTGGCCGAATACGCCGCGATGTGGCTGGTGTCCATCCTGGCCGTGCTGATGTTTTTGGGCGGCTGGCTCTCGCCGATTGCCGCGCTCGACTTCATCCCGGGCTGGATCTGGCTGGCGGCCAAAACCTTCTTCGCCGTCTCCTGCTTCATCTGGATCCGGGCCACTTTCCCGCGCTTCCGCTACGACCAGATCATGCGCCTGGGCTGGAAGATCTTCATCCCCGTGACCCTGATCTGGCTGGTCGTGGTCGCGGGCTGGATGGTCTCGCCCTGGAACATCTGGCATCCCCAATAAAACAGAGGAGCACCCACGATGTCCGCTGTACTGACCCCGCCCAAATCCCGGCCGTCCTTCTCGTTCAAGGACTTCATCCAGAGCTTTCTGCTGACCGAACTGGTCAAGGGCATGGCCCTGACCGGCAAGTACATGTTCCGCCGCAAGGTGACGGTCCAGTTCCCCGAGGAAAAGACGCCGCTGTCGCCGCGTTTTCGCGGCCTGCACGCGCTGCGCCGCTATGAAAACGGTGAGGAGCGCTGCATCGCCTGCAAGCTGTGCGAGGCGGTCTGCCCGGCCCTGGCCATCACCATCGAGTCCGACGTGCGCGACGACGGCACGCGCCGCACCACGCGCTACGACATCGACCTGACCAAGTGCATCTTCTGCGGCTTCTGCGAGGAAAGCTGCCCGGTGGACTCCATCGTCGAGACCCACATCTTCGAATACCACGGCGAAAAGCGCGGCGACCTGTACTTCACCAAGCCGATGCTGCTGGCCGTGGGCGACCGTTACGAAAAAGAAATCGCCGCCAGCAAGGCCGCGGACGCCAAATACCGCTAACACCGCCGCCCGACGCCGTGGCCGACGGCGCGCGTGGTTCTCGAAAAGACCCTCCCATGGATGTTCAAACCGGTTTCTTTTACCTGTTCTCGGCGGTGCTGCTGTTCGCCGCGTTCCGGGTCGTGACGGCGCGCAACCCGGTGCACGCCGTGCTGTTCCTGATGCTGGCGTTCTCGCAGGCCTCGGCTGTGTGGTTCCTGCTGAAGGCTGAGTTCCTGGCGATCACGCTGGTGCTGGTCTACCTGGGCGCGGTCATGGTGCTGTTCCTGTTCGTGGTGATGATGCTCGACCTCAATTTCGAGGCGCTACGGGTCGGCTTCTGGAAGCATTTCCCGCTGGCCGCCGTGGTCGGCGGGCTGATCGCGCTGGAGCTGGCGCTGGTGCTGGTGCTGACCTTCAGCCCGCTGTCGGCACCCGCGCCGCTGACGGCCGAGGCCGCCGCGCAATATTCCAACACCAAGGAGCTGGGCAAGCTGCTCTACACCGAGTACCTGTACCCGCTCGAAGTGGCAGCGCTGATCCTGCTGGTGGGCATGATCGCCGCCATCGCGCTGACGCTGCGCGAGCGCAAGGACAGCAAGCACGTGAGCCCGACGCGGCAGGTGCACGTGCGTGCCCGCGACCGCGTGCGGGTGGTCAAGGTGCCGGTGACCGGCGCCGCACAGCCGCCGGTTGCGCCGGCCGAGGCCGGCGAGGCCACCGAGGAGAAGAAAGCATGACGTCGCTGACACTGGGCCACTTCCTGACGCTGGGCGCGATCCTGTTCGCGATCTCGGTGGTCGGCATCTTCCTCAACCGCAAGAACCTGATCGTGCTGCTGATGGCCATCGAGCTGATGCTGCTGGCCGTCAACATGAACTTCGTGGCCTTCTCGCACTACCTGGGCGACATGCACGGACAGGTGTTCGTGTTCTTCATCCTGACGGTGGCGGCGGCCGAATCGGCCATCGGCCTGGCGATCCTGGTCCAGCTGTTCCGCAACCGTTCCACGATCAACGTCGATCAGCTCGACACGCTGAAGGGCTGACATCACCATGAGCACTACCCTTTCCGCAAGCTCGCTGCTGGCGGTGCCGCTGGCGCCGCTGGTCGGCGCCATCGTCGCCGGCGTGTTCGGCACCGCGCTGGGCGGCAACCTCATCGGCCGGCGCGCCAGCCGCGCCATCACCATCCTCGGGGTCTTCGTGGCCTTCGTGATCTCCGCCTTCACGCTCTACAGCGTGGCGGTGGAGGGCGCCCATTTCAACCAGACGCTCTACACCTGGATGGTGGCCGGCGACCTGCGCATGGAGATCGGCTTCCTGGTTGACAGCCTGACGGCCATGATGATGGTGGTGGTCACCTTCGTCTCGCTCATGGTGCACATCTACACCATCGGCTACATGGAGGAAGACCCGGGCTACGACCGCTTCTTCGCCTACATCTCGCTGTTCACCTTCTCCATGCTGATGCTCGTCATGAGCAACAACATGCTGCAGCTGTTCTTCGGCTGGGAGGCGGTGGGGCTGGTGTCCTACTTGCTGATCGGTTTCTGGTTCAACCGGCCGAGCGCGGTGTTCGCCAACCTCAAGGCCTTCCTGATCAACCGCGTCGGCGACTTCGGCTTCATCCTGGGCATCGGCCTGCTGGCCGCCTACACCGGCTCGCTCAACTACAACGAGGTGTTCGCGCAAGGCGCCGCGTTGTCGCAGCAGACCCTGCCGGGCACCGACTGGATGCTGGTGACGGTAATCTGCATCTGCCTGTTCATCGGTGCCATGGGCAAGTCGGCCCAGTTCCCGCTGCACATCTGGCTGCCGGATTCGATGGAAGGCCCGACGCCGATCTCGGCGCTGATCCACGCCGCCACCATGGTGACGGCCGGCATCTTCATGGTGGCGCGCTTTTCGCCGCTGTACGAGCTGTCGGACGCGGCGCTCAACTTCATCCTCATCATCGGCGCCATCACCGCGCTGTTCATGGGCTTGCTGGGCATCATCCAGAACGACATCAAGCGCGTGGTGGCCTATTCGACGCTCTCGCAACTGGGCTACATGACGGTGGCGCTGGGCGCCTCGGCCTATTCGGCGGCGGTGTTCCACCTGATGACGCACGCCTTCTTCAAGGCGCTGCTGTTCCTGGGCGCGGGCTCGGTCATCATGGGCCTGCACCACAACCAGGACATCCGCTGGATGGGTGGCGTGCGCAAGTACATGCCGATCACCTGGATCACCTTTCTGCTGGCCTCGCTGGCGCTGATCGGGATGCCACTGTTCTCGGGCTTCTACTCCAAGGACGCCATCATCGAGGCGGTGCACGCCAGCCACCTGCCGGCGGCGGGCTTCGCCTCGTTCGCGGTGCTGGCCGGCGTCTTCATCACGGCCTTCTATTCGTTCCGGCTGTATTTCCTGGTCTTCCACGGCCCCGAGCGCTACGACCAGAACCCGGAGGCCCATCACCACGGCGACGCCCATGGCCACGGCCACGGCGGCGGCAAGCCGCACGAGTCGCCCTGGGTGGTGACGCTGCCGCTGGTGCTGCTGGCGATCCCGTCGGTGCTGGTGGGCTTCTTCACGCTCATGCCGATGCTGTTCGGCTCGTTCTTCGAGAACGTGATCTTCGTCGACCTCGCGCGCCACCCGGCCATGGCCGAACTGCGCGAGGCCATCCACGGCCCGGGCGCGATGGCGCTGCACGCGCTGACCACCGCGCCGCTGTGGCTGGCGGTGGCGGGCGTGGCGCTGGCCTGGTACATGTACCAGGTCAACCCGGCCGTGCCGGTGGCCGTCAAGCGCGCCAGCGGGCCGCTCTACCGGTTGCTGGAAAACAAGTACTACATGGACTGGATCAACGAGAACGTGGTGGCCGCCGGCGCGCGCCTGCTGGGCCGCGGCCTGTGGAAGGGCGCCGACCAGGCGCTGATCGACGGCTTCGTGGTCAACGGCTCGTGGCGTCTGGTGGGCTGGTTCTCGGGCATCGTGCGCTGGTTCCAGTCGGGCTACATCTACCACTATGCGCTGGCGATGATCGCGGGGCTGCTGATCCTGCTGACCTGGTTCGTCAGCTGGCCGATGTTCACCCTGTGGCTCAACGCTTGAGGAGAAAAGAAGAATGGGTTTGTTGAGCCTTGCCATTTGGGTGCCGATCGTCTTCGGCGCCGGTCTGATCGCGTTTGGCCGGTCGGACCAGCAGAACCTCGTGCGCTGGCTGGCGCTGATCGGGTCGCTGCTGGGCCTGGCCATCACCGTGCCGCTGTACCCCGGTTTCCACATGGGAACGGCGGAGATGCAGTTCGTCGAGTTCGTGCCGTGGATTTCCGCCATCCACGTCAACTACCACCTGGGCATCGACGGCATCTCGTTCTGGTTCGTGCCGCTCACCGCCTTCGTGACCGTGGTGGTGGTGATCGCCAGCTGGGACGTCATCAAGATCCGCGTCAACCAGTACTACGGTTCCTTCCTGGTGCTCTCGGGGCTGATGATCGGCGTGTTCTGCGCCATGGACGGCATGCTGTTCTACATCTTCTTCGAAGCCACGCTGATCCCGATGTACCTCATCATCGGCATCTGGGGCGGGCCGCGCCGCATCTACGCCGCCTTCAAGTTCTTCCTGTACACGCTGCTGGGCTCGCTGCTGATGCTGGTGGCGCTGGTCTACCTGTACAACGTCTCGGGCAGCTTCGACATCCGCGACTGGTACGCGCTGCCGCTGTCGATGACCGAGCAGACGCTGCTGTTCTTCGCCTTCTTCGCGGCCTTCTCGGTCAAGATCCCGATGTGGCCGGTGCACACCTGGCTGCCCGACGTCCACGTCGAGGCGCCGACCGGCGGCTCGGCCGACCTGGCGGCCATCATGCTCAAGCTCGGCGCCTACGGCTTCATCCGCTTCTCGCTGCCGATCGCGCCTGACGCCGCCCACCACTGGTCGTGGCTGATGATCGCCTTCTCGCTGATCGCCGTGATCTACATCGGCTTGGTGGCGCTGGTGCAGCAGGACATGAAGAAGCTGGTGGCCTATTCGTCGGTCGCGCACATGGGCTTCGTCAGCCTGGGCATCTTCCTGTTCGTCGAGCTGGGCATGGCCGGCGCGCTGATCCAGATGGTGGCGCACGGCTTCGTCTCGGCCGCCATGTTCCTGTGCATCGGCGTGCTCTACGACCGCCTGCACTCGCGCGAGATCGCCGACTACGGCGGCGTCATCAACGTGATGCCCAAATTCGCCGCCTTCGCGCTGCTGTTCTTCATGGCCAACGCCGGCCTGCCGGGCACCGCCGGCTTCCTGGGCGAGTGGATGGTGATCCTGGCGGGCGTCAAGTACAACTTCTGGGTCGGCCTGGCGGCCGCCTCGGCGCTGATCTTCGGCGCTGGCTACACGCTGTGGATGTTCAAGCGCGTCTACCTCGGCCCGGTGGCGAGCGACAAGGTGCGCGCGCTGCCCGACCTGAGCGCGCGCGAATTCCTGATGCTGGCGATGCTGGCGGTGCCGGTGATCTGGCTGGGCGTCTATCCCAAGCCGCTGACCGACATCATGAACCCGTCCATCGTCGAGCTGCTGCGCCACGTCGCGCTGTCCAAGCTGAACTGAGCCGGCCCGCCGCCGAAAGAAGACTAGAGAGAAACCAATGCTTGATCAACTCAGCTGGATCGCGATCTATCCCGATCTGCTTTTGCTCGTGATGGCCTGTGTGATCCTGCTCGTGGACCTGAGCGTCACCGGCCGCAAGCGCACCCCCACCTACGCGCTGACGCTGGTGTCGCTGGTGGTCGTCGCCATCCTGCAGGCCTATTACGCCGCCAGCGGCGATGTCATCTACGGCTGGGGCAACATGGTGGTCAGCGACCCCATGGGCAACTGGCTCAAGTGCTTCGCCACCGTCGCCACCGGCGTGGCGCTGGTCTACGGCCGCAAC
>JASGEH010000240.1:0-3873 GCA_047606565.1 Comamonas sp.
TCGGGGCTCGACCAGTCCGGGTTGGCGATGCTGTCGAAGGCCTCGCGCAGCTTGTCGCCCCAACTGCCGTGCAGCATGCGGAAGTAGGGGTTGTGCTCGTCGATGCAGACCACCTCGTCGCTTTGCAACTGCCCGGCGGTGTAGATGGCGAGGTCCAGCGGCAGGCCGACCGAGAGGTTGGACTTGAGCGTGGAGTCCATCGACACCAGCGCGCACTTGGTGGCTTCTTCCAGCGGGGTGTCGGGGGTGAGCACGCGGTCGAGCACGGGCTTGCCGTACTTGGACTCGCCGATCTGGAAGTAGGGCGTCTCGGCGGTGGCCTCGATGAAGTTGCCGGCCGAGTAGACCTGGAACAGCCGCATCTTCTCGCCCTTGATCTGGCCGCCCAGGATGAAGGAGGCCGTGAAGTCCACGCCCGAGCGCTTGAGCGCCGCCGCGTCGCGGTCGTAGACCCGGCGCACGGTGGCGCCGAGCACGCGGGTGGCGTCGAACATGCTGGTGGCGTTCCAGATGGTGATGGGCGGCGCATCCTCGTCGAGGTGGTTGCGCACCTGCTCGATCTGCAGCAGCTCGCGCACCGACTGCGAGATCGACAGGTTGCCGGCCGACAGCAGCACCATGAAGCGGTCGCCGGGTTTCTCGTAGACGATCATCTTGCGGAAGGTGCTGACCTGGTCGAGCCCGGCGTTGGTGCGCGAGTCCGACAGGAAGACCAGCCCGGCGTTGAGCTTGATGGCGACGCAGTAAGTCATGATGGGTGCGGTGGCGGTGGTTGGCGGGAGAAGTGTCAGGCCTATTGTGCGATGCCTGCGATGTCTGCGATGCCTTTGAGCGCGTAGAGCGCATCGAGCGCTTCGCGCGGCGTCAGCGCGTCGGGGTCGATGCGCGCCAGCGCCACCTCGACCGCGCTGGGCGCGGCCTGCTGCGCGGCCGGTGGCGGCGCGAACAGGTCGACCTGCAACTGTGCCTCGTTCTGCTGGCCCTCCAGCGCGGCCAGCGCGTGGCGCGCGTGGTGGAGGACGCCGGCGGGCATGCCGGCCAGCCGCGCCACCTGGATGCCGTAGCTCTGGCTGGCCGGGCCGGGCTGGATCTCGTGCAGGAAGACGATGTCGCCCGCGCCCTTGCCGCTGCCCTGCACGGCGCTGACGTGCACGTTGAGGGCGGCGTGGTGGCGCGCCGGGAAATCGGTCAGCTCGAAGTAGTGGGTGGCGAACAGCGTGAAGGCCTGGGTCTTGTCGTGCAGGTGCGCGGCGATGCCGGCGGCCAGCGCCAGGCCGTCGAAGGTCGAGGTGCCGCGGCCGATTTCGTCCATCAGCACCAGCGAATGCGGCGTGGCGGCGTGCAGGATCTGCGCGGCCTCGGTCATCTCCAGCATGAAGGTGGACTGTGCGTTGGCCAGGTCGTCGGCCGCGCCGATGCGGGTGTGGATGGCGTCGATCGGCCCCAGCGTGCACGACTCGGCCGGCACGTAGCTGCCGATGCAGGCCAGCAGCGTGATCAGCGCGACCTGCCGCATATAGGTCGATTTACCGCCCATGTTGGGGCCGGTGATGATCTGCATGCGCTGCTTTCCGGCCAGCGCGGTGTCGTTGGCGATGAAGGCGCCGCCGCCGGTCTCGGCCAGCCGCGCCTCCACCACCGGGTGGCGGCCGCGCCGGATCTCGATGCCCGGCGCGGCGGTGAATTCGGGCCGGCTCCAGCCCAGCGTGGCCGAGCGCTCGGCCAGCGTGGCCAGCACGTCGATGGTGGCCAGCGCCTGCGCGCAGCGCCCCAGCGCCGCGACGTGGGCCTGCAACTGGTCGAGCAGCGCCTCGTAGAGCAGCTTCTCGCGCGCCAGCGCACGCTCCTGGGCCGACAGCGCCTTGTCCTCGAAAGCCTTGAGCTCGGGCGTGATGAAGCGCTCGGCGTTCTTCAGCGTCTGGCGGCGCCGGTAGTCGTCGGGCACCTTGCTGGCCTGGCCCTGCGTGACCTCGATGTAGAAACCGTGCACCTTGTTGTACTGCACGCGCAGGTTGGCAATGCCGGTGCGCGCCTTCTCGCGGGTTTCCAGGTCGAGCAGGAAGGCGTCGCAGTTGTCGCGGATGCCGCGCAGCTCGTCGAGCTGCGTGTCGTAGCCCGAGGCCATCACGCCGCCATCGCGCACCAGCGCGGCCGGCTCCTCCAGCAGTGCCTGGCGCAGCAGGTCGACGCAGGCGGGCGGCACCAGCAGCGCCTGCGCCAGTTCCGTCAGTTGCGGCGACACGCCGTTGGCCAACTGGCTGAGTTGCGCCATCTTCTGCAAGGTCAGCCGCAGCGCCACCAGTTCGCGTGGGCGCGCCTGGCGCAAGGCAATGCGCGCGCTGATGCGCTCGACGTCGCTGCTGTGCTTGAGCTGCGCGCGCAGCAACTGCCAGGGCGCGACCGCGCCGCTGCCGCGCAGCGCGGCGATGGAGGCCAGCCGCTCGCGGGCCGGCTGGCGGTCGCGCGGCGGCTCTAGCAGCCAGCGGCGCAGCAGCCGGCTGCCCATGCTGGTGCCGCAGGTGTCGAGCAGCGACAGTAGCGTGGGCGCGTCCTCGCCGCGCAGCGTCTGCACCAGCTCCAGGTTGCGCCGGGTGGTCAGCGGCAGGTCGATCAGCTCGCCGCCGCGCTGCACGCGCAGCGCGTTGACGTGGGAGAGCGCGCGGCCCTGGGTGTGTTCGGCATAGGCCAGCAGGCCCGAGGCCGCCGCGTGGGCACCGGGCAGGCCGTCGGCGCTCCAGGCCTGCAGGCTGGCCGCGCCCAACTGCTCCTTGAGCTTGCGCTCGCCCAGCTCGCCGTCGAACTGCCAGGCCGGGCGCGGCGTCAGCGAGAAACCGTGCTGGCCGCGCGCGGCCTTCAGGCGCGCCTCGAAGGCGTCGGTCACGTCGGCGCCGTACAGCAGCTCCGACGGCGCGATGCGCGCGATCCAGCCCTCCAGCTCGTCGGCGCCGCATTCGGCCAACTGCAATTCGGCCTGCGTCAGCGCCAGCCAGGCCAGGCCGCAGCGGTTGCGCGGGCCCTGGCAGACCGCCAGCAGCGTGCTTTCGCGCTTGTCGCTGAGCAGCTCGGTGTCGGTCAGCGTGCCCGGCGTCACCACCCGCACCACCTTGCGCTCCACCGGCCCCTTGCTGGTCGCCGGGTCGCCCACCTGTTCGCAGATTGCCACCGACTCGCCCATCTTGATGAGCCGGCCGAGGTAGCCCTCGACCGAGTGGAAGGGCACGCCGGCCATCACCACCGGCTCGCCAGCCGACTGCCCGCGCTTGGTCAGTGTGATGTCCAGCAGCCGCGCGGCCTTCTCGGCGTCCTGCCAGAACAGCTCGTAGAAATCGCCCATGCGATAGAACAGCAGGGTGTCCGGAAAGTCTTTCTTCAGGCCGAGGTACTGCGCCATCATGGGCGTGTGCCCTGACAGGTCGACGTTTGCAAGGGGTTGATCTTGCTTTGTTTTATTCATGAACTGACGGTTTTCTACGAATGAATCCCCCAGGTCTCGAAAGTTGCAGGGCGCCTGCGACGCTGGCCTGAACGCGGCTGGCGCACGCGCCGCGAAGCGCCTTTTCCTGGGTCAACACAGGATCGTACCCGCAGCCAGGGCCGGGCGGCGGCTGGCGATGGGTTTGCAGCCATCCTGTCCCGGGGACCGCCCCATGCTGAAAAAGCGTCGCCCAGGGGGATCGGGGCATCGCGCAAGCGATGGGCTGGGCGGCCATTTGCCAGGTCCGCGCGGGCCTCTTCAACGGGGCAGGCGTCGATGGCGGGATCCCGGATGATTCGCGGGCAAGGTCGCGGCGCCCTGGGGAAAGAGCTTCTCGCGCAGCGTCCCTTCGCGATACGCCGTTTTGAATCGCCCGCGGTTCTGCAGTTCGGGCACCA
>JASGEH010000241.1:0-3202 GCA_047606565.1 Comamonas sp.
CGGCTGGTGGCGTGGCGCTGGTCGGGCAGGGTGGCGCGCTTGACGATGGCGATCGGCGTGTCGGCGGGCAGGCCGGTGAGCAGTTGCTGCTGGATGTCGGCGGCGTTGCTCACGCCCATGTAGATCACCAGCGTCAGGCGCGCCTGCGCGGCGGTGTGCGCCAGCAGCGGCCAGTCGACCGGCTCGCCCGCGTGCGCGTGGCCGGTGACGAAGAGCACGCCGTGGGCGTGGTGCCGGTGTGTCAGCGGAATGCCCAGGCTGGTCACCGCGGCCAGGCCGGAGGTGATGCCGTTGACCACCCGCACGCGCACGCCGGCGGCTTCGAGGTGCTCTTTTTCCTCGCCGCCACGGCCGAAGATGAAGGGGTCGCCGCCCTTGAGGCGGACCACGTTCTCGCCTTCGTGCGCGGCGGTGATCATCAGCTTCTCGATGAAGGCCTGCGGCGTGGACTTGCAGCCGCCGCGCTTGCCGACGTGGATGACGCGGGCGCTGGGCGCGGCCAGCGCCAGGATCTCGTCATTGACCAGGTCGTCGACCAGCAGCAGCGTGGCGGCCTCGATGGCGCGCACCGCCTTGAGGGTGAGCAGCTCCGGGTCGCCGGGGCCGGCGCCGACCAGGGTGACGTGTCCGTGTTCGGTGAGGGGGGCGGTGGTGGTCATGGCGTGTTCTCGTGGGCGATGGCGCGCGGCGGCGTCACGGGGGGAGCGGGGACAGTGGGGTCTTCGTCGGGGGGCAGGGTGTCGCCGACCGCACCCAGGCCGGCGGCATCGCCGCTGGCGATGGCGTCGCAGGCGCGCTGGATCTGCTGGACCTGCTGGCGGATTGGCAGCGGCAGCGGCTGCTGGCCGCGCAGCACCTGGACGATGTAGTCGGCGATGCTGGCCGCGCCGATGTCGCGGGGCCAGTCGGGCACGCTGGCGATGGGGCCGGTCTGGGCCTCTTGCAGGCGGTAGCGCCGGCCTTCGATGAAGGCGTCGATCTGCTGGCTGCGCCGCGCGTCGGCCACCGCCTCGCCCTCGATGCCGCGCAGCAGCAGCGCGTCGGCGCGCAGGACGGCGTAGGTCTGCGCCATCGAGACGCGGTATTCGGGGTGGGTGTAGCTGCCGACCACCAGCGCGCGTTCGACGCAGGGGTTGATCAGCTTGACCAGGCTGTGCGCCGAGTTGCGCAGGCCGACCGTGCGGCGCACGTCGAGTAGGCGGCGCAGCGCGGGCGAGAGGACTTCGATGGGCAGGAAGTTGACGGCGTCGTCGCGGACCTCGGCCACGTCGGCCAGCACCGGCTGGCCCAGGGCCTCCAGCACCTGCGCGGTGGTGGTCCGGCCGGGGTCGACGGTCACGCCGTGGATGACCACGCGCAGGCCCTGGCCGACCAGCAGTCGCGCCAGCAGCGGCGTGAGCACCGGCAGCTTGCGCGCGCCGTTGTAGCTGGGCAGCACCACGGTGGGCCGCCGGCCGGGCGAGGGCGGGATCAGCGCCATGCGGGCGCGGGCGGCGTCGATGAAGCCGGCCATCTCGTCGGGCGTCTCGCCCTTGATGCGCATGGCCAGGCAGAAGGCGCCGACCTCCAGGTCGGTGACCTGGCCGTCGAGCACCTGCCCCAGCAAGTCGGTGGCCTGCTCGCGCGTGAGCGGACGCGCGCCGTCCTTGCCGCGTCCGATTTCCTTGATGTAGGGGCTGATGCTCATGGTGGGGGATCTATTGTCCGGGATCTTTGATTATTTCTGGTTATATGGGCTTGCTGTTGCGTCGCTCCGACGCCCGGTTCGGCTAGTACACGTCGCGCGCATAGCGCTTGTCGGCGGCCAACTGGCGCACATAGGCCGCGGCCTGTTCGGCCGACAGGCCGCCGTGCTGCTGGGCGACGTCGCGCAGCGCCTGGTCGACGTCGCGCGCCATGCGGCTGGCGTCGCCGCAGACGTAGAAGTGGGCGCCGTCCTGCAGCCAGGCCCAGAGCTGCGCGCCGTGTTCGCGCAGGCGGTCCTGGACGTAGATCTTGCGTTCCTGGTCGCGCGAGAAAGCCAGGCTGAGCTGGCTCAGCAGGCCGTCTTGCTGCATGGCCTGCAGTTCGTCGCGGTAATAGAAGTCGGTGGCGGCGTGCTGCTCGCCGAAGAACAGCCAGTTGCGGCCGCTGTCGCCGCGCGCGCGGCGCTCGTGCAGAAAGCCGCGAAATGGCGCCACGCCGGTGCCGGGGCCGACCATGACGATGGGCGTGCCGGCGGCGGCAGGCAGGCGGAAGTGGGCCGACTTCTGCACGAAGACGGGCACCTCGGCCGTGTCGGCGCGGTCGGCCAGAAAGGTCGAGCAGACGCCGTGGCGCGGCTTGCCGTGGTGGGCGTGGCGCACCGTCGAGACGGTCAGGTGGACTTCGCCGGCCTGGGCCTTGGGGCTGGAGGCGATCGAGTACAGGCGCGGCTGCAGCCGCTTGAGCGCGTTCACCCAGTCCTGGGCGCTGGGGCGGATCGGGAACTCTTCCAGCAGGTCGATGATCTGGCGGCCCCACAGCCATTGCCGCAGGTCTTGCGCGTGCGCGGGTTGCAGCCGCTCGGCCAGCGCCGCGCTGCCCGAGCGCTCGCGCACGAAGCCGAGCAGGTCGGGGGTGATGCGGGCGATCTCCAGGTGGCGCAGCAGGGCTTGCGACAGCGGCAGTTCGCCGATCTCGGGCAACGTCACCGGCGCCGAGGACGGCAGCCGCAGCGCGGTCAGCACGTCGGCCACCAGGGCCGGGCAGTTGGTGGGCCACACGCCCAGCGCGTCGCCGGCTTCGTAGTCCAGGCGGGCCTCGCCCAGGCCGAGGACGATCTGGCGGGTTTCCTTCTCCGAACCGGGCGCGTTGAGCACGCGGTTGACGCGCAAGGCGCTGGGCAGCGGCTGGCGTTTGTTGAAGGTGGCGGGCTGGGCGACGGATTGGGCGGATGGGGACTCGGCTTCGGTGGCGACGGCGACGGCCGAGACGGCGGTGGCGGAGGCCGGTGCACCGGATGTACCGGATGTACCGGACACGGCGGCGGGGTGGCCGGGCTGGGCGGGTGCGGAGGTCGTCGTGCCGGGCCGGGCGTCGGCACCGGCGTCGGAATCGCTGTCCGGGCTGGCGTTCGGATCGGGCGCGGCAGCGGAGGCCAGGGCCTGGCAGACGCTGGCGAGCCAGGTCTGCGGGGACTGGCTGTCGTCGGGTTCGCAGTCGGCGCGCGCGGCCAGGCGGC
>JASGEH010000242.1:0-9204 GCA_047606565.1 Comamonas sp.
GCCAGGGCGCGCTGCAGCTCCCAGCCGACCTGGCCGTTCTTGCCCAGCAGCAGGATCTTGAGCGGCGCGGCGCGGCTCATGCCTGGGCCTCGGCGCTGCGGCCGGCGTACTGCTGGTCCACCCACTCGCGGTAGGCGCCGCTTTGCACGTGGGCCACCCAGTCGGCGTTGGCCAGATACCACTCCACCGTCTTGCGGATGCCGGTCTCGAAGGTCTCGGCGGGCTTCCAGCCGAGTTCGCGCTCGAGCTTGCGCGCGTCGATGGCGTAGCGGCGGTCGTGGCCGGGGCGGTCCTTGACGTAGGTGATTTGCTCGGCATAGCCCTGGCCGTCGGCGCGCGGGCGCAACTCGTCGAGCAAGGCGCAGACGGTCTTGACGATGTCGATGTTGGCCTTCTCGTTCCAGCCGCCGACGTTGTAGGTCTCGCCCAGGGTGCCGCCTTCGAGCACGCGGCGGATGGCGCTGCAGTGGTCCTTGACGTAGAGCCAGTCGCGGATCTGCTGGCCGTCGCCGTAGATGGGCAGGGGCTTGCCGGCCAGGGCGTTGACGATGATCAGCGGGATGAGCTTCTCGGGGAAGTGATAAGGCCCGTAGTTGTTGGAGCAGTTGGTGGTGAGCACCGGCAGGCCATAGGTGTGGTGCCAGGCGCGCACGAGGTGGTCGGAGGCGGCCTTGCTGGCCGAGTAGGGGCTGTTGGGCTCGTAGCGATTGGTTTCGGCAAAGGCCGGGTCGGTGGGCGCGAGGGTGCCGTAGACCTCGTCGGTGGAGACGTGCAGGAAGCGGAAGGCGGCCTTCTCGGGGGCGGGCAGTTCATTCCAGTAGGCGCGCACGGCTTCGAGCAGGTTCAAGGTGCCAACGACGTTGGTCTGCACGAAGGCGGCCGGGCCCAGGATGGAGCGGTCGACGTGGCTTTCGGCGGCGAAGTTGAGGACGGCGCGCGGGCGGTGCTCGGCCAGCAGCCGGGCAACCAGGGCGCTGTCGCCGATGTCGCCGTGCACGAAGATGTGGCGCGCATCGCCTTCGAGTGTGCGCAGGTTCTCCAGGTTGCCGGCGTAGGTCAGCGCATCGAGATTGACGACCGCCTCGTCATGCGTGGCCAGCCAGTCGAGGACGAAGTTGGAGCCGATGAAGCCGGCTCCGCCTGTAACAAAAATCATGATGGGTGCGATGCGTTAGATGTTTTGCTTGGATTATCACCCGCTTCATCCGGTGGAAATAAAGGGCAGTCACCGCAGGCTATCCCTTCTTTTAGCTTCCTTGTGGACCCATCAGCTTGCTGAGCTGTGTGAGGACATGGCACCAGAGCAGCCGGCCTTTGCCTTGAATGGGGCACTCACGCGTCGCATGATGCGGCTGCCTACGTAGTATCGTAGGCACGGGCTTTTCATCCGCAGAGGGTGGGGACTTTCAATCCATTTGTCATGGAGAGGCGACGACGCATGAACAAGGTGTACCCCAGCGCCCGGGCGGCGCTCGATGGTGTGGTGGCCGATGGGCAGTTGATCGGCGTGGGCGGCTTTGGCCTGTGCGGCATTCCGGAGGCGCTGATCGAGGCGCTCAAGGACTCGGGCGTGAAGGGGCTGACGGTCATCTCCAACAATGCCGGCGTGGACGGCTTCGGGCTGGGCAAGCTGCTGCTCACGCGGCAGATCCGAAAAATGATTTCCAGCTACGTGGGCGAGAACAAGGAGTTCGAGCGCCAGTACCTGGCCGGCGAGCTGGCGCTGGAGTTCACGCCCCAGGGCACGCTGGCCGAGAAGCTGCGCGCCGGCGGCGCCGGCATCCCGGCCTTTTTCACCAAGACCGGCGTCGGCACGCTGGTGGCCGAGGGCAAGGAAACGCGCGAGTTCGATGGCCAGACCTATGTGCTGGAGCGGGCGCTGCTGCCCGACGTGGCGCTGGTCAAGGCCCACGTGGCCGACACGGCCGGCAACCTGCGCTTCAACCTGACGGCGCGCAACTTCAACCCGGCCGTGGCGATGGCGGGCAAGGTCTGCATCGTGGAGGTGGAGCGCATCGTCGAGACCGGCGAACTGGCGCCCGACGACATCCACCTGCCCGGCATCTATGTGCACCGGCTGGTGCTCAACGCGACGCCCGAGAAGCGCATCGAGAAGCGCACCCTCACGGAAAAGAAAACGCAAGGAGCCTGACATGCCCTGGACGCAAGACCAAATGGCCGCGCGCGCGGCGCAGGAACTGGAGGACGGCTTCTACGTCAACCTGGGCATCGGCATCCCGACGCTGGTGGCCAACTACACGGGCGACAAGGAAGTCTGGCTGCAGTCCGAGAACGGCATGCTGGGCATCGGCCCCTTTCCGACCGAGGAGCAGGTCGACCCGGACCTCATCAACGCCGGCAAGCAGACGGTGACCACCCTCAAGGGCTCGTCCATCTTCGGCAGCCACGAGAGCTTCGCCATGATCCGTGGCGGCAAGGTCAACCTGTCCATCCTGGGGGCGATGCAGGTCAGTGAGAAGGGCGACCTGGCCAACTGGATGATCCCGGGCAAGATGGTCAAGGGCATGGGCGGCGCGATGGACCTGGTGGCCGGCGTCAAGCGCGTCATCGTGCTCATGGAACACGTGGCGCGCAAGAAGGATGGCACGACCGACCTCAAAATCCTGCCCGCATGCACACTGCCGCTGACCGGCGTGGGCGTGGTCGACCGCATCATCACCGACCTGGGCGTGATCGACGTCGTGCCCGAAGGCCTCCGGTTGGTGGAACTGGCGCCGGGCGTGACGTTCGAGCAGGTGCAGGAAAAGACGGGTGTGCGGCTGATTCCACCGCTGGCCTGACGATCCGCCCGGCGCAGGACGGGCCCCGGGGCCGTTCAAGGCGATGCCGGTGGCGCGTCATCCGGCATCAGCCGGTACGGTACTTCGAGCAGGGCGAAGTCCGCCAGGCCGTTGCCACGGTAGCGGGCGGCTTGGCAGCGCGCGCCGGCCGCAGCGTCGAGCGCGCTGGCGTCGAAGGCTGCCGCATCATGGGGAATGCGTTTGACGATCCGGCTGTCAGCCCGCCGCGGACGGCCGTTTTCGTCGACGGCGACCACGACCAGCATGAGGGCTTCGCGGCCCTGGGCCCTGGCCGTTTCGGGATAGGTTGCCGGCCCTCCCAGCGAGCAGCGCGCGGGCTGGTGGACGGTGCCCGGCGGATTGTCCATCGCGAAATTCAGGGGAAAGCGGACGGCGAGGGTCGGTGCTTGCGGCGTTTCGCGCCGAGGGGCGGGCCGGTAGCGGTGGCTCATGGCCCAGCGCCTGACGGTTTCGTCGAAGACGTCGGCCTGGTGCGACGAGCGCTGGACGATGCGGGTCGCCAGCGGCACACCGCTGGCCGTGTCGAAGGTGACATGGACGGTCAGCCGCCCCTGCAGGCCCAGCCGGCGGGCCGCAGCCGGATATTCGGGATGCGCGCCGAGCACGATGCCGGAGACGGCCTCTTCCGGGGCGGTTGCGTTGAGGGACGGCCGCGGCGGGGTGTCGGGCGCCAGACGGTAATCCACGGCGACGAAGCCCCAGCCGTCGACGGGCGTGCCGTCCCGCTGGGCCGGTGTGCAGGCCGCCTGCGCGGCCGCTTCGCGCGCGCTGGCGTCGAAGAGCGTGAGGTTGGGCTGCCCACGCTCCAGTATGGCGATGCGCCGTGCGTCAATGCGGCCTTCGAGGTCGACGGGAACGGCGAGCCACAGGCGGTCTTCGATGCCCTGGCGGCGCGCGTCCTCGGGATAGCCGGCCGCCATGCGCAACTGGCAGGTGGCCGGGCGGGTGCCCTCGGCCAGGCTGAAATCGAAGGGCATCAGCGCCGTGCCTTCCACCGCGCGGCCGCTGGCGTCGGTGGCCGGGGTGTAGGTCGATTGCATGGCGGCCTGCCGGGCGGCGGCGTCGAAGAGGCGCAGGAACGTGGGTTGTCGCTCGGCAATGGCGGTTTTGTAGGCACGGCCGTCGGCGCCGATGTAGACCAGAACCTTGAGCCGGGCCGCGGCGTGGATCTGGCGGGCGAGCTCGGGATAGACGGGCGTGGCCTGCTGGTTCACGCGCACCGGCCTCGACGGGGTCGGCACGACTTCGACCGAGGATTCGGCGCGGCCGTCTTGCGGGGCCTCGGCCAGGTCGGGGTTGCTGGGGCGGTGCTGGTAGCGCAAGACGAAGCTGCGTTGGGCGAGGGTCTGGCCGAAGCCGGCCTGTGAGGCCGTCAGGCGCTCGAGCGCGGCGCGCAGCACGCCGTCCTGCGGCGCCAGAACGGGGTCGGAGTAGCGGATGTCGTCGACGATCGCCGCGCCCGTCTTGGGATCGAAGCTCAGCGCGATCGTGGCCGTGCCGACAAACCCCTCCGCGCCGGTGCTGGGCGTGCGGCCCTCTGTGGCGACCCAGTCTGGCAGCCGGGGCGGCAGCGCGTCTTCCAGGGCGATCAGGCGCTCCTGCGATGGCGCTTCGGGGATGGGCGGTTCGGAGACGGGCGGTTCGGCGGCCGAGGCGGGGGATAGGCTGGCCAGCGCGGCGATGGCGGCCAGGATGCTTTTGAATCGGGTCTTGAGCCGGGGATGGGCCGGCGCTGACCCGGCCCTGCGCATCGTTGGCACGCTGGCGCGACAGAAGCCTTGTGCCAGGGCACGATGGGCGTGCAAGAACCGCTGTTTCATCCGAACCCTCCTCTTTCGATGAATTATTGCAAAGTTGCGCAAAAATCCTCGAATCCGGCCGGAGGATCTACACCAGCCGGCTCTGATGCAACCAGTCCACCAGCGCCTCGGCCGGCATGATGCGCACGGCGTGGCGCGTGGCCCATTGTTCGGCCTGCTCGGTCGCCTGTCCCAGGCTGACCACGATGCCCTCGGCCGCGCCTTCGGCCTGCATCGCGCTGGTCAGTTCGCGCAGCGGCTGCTCGCCCAGGCTGTGGGCCTTGAAGCGGCGGTAGCTCATCAGGGTGATGGCACCCTGGCGCAGCAGCCGCAGGTCGGCGCCGGGGCGTGCGCTGGGCGCCACCGCGTAGCCATCGGCGGCCAGGGCCTGTTCGATCAGGTCCTGGAACTCGCGCGTGTTCATCATCTGCAGGCGGGCCAGGGCGGCTTCGCGCTGGCGGGCGCTGGGCTGGCGCCACTGGCGTGCCAGCGCGACGATGGCGATGGCCCAGAACGGCAGCGAGGCCATCGCCCCCATCGGCGCATAGACGCGCGGCAGCGCCAGAAAGGCCGCCAGCACGATGGCCAGCGCCAGCAGCAGGCTGATCCACCAGCGCGAACGCAGCAGGATGGCGAACAGGGAATTGGGCGGCAGCTTGAAGGTCGGCAGTTTCATGGGGGATGCGAAAGAGGGCGGGCGATGGCGGCCGCAACCGGGCGCCGGGCTGCATTGTCGCCGCGTAGCTATGGCCTCTGGCGGCGGGGCCTGTGCACACGCTCTAGACTACGCGCTTGGCGCGAGCCGATCGCCGGGCAAGGGTGTGCCGGCGCGGCGGTTTCGTGCATGACAAGGAAAGACGGGATTCGATGGCACTCACAGAACAGGCCCTGCTCGGCGCGCTCGCCGCCGTGGTGGACCCCAACACCGGCAAGGATCTGGTCGGCTCGCGGCAGTTGAAGAACCTGCGTATCGACGGCGCGGACGTGGCTTTCGATGTCGAGCTGAACTACCCCGCGCGCAGCCAGTGGCCGGCGCTGGCCGAGGCCCTGGTGGCGGCGGCGCGGCGGGTGGAAGGCGTGGGCGAGGTCAGTCCGAGCTTCAGCACGCGCATCGCCAGCCACGCCGCGCAGCGCGGCCTGCAACTGCTGCCGCAGGTCAGGAACATCGTGGCGGTGGCCTCGGGCAAGGGCGGCGTGGGCAAGAGCACCACCACCGCCAACCTGGCGCTGGCGCTGGCCGCCGAGGGCGCGCGGGTCGGCCTGCTCGACGCCGACATCTACGGCCCCAGCCAGCCGATGATGCTGGGCGTGGGCGGCAAGCCCGCCAGCGCTGATGGCAAGACCATGGAGCCGCTGGTCGGCCACGGCGTGCAGGTGATGTCCATCGGCTTCCTGGTCGAGCCGGACCAGGCCATGATCTGGCGCGGCCCCATGGCCACCCAGGCGCTCGACCAGATGCTGCGGCAGACCAACTGGCAGGACCTGGACTACCTGCTGGTCGACATGCCGCCGGGCACCGGCGACATCCAGCTCACGCTGGCGCAGCGCGTGCCGGTCAATGGCGCGGTCATCGTCACCACGCCGCAGGACATCGCGCTGCTCGACGCGCGCAAGGGCATCAAGATGTTCGAGAAGGTCGGCGTGCCCATTTTGGGCGTGGTGGAGAACATGGCGGTCTACTGCTGCCCCAACTGCGGCCATGCCGAACACATCTTCGGTGCCGACGGCGGCCGCACGCTCTCGGCCGAGTACGGCGTGGACTACCTGGGCGCGCTGCCGCTGGCCATGCGCATCCGCGAGCAGGTCGACGGCGGCACGCCCACCGTCGTGGCCGAGCCCGACGGCGAGATCGCGGCCACCTACAAATCGGTGGCGCGGCAGGTCGCGCTGAAGATCGCGAACCAGGCCAAGGACTATTCGGCCCGGTTCCCAACCATCACCATCAGCAAGAACACGTGAAGCCGGGCGCCTCGGTGCGCGACCGGGTGGCGACCTGCCGGTCGCCCGGCCTGGCGTGCGCATGCGGCGGTCCAGCGCGCAGGCGAGTGGGGCCTTGATGGCCCACGCTGAAAAAGGCTGACTGGAAAACCGGCCGAAAATCCAGGGGAATGACGCCGATATTTTTGGAGGCATGGGTGATGCGATTGGCTGTATCGATTCAGTGGCTAAGCCGCCTCGGCCATCAATATGATTTGACGCTGCACGAGCCCTGGCGAATAATCCGCCCCGCTTCGGGAAACCAAGTCTTGTCCAGATACCAAGACGGGGGGCAGATTCGGTCATGAGATTGGAATACTCATGTCTGGATTTCCAATAATCACTGAAATAATCGGAAAATAAACCATGACCCGCTTCCTCGACAAGGAAAGAACCATCGCCCAGCCCGGATTCAGCCGGTGGCTGGTGCCGCCGGCGGCGCTCGCCATTCATCTGTGCATCGGCATGGCTTATGGCTTCTCGGTGTTCTGGCTGCCGCTGTCCAAGGCGCTGCAGACGGCCGGAACCGGCGCGCAGACCTGTGCGGCCGACGTGAGTTTCTTTGCCGAGTTGTTCGCCACCACCTGCGACTGGCGGATTGCCTCGCTGGGCTGGATGTACACGCTGTTCTTCGTCTTCCTGGGCTGCTCGGCGGCGCTGTGGGGCGGCTGGCTGGAGCGCGTCGGCCCGCGCAAGGTTGGCGTCATCAGCGCGCTGTGCTGGTGTGGCGGCATGGTCTTCTCGGCGCTGGGCATCTACACCCACCAGTTCTGGATGATGATCCTGGGCTCGGGCGTGATCGGCGGCATTGGCCTGGGGCTGGGCTATATCTCGCCCGTGTCCACGCTCATCAAGTGGTTTCCGGACAAGCGCGGCATGGCCACCGGCATGGCCATCATGGGCTTTGGCGGCGGCGCCATGATCGGCTCGCCACTGGCCGTCGAGTTGATGACGTTCTTTTCCACGCCGACCGACGTCGGCGTGGCGCAGACTTTCCTGGTCATGGGGCTGATCTATTTCGTCTTCATGCTGGCTGGTGCGCTGGGTTACCGCGTGCCGCCCTCGGGCTGGACGCCTTCGGGCTGGACCGCGCCGGCGGCCGCCACCAGCAACGCCATGATCACGCGTCGCCACGTGCACGTGAAGAAGGTCTGGGGCATTCCGCAGTTCTGGCTGATCTGGGTCGTGCTGTGCATGAACGTGAGCGCGGGCATCGGTGTCATCGGCATGGCCTCGCCCATGCTGCAGGAGGTTTTCGGCGGCGCGCTGGCGGGCATCTCCAAGCCGTTTGCCGAGCTGAGCAAGGACGAGCTGGCGGCCATCGCGGCGGTGGCCGGCGGCTTCACTGCCTTGCTGTCGCTGTTCAACATCGGCGGGCGCTTTTTCTGGGCCAGCCTGTCGGACAAGCTCGGCCGCAAGATGACTTACGTGGTGTTCTTCGTGCTGGGCGGCTTGCTGTACGCCAGCATTCCGTCGAGCGCGGCGGCCGGCAATAAACTGCTGTTCGTGGCAGCCTTCTGCATCATCCTGTCGATGTACGGCGGCGGTTTCTCCACGGTGCCGGCCTACCTGGCCGACCTGTTCGGCACCCAGCACGTCGGCGCCATCCACGGCCGGCTGTTGACGGCCTGGGCCACCGCCGGCATCCTGGGGCCGGTGGTGGTCAACTACATGCGCGAGTACCAGTTGGGCCTGGGCCTGCCGCGCGATCAGGTGTACAACCAGACCATGTACATCCTGGTCGGCATGCTGGCGGTCGGTCTGATCGCCAACCTGCTGGTGCGCCCCATCGCCGACCGGCATTTCATGACGGACGAGGAACTGGCCCACGAGAAGCAACTGGCCCACGAGAAGGCTGCGGCCTCGGCTGCTGCGTTCACGGGCCGGCCCGGGGCTGCGGCCAGCGGGGCGGCAGCCACCTCTCCGGCGGTGGTGGCGCTGGCCTGGGCGGCGGTGCTGATTCCGCTGGCCTGGGGCACCTACAAGACGTTGCAGAGCGCGACCAAGTTCTTCCATTGAGCGGGGCAAGCCTGCCAGACCGATCCCGCGCCGTGCTCCCGGGAGCGCGGCGCCTCCCGAGGAACGCCCCATGAGCGACCAGAAAATCGAGTTCTACAAGGGCCCCGCCGGCGGCTGGGGCGCCTTGCGCAGCGTCAAGAATGCGCTGCTGCGCCAGGACATTCCCCTCAAGGGCGCCAAGACGCTGCTGTCGGCCAACCAGCCCGACGGCTTCGACTGCCCGGGCTGCGCCTGGCCGGACCGCAACCACGCCTCCACCTTCGAGTTCTGCGAAAACGGCGCCAAGGCCGTCGCCGCCGAGGCCACCGCACGTCGTGTGACGGCCGAGTTCTTCGCCCGCCACCCGGTCGCCGAGCTGCTGGCGCAAAGCGATTTCTGGCTGGAAGACCAGGGCCGGCTGACCGAGCCCATGGTCTACGACGTGGCCAGCGACCGCTACCGGCCCATTTCCTGGGACGAGGCTTTCGGCCTCATCGGCCGCTACCTCAACGCCTTGCCCGATCCGGACGAGGCGATCTTCTACACCTCGGGCCGCGCCAGCAACGAGGCGGCCTTTCTGTACCAGTTGTTCGTGCGCGAATACGGTA
>JASGEH010000243.1:0-12355 GCA_047606565.1 Comamonas sp.
TCGGCCTGTTTGAGGAAGCCGATGATTTGCTCCTCTGTGAATCTGCTCTTCTTCATGTCCGTCATTCTCCTGGTGGTTGACGGACTTCACTAACTTCAGCTTGGTACGGCTGGCGGGGGGCAGGTCACCTGTGCACTGCAACGTTTGTTCGAGTAGCATTTTGACACTGGCTTCATCGCTCACGTCAGTGGCGATGGAAACGCAATTTCCTCTCGACCGTTCGATCTCCTCTGCGGTCTGACGCAGTGCTGAAAACTGACGTCCAGCCAGCACCACATATACGCCGTGGGCGGCGAGTGCCGTGGCAATGTGTTGGCCAATACCCGACCCTGCACCCGTAACCAATGCAGTCTTGCCGCCAAGACCATTTTTATCCATAGCAACGACTCCTATCACTGTCAATGGTGGCAGACCATCGCGGTTGCCAACCGTGACTTGAAGAGCAGGCTAAGAAGCCTGCCCGACTCCCCTACTGATAACAAACGCATGCGCGGTATTGACCAGCGGCCCGGGGTCCGCAGTGCTCATAACACACTTTAGAGTTGAGACAGCGTTCCCAGCATCGCACCCCGAAGAAAGGTGCGATCGGGGATTGACTGACCCAAGACGCGCAGGCCGTAATAGCTTCCCAGGAATGCACGAGCCATTTCAAGCGCCGATACCGTAGAAGGTATTTCGCCATTGTGTTGGCCCACAGCAAAGACGTGGCACAACACCTGCTCCAATCGATTGACATAGATACGGGTGATCTCAGCAACCGCAGGATCTTTGCCTGCGTGGCCCAACGCAGCAAGCAACGCCATGCAGCCACGCCCTTTAGACGAACCAAGATCACGTGCTATCCCCCATTCCATCAAAGCCCGCAGACGTTCCTTCACGGAGCCTGGGCCGTTGAGAATCTGTGATTGGGCCTGAATACCTAGTTCTTGATAGTGGATCAGCGCCAGATGGTAAAGATTTTGTTTGCTGCCGAAGGCGTTGTAGAGACTGCCACGCCCCAATCCCGTTCGATCACATAGATCCTGCGCAGAACTTCCATCGTAGCCGTTTGACCAGAACACATCCATTGCGGCCTCAATGACCATCGTGTCATCAAACTCTCTGGGTCGCCCGAACGGGGACTGCTCCATACGCTGGTCTCGTGATGTACTGGTTGCCAATGAACGCACTCTAACAACTATTGTAATGATCAGTCAAATAATTAAGAAATGCAGCCGACGGACATGTACGACCAGAGCCTCTTGCGGAACTAGGCATCGAGCTGCACGAGCACAAAGACAAATTCGGCTACTGGCAGCAGCGCCAGCGCACTAGCGGCGGTGGCCGCGAACTCTGCTGCTGAAAGCCAGGCCTACGCCACGTTGCGCACCAGCATGCGGCCCTCGCGCGCCAGTACCTCCAGCGCGCCTTCGCGGTAGGCGCAGCGCCCGTTGACGTAGACCGCCACTACGCCCACGCTGGGGCGTACCGGATCGTCGTAGGTCGCCACGTCGGCGATGCGCGCGGGGTCAAACACCACCACGTCGGCCGCATGGCTCACACGCAGCAGGCCACGGCCCGCAAGGCGGAAGTTCTTCGCCGTCATGCCGGTCATCTTGTGAACCGCCTGTTCCAGCGTGAACAGGCCCCGGCCCCGCCAGTAGCGCGCGAATACGCGGGGGAAAGCCCCCCACAGCCTGGGGTGCGGATGCCGGTCGTGCGGCAGGCCGTCGCTGCCGATCATGCTGCGCGGGTGGGCGATCACGCGCGCCACGTCGTCCTCGTGCATCTGGAAGTAGCAGGCGCCGCCCGGCATGAGCCGGCGTGCGGCAGTCTTCTGGTCCACGCCCCACTCGGCAGCGATGTCGGCCAGCATGCGGCCGCCCATCTCGGGGTGCGGCTGGCTCCAGGTGAGCAACACGTCGATCACGCCGTCGACCAGGTCTTCGCGCAGCACGGTGGAGCCGGCGACATAGGGGTAAACGTCCATCGCCACGTCCTGCCGCAGGGCCAGTTTGTCCACCAGCGGTAGCGTCTCGCGCGTACGGCCCCATTGCGCGGGGCCGGCGCATTTGTGGTGCGAGATCACGAGCGGCACGCCGGCCTCGAAGGCACAGTCGCCGGCCTCCACCATGGCTTCCAGGATGGTCTGCATCTCGCTGCGCAGGTGCGTAGCGTAGACGCCGCCGTGGCGCGCCACGACGCGGGCCAGCTCGGTCACCTCGTCGGCCGGCGCAGCGTAGGCTTCCTCGTAGAACAGGCCGGAAGACAGCCCCAGCGCCCCATCGGCCATGGCGGCATCCAGCAGCGCGGCCATGGTGGCGCGTTCGTCCGCGCCCGCGGCGCGGGTCAAGTCATCCATGGCCGCGAAGCGCAGCGTGGTGTGGCCGATCAGCGCGGCCACATTGAGTGCGGGCCGCGCGGCCTGCACGGCCTCGCGGTAGGCGGCCAGGGTGGCATGGCGGAAGGAGTCGGCGCCCAGCAAGGTGAGCGGCTGCTTGGCCTGCGCCGTGGCGTAGGGCATCAGCGAGATGCCGCAGTTGCCCGTGACCACGGTGGTGATGCCCTGCGACAGCTTGGCCAGGTACTCGGGCGTGCGCAGCACGATGGCATCGTCGTGCGTGTGACAGTCGATGAAGCCCGGCGCAATGGCCTGTCCTCGGCAGTCCACGACGGCCACGTCGGTGATGTCCAGGCCGGCCGGCAACCGCTGGCGCAGGCCCTCGCCGATCGCCGCGATGCGCCCATCCGCGAGCAGCACATCGCCAGTCCATGAAGGGCCGCCGGAGCCATCGACGATCAGGCCGGCTTCGAGAAGAGTGGTGTGATCAGCCATGTTGAATGCCTCCGCCATCCCAGCTTTGCAGTGGATGAGTCCGTACGTCCACACCGTGGCGCTGCAGCGCCTCGCGCACGCCGCGCAGCCGGCGCACCGCAGGCTCGCCCACGCGCTGCGCGACCAGCACGGTCAGTATTTCGATCAGCGTCAGGTGCGCGAGGTAGGCGTCGATGCCCACGTGCATCACCGCATCGTCGGGCACCGTCAGGCCCAGAAGCCAGTCGGCGCGCTCGGCCAGCGCGGTGCCGGGCCGCGTGATGGCGATCACCTTGGCGCCCTGGTCGCGCGCGATGTCCACCGCGTCCAGCAGGCTGGGCATGCCGCCCACGTGGCTGATGGCGATGACCACGCCGCCGGCCTTCTGGGCGCCAGCCGCTACCTGTTGCAGGTGGTAGTCAGCCCAGGCCATGGTCGACAGACCCAGGCGGAACAGCCGCGCCTGCAGGTCGGTGGACATGAACCACGAGGTGCTGCCCGCACCCATGATGTCGATGTGCGGCGCTACGGCAATGGCGTCCACTGCGGCCTGCAACACGGCCATGTCCAGTTGGTTGCGCACACCGGTCACCGAGGCCGCGGCGCTGCGCGCGATCTTGCCGACCACCTCGTTCGCGGTGTCAGCGATGTTCACACGCCGGTGCAACGGCGAGCCGCCCAGCGCGAGCTCCTGCGCGAGCGCAAGCTTGAACTCGCGCAGGCCGGCGAAGCCCAGGTCGCGGCAGGTGCGCATGATGGTGGGCACTGAGCTGCCCGAACGCTCGGCGAGCTGCTCGAAGCTCTCCTCCAGCGTGCGGTCGGGGTCCTCCAGCATGGCTTGCAGGATGGCGCGGCGCGTGGCTGGCGCCGATTCGCGCGTCAGCGCCATGCGTTCGAGCAGGGAAAGCGTGGTGTTCATCAGAAGTGCAGCGTGACGGCGTCGGTCACGCGGTAGTCGTCCTCGACGATGGGCATCCAGTGCCATTTGTCGAAGGTGGTGCAGGGATGCGAGATGCCCAGGCCGACGCGCTCGCCCACGGCCGGGGCGGCGGCTTCATCGGCGGCGTCCCAGCGTAAATAGGCGTGCTGGTCGTTCAGGGCCGTGATCTGCCAGCTGGCGGGAATGGCCTGCGGCGCCAGCACGCCGCGCGGCGCGCGCGCAAATGGGATCGGCATCTCCAGGTCGTAGGAGATGTCGCGGCGACCGCAGGTCAGAATGGCCAGGCCCGGTTCGGGCCGCGACTGCACGGCAGCCCAGACCTCCAGCGCGGGCAACAGCGTCTCGTTGCAGCCGCAGCGCTCGGCCACCGAGGCCAGCAGGCGCTTGTAGTTGCCGTGGTCGTGCGTGACGTAGCAGCCCGAGCGCAGCAGGCCGCGCACGGGCCGGCCCAGCGTGGGCGTGAGGCGGCCGGCCACGAGGTCGAAGATGGCCGAGCCGCCGGCCGAGAGCAGCACCTCGTCGTTCTCGAACAGGTCGTCCTCGGCGCAGAGCCGGGCGATGGCCTCGACGCGCGTCATGAGCGCGTCGGCGTAGTCGGTGTCGTGGTCGCTGCGGCCCGTGGCGCCACCGCCTTCGTAGCATTCGATGCCGGCCAGGCGCACTGCCGCGCTGGCCTTCAGCGCGCGGGCAAGCAGGGCAGCCTCGTCCTGCGTGCGGCAACCCGTTCGAGCGCCAGGCACGCCGACCTCCAGCATGACCTCGAAGGGCTGGCTGCCCGGGTGGGCGGCGAACCATTGCTCGATGAGCGCCAGTTGGGCCAGCGAATCGACAAGGAAGACCACGCGCAGGCCGGCATGCGCGGCCAGCAGCACCTGGATGCCGGCGAGGTCGTCATCGGTCACGACCTGGTTGGCGATCAGCGTGCAGCGCGCACCGGCCGCCACGCCCACGGCCAGTTGCGTGACGGTGGCGAAAGTCAGCCCCCAGGCGCCGGCAGCGAGCTGACGCGAGAACAGTTCGGGCGACATGGTGGTCTTGCCGTGCGGTGCAAGCTCGATGCCGCGCTCGCGCACGAAGGCCTGCATCCAGGCCAGGTTATGGCTCAGCGCGCTGCGCTTGATAACCGCCAGCGGCAGCGGCAGCCGGCCGTCCAGCACATGCCAGCCGGCCTTGCCGATGGCGCTGCGTGCCAGCGGCGCCGAGGTGCGGGGAAAGCCCTTGTAGCGGGTGTCGAGGATGATGTCGTCGTTCATGGGTGTCAAAAACCGGCTGCGATAAGGTGACGCGCGACGAAGTGGCCGGGGCCCACTTCCACGAGCGGCCGCACCACGGGCTCGTCGCCCACGGCGCGGATAGGGCTGGGAATCTCGCCCTCGATCAGCGCACGCTGGGCATGCCTTCTCTGCGGGTCGGCCACGGGTACAGCCGCCATCAGGCGGCGCGTGTACGCGTGCTGCGGATTCTCGAACACGGCGCGGCGCGGGCCGATCTCCACGATCTGACCCAGGAACATCACCGCCACGCGGTGGCTGATGCGCTCGACCACCGCCATGTCGTGCGAGATGAACAAAATGGCCACGCCCATCTCGCGCTGCAACTGCATCATGAGGTTGACGATCTGGGCCTGGATCGAGACGTCCAGCGCCGACACCGATTCGTCGGCCACGATGACCTTGGGTTCCAGTGCCAGCGCACGCGCAATGGCGATGCGCTGGCGCTGGCCGCCCGAGAACTCGTGCGGGTGGCGCTGCGCCGCCTCGGGCGGCAACTGCACCTTCTGCAGCAGCCACTGGACCTTGGCTGCGCGCTCGGCCGGCGTGCCGATCTTGTGCACCATCAGCGGCTCGGCCAGCGAGAAGCCCACGGTCTTGCGCGGGTCCAACGAGGCGAACGGGTCCTGGAAGATGAACTGGATGTCGCGGCGCAGCGCCTGCACCTGCGAGGTCGGCAGGTTCAGGATGTTGCGCCCGCCGAACTCGATGGCGCCGCTCTGGCTGTCGACCAGGCGCAGCAGCGAGCGGCCAGTGGTGGACTTGCCACAGCCCGATTCACCCACGATGGCCAGCGTCTCGCCGGGGTGCAAATCGAAGTTCACCTTCTCGACGGCGTGCACCCGGCGCGTGACCTTGCCGAACATGCCATTCTTGAGGTCGAAGCGCGTCACTAGGTCCTTCACACGCAGCACCGGCATGGCACCGACGGGGCGCGTGTCCGTCACGGGCGGTGTGTCGACCTCGGCCGGCTGTGCACCATCGACCTGCAGCAGGTCGAAGGGGCGCGGCAGGTCCGTGCCCTGCATGGCGCCCAGGCGCGGCACGGCCGACAGCAGGGCCCGCGTGTAGACGTGGGCCGGGCGTGCGAACACGTCGTCGGTGGCGCCCTCCTCCACCCGGTCGCCGCGGAACATCACGAGCACGCGGTCGGCGACCTCGGCCACCACGCCCATGTCGTGCGTGATGAAGATGACGCCCATGTCCATGTCTTCCTGCAACTGGCGGATCAGCCGCAGGATCTGGGCCTGGATGGTCACGTCCAGTGCGGTGGTGGGCTCGTCGGCGATCAGCAGCTGCGGCTTGCATGACAGCGCCATCGCGATCATCACGCGCTGGCGCATGCCGCCCGAGAGCTGGTGCGGGTAGCGGCCCAGCACGTTGCGCGCCTCGGGAATGCGCACCAACTCCAGCATGCGCAGCGCCTCGGCGTTGGCGGCCGTGCGGTCCTTGCCCTGGTGCGTGCGCACGGATTCGGCGATCTGCTCGCCGACCGTGAACACCGGGTTCAGGGACGTCATCGGCTCCTGGAAGATCATGGCGATGTCGGCGCCGCGCACGGCGCGCATCTGGACCTTGTCGGCCCGCATGAGGTCCAGCACCTGGCCGTTGCGCCGGCGCAGCATGGCACTGCCACCGGCGATCTCGCCACCGCCATGCTCGATCAGGCGCATCAGCGACAGCGAGGTGACCGACTTGCCCGAGCCCGATTCGCCAACGATGGCCAGGGTGCGGCCACGGTCCACGTCGAACGACAGCGTGCGCACGGCTTCCACGGTGCGCTCGGGCGTGCGGAAGCGCACGCTGAGCCCCTCGACGGACAGCACGCGGCTGTCGGGCATGGCGAGCGCGGCGTTGCGGCGCTCCAGGGTGGTCTGGGTCTCCATGGTCATGCTGCCTTCTTGAGTTTGGGATCGAGCATGTCGCGCACGCCGTCGCCCAGCAGTTGCAAGGAGAGCGCGGTTAGGATGATAGCCAGGCCCGGGAACAGCACGACCCAGAACGCGCGATCGGCGTACTGCTGGCTGCCCGCGACCATGGTGCCCCACGTCGGGATCTCCGGCGGCACGCCCACGCCCAGGAAGGACAGGCCGGCCTCGGCCAGGATGGCGTAGGCGAAGATGAACGAGCCCTGCACCAGGATGGGCGAGAGCAGATTGGGCAGCACGTGGTGCCACAGGATGTGCGGCGTGCGCGCGCCGATGGCGCGGGCCGCCTCCACGAACAACAGCTCGCGCACCACCAGCGTGGAAGCCCGCACGACGCGCGCCACGCGCGGCGTGTAGACCAGAACCAGGGCCAGCACCACGTTGGCCAGCGAGGCGCCAAGGATAGCGACCAGCGCGATGGCCAGCAGGATGTCCGGAAAGGACATCATGGCGTCGACCAGGCGCATGATGGGTGCGTCGAGCCGGCGGAAGAAGCCCGCCAGCAGGCCCACCAGCGTGCCGAACACCACCGATCCCACGGCCGTCATGGCGGCGATGGACAGCGAGTAGCGCGCCCCGTGCACCACGCGGGCGTAGAGATCGCGGCCCAGTTCGTCGGTGCCCAGCAGGTGCTCGGCGCTCGGCGCCTTGAGCCGGTCGAGCACGGCCGTGTCGTTGGGGTCGGCGCTGGCGAACAGCGACGCGCCCAGCGCCAGCACCACGATGGCGGCCAGCACGATGGCCGACAGCAGCACGATGCGACGGCGGAACAGTCGGGTGAGAACGGCTTTCATGCGGTCAAACCTTCACGCGCGGATCGACCGCCGCATAGAGCATGTCGATCGCGAAGTTGATGAACACGTAAATCGCCGCGATGACCAGCAGCGCGCCCTGGATTACGGGGTAGTCGCGCCGCAGCACGGCGTTGACCACGAGGTTACCCACGCCGGGCAGGCCGAACACGGTCTCGGTGACGACGGCGCCGCCGATCATCAGCGCCGTGGTCAGGCCCACGACCGTGACGATGGGCACCATGGCGTTGCGCAGCGCGTGCTTGAGCACGACGAGGCCCTCCGCAAGGCCCTTGGCGCGCGCGGTGCGCACGTAGTCCTCGCCCAGCACATCGAGCATGGAGGCGCGCGTGAAGCGCGTGATCAGCGCCGAGTTCAAAAGCCCCAGCACCGTGGCCGGCAGCACCAGTGCGTGCAGGCGCTCGGCCAGCGGCGCGCCGGGGTCGCCGTAGCCCGAGGCCGGAAACCAGCCCATTTTCACGGCGAAGAACTGGATCAGCACAATGCCGAGCCAGAAGCTGGGCACGCTGGCGCCCAGCATGGCCACGCCCGTGAAGGCCTGGTCCACCGCCTTGCCACGGAACACGGCCGAGACGATGCCGCAGGGAATACCGATCAGCGCCGCCAGGCCCACGGCCATCAGCGTGAGCAGCGCCGTGGGCTCGGCGCGCTGCGCCAGCGCCTGGGTGACGGGCTGCTGCAGGAAGATGGAATCGCCCAGGTTGCCCCGTAGCACCTCACTCAGCCAGTAGCCGAACTGCACGGGCAGCGGCTGGTCGAGCCCGTACTGCTGCTGCACGCGCGCGATGTCGGCGGCCGTGGCTTGATCGCCCAGCAGCACGGCCACCGGGTCGCCCGAGGCCGCACGCGTGAGCACGAACACCAGCACGGCCACCAGGACGAGCACGACAGCCATGCCGGCCAGGCGGGAAGCGATGAAACGAAGAATGCCCTGACTCATGGCGTCACACGCTGAATTCGATGGCTGCCGCACTGCCCACGGCCACGTATTGGCCGGTGAAGCGGATGTCGCCGTGGTGGACGCTGAACACAGTCACGTTGTCACCCTGCTTGTTGTGGCACACATAAAGGAAGCGACCACTCGGGTCCAGCGTGCAACTGCGCGGATAGTTGCCGCGTGTCCATTCCTCGCGCAGCAGCGTGGGCACACCAGAGCCGGGGTCGACGCCGAACAGCGCAATCGAATCATGCAATCGATTAAGCGCGACGAAATGCTGGCCGTCGGGCAGCATGCAAATGCCCGATGCATAGCTGGTGCCCTTGAAGCCCGGCGGCAAGATTGAGGTCTCGCTGACCGGCGTCAAGACGCCCGTGGCGTCGTCGTACCGCATGAAGGCGATGGTCGAGGCTTCTTCGGTGACCAGGTAGAACCAGCGCCCGTTGGGATGGAAGATGAAGTGCCGGGCCCCGGCGCTTTCGGCGACCGCCACCGTCTGCGGCTGGCTGAGCCGGCCGGTCGCGCGATCGAAGCGATAGCAGATGACGCGATCCAGGCCCAGATCGGCCACCAGAACGAAATTTCCCTTGGGATCGGCCTTCACCATGTGGGCATGCGGACCATCATGGTCGCTGGTGGCAAATCCCTCATGCACGCTCGCGGAGGCAGGGACCACATCCGCTCCGGCCTGGCATGGTGTCTGTGCGCCGCAGGCCAGACGGTCGCTGTACACAACGGCCGGCAGGGCCGGATCCGGCACGCCATCCGCCTGCAGCGCGATCACGCTGACATCGCCGCTACCGTAGTTGGCGGTGAAGAGGAAGCGCCCATCCGGATGCACACTGATGAAGGCCGGCGCCTGGCCTGCGCATGGCACCTCCGAAACGAAGGCCAGCGTGCCATCGGGCTGGATGCGAAAGGTCGACACCGACCCCCTCTCGACTTCATTGGCGGCATAGAGCAAGGGCAGCCTGGGGTGCCGTGCCAGCGACGCCGGATTGCGGCGCGCCACGCCATCCGCTGCGGCGGCATCGGGAACCGCCCGCGACGCGCCGGCGATGGGCACCAGTGCACCGGTTCGGCTGTCGAGCGCAAATTGGTGGACGCCCAATCCACGGCCGCCACGCCAGGGCTTGCCGCCGTCGCTGTAGGTGCCGACGTAGGCGAACACCGGCGCAGCCCCGGCAGCCGAAGCCGCATGGGCACCCAGGCCCACGGCGGCCATGCCGACACCCAGTGAACCGGCCTGCAGGATGTGACGGCGCGAAAGCATGATGAAGGGATCGTGCGCCATCACTGTACCTTTGCATTCCAGAAGAACGGCCAGGTCGCGGGCGTGTAGTTCGCCAGCGCCGGGCTGCGTGCCGACAGGCCGCTGAACTTGCCGACGTTGATGTAGGGCACCTCGTCATAGACCAGTTGCTGCACCTTGCCCCACAGCGCGCCGCGCTTGGCCGGGTCGGTTTCGGTGTTGAACGCGGCCAGCGCGGCCTGCTTGGCCGGCGTCTCCCACCCGCCGGGGGCGCCGTCGCCCAGTTGCGGCGGCGACAGCATGGGCTCGGGGAACTGGCCCGAGTGGGTGACGTAGATGTCCCACAGCTTGGCATCGTTGCGGCGCTGCACCAGCGTGGCCCAGTCGACCACGTTGAGATCGACCTTGAAGCCGGCGCGCTTGAGTTGTTCGGCCATCAGGAGCGCCATGTTGTAGTGGAAGTCGTACTGGCGGCTGGTCAGCACGCGGATGGGCTCGCCCTTGTAGCCGGCCGTGGCCGCGAGCGCCTGGGCCTTGGCCGCGTTGCGCTGGTTGTATTGATCGGTGCCGGCCGTGGAATAGAACGGCGAGCCCTTGGGGAAGTGGTTGCCCTCCACGGTGAAAAAGCGCTCGTCGCCAAAGCCCGCTGCCAGCATCTCGCCCTCGCCCAGCGCGGCCTGCACGGCCTGGCGCAGCGGCTGGCTGGCCAGCACGCCTTCCCTGGTGTTGAGCACGAGGTAGGGAAAGCCGAACGACGGCGTCAGCACGGGCACGGTCTTGCCGGTGGCCTTTTCCAGGCGGCTCAGGGCTTCGGTGGGCAGCAGGTCGGCGAAGTCGTACTGGCCGGCCAGTGCGCCTTCCACACGCGTGTTGGCGTTGGGCACAGGCACGAAGCGCAGTTCGCCGATCAAGGCCTCACGTTTGCCACCGTAGCCGCTGGCAGGCTCCTGGCGCGCGGTGTACCCGTCGAAGCGCTCCAGCAGCAAATACTGGTCGGGCCGGCGCTCCTTGAACTTGTAGGGGCCGGTGCCGACGAATTCCTTGAGCGGCGTGGCGATGGACTCCTTTGCCATGATCGCCGCCATGCCGCTGGGCAGCGCCAGTTGGGCCAGCAACGGCGCGTACGGCGTCTTGAGCGCGATCTCCACGGCCAGCGAGCCCTTGGCCTGGATGTGCTCGAGCTGCTTGCCCAGCGCCTTTCCGCGCGGCGCCTGCTCGACCCAGCGCTGCAGGCTGGCCACCACGTCGTCGGCAGTCAGTGCGCGGCCGCTGTGCAACTGCACGTCCTTGCGCAACGTGATGGTGTAGAGCTTGCCGTCGGCCGAGATCCTGGGCATGCCCTCGGCCAGCATGGGCACCACGTTCCACTGGGCATCGAAGGTGTAGAGCGTCTCGTAGACGTGCTGCATGATGGTGCCGACCAGGTCTGCCGTGCTAGCCATCGGGTCTAGCGTCTGCGGCTCTGCCACCATGGCCAGGGTGGCATGGGTGCGGGGCGCCTGGGCGAATGACTGCGGCGCAGCCGGCAGCAACAGGACGAGGGCCGCGGCGGCGTGCACCAGATTGCGGCGGCGTAAGGCATGGCTGATCGTCATCGAGGCTCTCCTGTCGGTCCGGACGCACCGGATGTGTGAAAATAAATTTCAGAAAATGAACTTTTAACCAAAAATGCAAGATTCAAGCCAGAGATTTCCCTGATCTCATATTAAAAACTGAAATAAACTTTCCCGTCTTTTGACAGGAGATCGTTCCCATGCCGCTCGAATACCTGGGCAACCCGCCCACCGCTTCCGACCACCAGGTTCGTCCGTTCTCGCCCGCCGTGCGTGCGGGCGACTTCATCTATGTGTCAGGCCAGGTGCCAGGCAACGCCCAGGGCGAGATCGTCGTCGGCGGGATCGAGGCGCAGACGCGCCAGGTCATGGAAAACCTGAAAGCCGCGCTGGCGCTGGCCGGCGCGACGCTGGACGATGTCTGCAAGAGCAACTGCTGGTTGCACGACGCGCGCGACTTCGGCGCGTTCAACCGGATCTACCTGGAGTACTTCCCGAACGGCAAGCCAGCTCGCTCGACGACCGAGGCGCGCCTGATGGTGGACGCCAAGGTCGAAATTGATGTGATCGCGTACAAGCCCAAGGGCTGACCTGCGGCGCGCGCTATGTGCCGGTATTCAGCAATAGCCAGAACCACGACTCCGGTTCGGCACGCTCGGCCACCAGTTGCTGGCCGCCGTCGCCCCGCAGACCCGGCAGGTCTATGCGCCACTGGCCGGACTGCGCTGATCGATTCCCCGACACGTTTTCACCGCCCGCCCATGAGCCCCAGCCGCCCCACCGAAGCCCGGCTCGACGACCTCGAGATCAAGGCCAGCTTTGCCGAGGACCTGATCGAGTCCCTCAACCTCGCGCTGTTTCGCCAGCA
>JASGEH010000244.1:0-5206 GCA_047606565.1 Comamonas sp.
AGCCGTCGGCGAAGGTGGCGGTCACCTGCTGGCCGTCGTCGGCCACGGCGGCCAGCTTTTGCCCCAAGTGGATGCCGTCGAGGCCGAATTCGCGCATCAGCATGGCCTGCAGTTCGGCGCGCGACACCGGGTAAGGCCGTTGGCCGACCTGCTGCACCAGCGGCTGCAGGCTGAATTGCGTCATGACCGCACCGCTGTGACCCTCGTGATAGGCCATGCTGTCGAGCTGCCCGCCCAGCTCCGCGATCTGCCGGGCGAGCCCCAGGTAGTTGAGGCACTTGACGCCGTTGGACCAGACCGAGATGGCCGCGCCGACCGGCCGGATCTCGCGCACCTGCTCGTAGATCTCTACGTCATAGCCGATGCGCCGCAGGGCGATGCCCGCGCTCAAGCCCCCCATGCCGGCACCGATGATGATGGCCTTCATCTGCTGTTCCTTGCTCACGATGCCCCGCAACGGTGCCTGGATTCGCCCGCCAGCCCCCCGATGGGGCAAGCCGGGCCTCAGCGGACCACGCGTGTCCGGGGATGGGAAAGTGTATACAAAATTCGCGCCAACCTCGGCGCGGCCGCGCGCCGGGTGAAAATGGCGGTCTTGCGGCGCCGCGACCCGGCCCGCCCCACCCGCCTTGTTCGAGAGTACAGACCCGCATTTGCCATGAACGACATCACCTCACTCCGCGACAGCTACCGCGCCCAGAAGGCAGCGCTGTTCGAGGACATCGCCAACAGCGGCCAGTCGGCGCGCGGCATCCGCTCGGTCATGCGCCATCTGGCGCGCGAGGCCGATGCGGTGCTGATCGCGCTGTGGCGCGCGGCCGGACTGGACCATGGGCTGGCGCTGGTAGCGGTGGGCGGTTTCGGCCGTGGCGAGCTGTTTCCCTATTCGGACATCGACGTGCTGGTGCTGCTGGACGACGACGTCCAGCTCGACACCGATGCCGTGCGCCAGGCGCAGATCGAAACCTTCATCGGCAGTTGCTGGGATGCCGGCCTGGAGATCGGGTCGAGCGTGCGCACCGTGGGCGAATGCCTGAGCGAAGCCGGCAAGGACGTGACAGTGCAGACCTCGCTGCTCGAATCGCGCCGGGTGACCGGCGACGACGCGCTCTACGCACGGCTGCGCGAAGGCTTCGAGGCGGCCATGGACCCGCGCGCCTTCTACGTCGCCAAGATGCAGGAGATGCGCCAGCGCCACGCCAAGTACGAAGACACGCCCTATGCGCTGGAGCCCAACTGCAAGGAGTCGCCGGGCGGCCTGCGCGACCTGCAGGTGGTGCAATGGGTGGCGCGCGCGGCCGGCTTCGGCCAGGGCTGGGACGAACTCTGCCGCAACGGCCTGCTCACCCGCTTCGAGGCCAGCCAGATCAAGCACAACGAAGCGCTGCTGAGCCTGGTGCGCGCGCGCCTGCACCTGGTCAGCCGCCGGCGCGAGGACCGGCTGGTGTTCGACCTGCAGCAAAGCGTGGCCGAGACCTTCGGCTACGCCAACCAGGCCGGCCACCGCGCCAGCGAGCAGCTGATGAAGCGCTACTACTGGACGGCCAAGGCGGTCACCCAGCTCAACCAGATCCTGCTGCTCAACATCGCCGAGCGGCTCAACCCGCAGGACCACGAGCTGCGCCCGATCAACGAACGCTTCTTCGAGAAAGCCGGCTTGATCGAAGTGGCGCACGACGAGCTCTACTTCGAGCAGCCCCAGGCCATCCTGGAGACCTTCTACCTGTTCCAGACCCTGCACGCGATACGCGGGCTGTCGGCGCGCACGCTGCGCGCGCTCTACAACGCCCGCGAGGTGATGGACAGCCACTTCCGGCACGACCCCGCCAACCGCGCCATGTTCATGCGCATCCTGCAGGCGCCCGAGGGGCACACGCACGTCTTTCGCCTGCTCAACGACACCTCGGTGCTGGGGCGCTACCTGTGGGTGTTCCGCCGCATCGTCGGGCAGATGCAGCACGACCTGTTCCACGTCTACACCGTCGACCAGCACATCCTCATGGTGCTGCGCAACATGCGGCGCTTCTTCATGGCCGAACACGCGCACGACTACCCGATGTGCTCGCAACTGGCCGCCGGCTGGGACAAGCCCTGGCTGCTCTACACCGCCGCGCTGTTCCACGACATTGCCAAGGGCCGTGGCGGCGACCACTCCGAGCTGGGCGCCATCGAGGTGCGGCGCTTTTGCAAGCAGCATGGCGTCGCCCGCCAGGACGCCGAACTCATCGAATTCCTGGTCAGCGAACACCTCACCATGAGCACCGTCGCGCAGAAACAGGACCTGAGCGACCCTGCCGTCATCGGCGCTTTCGTCGAGCGCGTGGGCAGCGAGCGACGCCTGACCGCGCTGTACCTGCTGACGGTGGCCGACATCCGCGGCACCAGCCCCAAGGTCTGGAACGCCTGGAAGGGCAAGCTGCTCGAAGACCTCTACCGCTACGCGCTGCGCGCCATGGGCGGTCGGCTGCCCGACGCCGACGCCCAGATCGAGACCCGCAAGCGCGAGGCCATCCGCCAGCTCGCCCTCTCGACTGCCCTGCCCAACGGCCACGAGGCCCTGTGGCGCACCCTGGACGTGCGCTACTTCATGCGCCACGACGCCAGCGACATCGCCTGGCACACCCGCCTGCTCGGCCCCATCCTGGCCAGGGCCGCCGCGCAGCAGGACGAGGACGCGCCCGGCCGGCCCATCACCGTCGTGCGTGCGCGCCAGTCGCCCATCGGTGAGGGCCTGCAAGTCATGGTCTACACCCCCGACCAGCCCGAACTCTTCGCCAGCCTGTGCTGCTACTTCGAGCGGCACGGCTTTTCCATCCTCGATGCCAAAGTCCACACCACCGGCGACGGCTGCGCGCTCGACACCTTCCAGATCGTCAGCTCGCTGGTGCCCGAGCACTATCGCGAGCTGGTCTCCATGATCGAGAGCGAACTGCTGCAAGCCATCGCCCACCCCGAGGCCCAGCGCGCCCCATGCCGCGGCCGCGTCTCGCGCCGCGTCAAGAGCTTTCCCGTGCAGCCGCAGGTCGACTGGCACCCCGACGAAAAAGCCCGCAACTGGGTGCTCGACATCATCGCCAGCGACCGCGTCGGCGTGCTCCACGCCATCGCCCGCGTCCTCGGCCGCCACGGCGTCGACCTGCAGATGGCCAAGATCACCACGCTGGGCGAACGCATCGAGGACACCTTCCTCATCAGCGGCGAAACGCTCAGCCAGTACGACAACCGGCACGACATCGAGAACGAGCTGCTGGAGGCGCTCAAGGCCTAGTCGTTCATGAATCAGCGGCAAAGGTGAAGGCATAATCACCGCCTGCCGCGTGGACGCGCCTCCCTCGCCTCGCCATGCCATGCATCGGCCAGCAGCCCGGGCGACGCCCGCGGTCCATGCGCCATATTCCATGACAGCATGCCTTACCTGCCTGTAGCTCAGTTGGATAGAGCAACAGCCTTCTAAGCTGTGGGTCGGGGGTTCGAACCCCTCCAGGCAGGCCATCGATTTTTCCAGTCACCGATGGCCAGGGTCGCGTCGAATCCATAAATATATGGGTATCGTTGATCCATATGCAAAAACCATTTTTATGCCCTCCTGGTGCCGGCCTACGATGCCGGTTTCCTCACGCCATGCCCCCACGCCCATGAGCAGCCCTGCAGAATTCCTCTGGTACATCCCCAACCAGGTCGTCGCCGGCCACCGGGGCGATGCCGCCACGGCCGACCACAACAGCCTCGACACCCTCACCGGCCAGGCGCTGGCGCTGGAGGCGAATGGATGGGCGGGGGCCCTGATCGGTACCGGCTGGGGCCGGCCCGATACGTTCACCGTCGCCACCGCGCTGGCCGCGCGCACGCGCACTTTCCAGCCGCTGATCGCCATTCGCCCGGGCTACTGGCGTCCCGCGCAGTTCGCCGCGTCCGCCGCTGCGCTGGACCACCTGTCGGGTGCCCGGGTGCGCATCAACATCGTTTCGGGCAAGGACGATCTGCAGGCCTATGGCGACAGCGAGGGCGACCCCGCCCACCGCTATGGCCGCACGCAGGAGTTCATGCAACTGGTGCGCCGCCTGTGGACCGAGGAGAACGTCAGCTACGAAGGCCAGCACTTTCAGGTCAAGAACTCGACCGTGCTGCCGCGCATCGCCGCCACGCCGGGCCGCCCCCACCCCAAGCTGTATTTCGGCGGCGCCTCTGAGGCCGCCGAACGCGTCGCCGCCACCGAGGCCGACGTGCAGCTGTTCTGGGGCGAGCCGCTGGCCGACGTGCGTGAGCGCATCGAGCGTCTGAAGGCGCTCAGCCTGGCCCTCGACCGCCGGCACGCGCCGCTGGAGTTCGGCCTGCGCGTGACCACGCTGGTGCGCGAGACTTCGCAAGAGGCCTGGGCGGTTGCCGAGGCCAAGGTCGCCAAGATGGCGCAGACCCAGGGGGCTGGCTGGCACGACCATCGTCAGCATGTCGCCGTGGGCCAGCAGCGCCTGCTCGACTTGCAGGCGCGCGGCGACGTGCTCGATGACAACCTCTACACGGCGCCCGGCCGCTTCGGCGGCGGCGGCGCGGGCACGACCTGGCTGGTCGGCTCGGCCGAGGAAGTGGCTGCCTCGCTGCGCAAGTACCAGGCGCTGGGCATCACGCACTTCGTGCTCTCCGACACGCCTTATCTGCAGGAGATCGAACGGCAGGGGCAGACTCTGCTGCCGCTGCTGCGTTCGTAAAACCTGTTCACGATCTTTTCACGGGGTGCGATGACGCCCGTGACTGCGCTTGCACCGGCCATGGGCCCGGCTGGGCAATACCTCATGCCGCGTGCACTGGGACGCTGACCCACTGGTTCGTGCGGCACGAGGGCCAGTTCGTGACCCGCGATTCGCGCCGCGAACCCTGCCTGGATGGGCAACAAGCACCGGGGCGTGGTCATGAGCTACGTGGGCGTGCCCGTGCCTTCGGGTGTCGATGGTGAACTCTTCGGGACGCTGTGCCACTTCGATGCGGTGGCGCACGACATCAGCCCGGAGGATTTCGGTTTTTTCAAGAACGCCGGCCTGCTGTTGCCGGCTCACGTCGAGCCACCACGCTGACAGGCCGGGGGCTGCTCGGCACCCTCCCGGGGCCATGCAGCCGCCTGGATCCGCCTGGATGAGCAGGCCTGCGGCAGGCCACTCATCCACGTCTGACGGATCAGAACGAGGTGCCGATCTGGAACTGGATGCGTTCG
>JASGEH010000245.1:0-8723 GCA_047606565.1 Comamonas sp.
CCTCCTGGATGATGTGCAGGGGGTTGTCGGTGCGGGTGTACATGCCCGGCCGCTGCTTGACGGGCTCCAGGCCCTTGAGGACCCGGATCGAGCCCTCGCCGTACGCGCCATCAACGGCGGAAGAAGAAGATGCTTTGGTCGCCATGGTCGGCGATTGTAGTCAGGTTTGATGCGCTCAACTGTACGGAAATACAGATCATCGGATGCAGGCACCACCGCCAGCGCGGCCACCGTGCCCCCCCGGATCGCCACGCCAATAACCTGGCTCGCCACCCGGCCCGCCCGATCGCGCTATCGTCGCGGGTTTTCTTGTCGCAGGCCGCGAGCCTGCGCACCTCCTTCGCGCACCTTCTTCGCGTCCCCTGCCATGCCGTCCATCCCCACAAAGCCCTGCCGCGCCCCTTTCCGTTCCCCCTCGAGCGCCGTCCGCACACGCGCGCGCCAGCACCATGGGCACCCGAGTCCGCTGGCCCTGGCCTGTGCGCTGCTGGGCGCCCACGCCGCCGCTCAGGCGCAAACCACCACCGATGCGCCCGTCGCCGTGCTGCCGGCCGTCACCGTCTCCAGCACCCGGGCCGAGCGGCCGATCGACCAGGTGCCGGCCTCGGTCGGACTGGTCGAGGGCGAGGCGATGCGTCTGGGCAAGCCGCAGGTCAACCTGTCGGAAAGCCTGGGCGGCGTGCCCGGGCTGCAGGTGCAAAACCGCAACAACTACGCGCAGGATCTGCAGTTGTCGATCCGCGGCTTCGGCGCGCGCTCGACCTTTGGCGTGCGCGGCCTGCGTCTTTACGTGGACGGCATCCCGGCGACCATGCCCGACGGCCAGGGGCAGACGTCCAACATCGACATTGCCTCCATCGACCACGTCGAGGTGCTCAGCGGCCCGTTCTCGGCGCTCTACGGCAATTCCTCGGGCGGCGTCGTGCAAATCGAGACCGCGCGCGGCCAGGGCCGGCCGCAAGTCAGCGGCAGCCTGAGCACTGGCAGCAACCACAGCTACCGCTACGGGCTGCAGGCCAGCGGCGCGACCGGGGCCACCACCGGCCTGACCGACTACAACCTCAGCGCCAGCCGCTACACCACGCAGGGCATCCGCGAACACAGCGCCGCACGCAAAAATCTGGCCAATGCCCGGCTGGGCATCGCGCTGGCCGAGGACAGCAAGCTCACCCTGGTCGCCAACACGGTGGACCTGACGGCTCAAGACCCGCTGGGGCTCACCGCCGCGCAGTACGCGGCCAACTGGCACGCCACCGCGCCGCAGGCGAGCCTGTTCAATACCCGCAAGACGGTGCGCCAGACCCAGGTCGGCGCGGTCTGGGACAAGAAGATCGATGCGGCCAACGACTTGCGCCTGATGGTCTACGGCGGCCAACGCGACACGGTGCAATACCAGTCCATCCCGGTGGCGACGCAGGCCAACCCCGGCCACGCCGGCGGCGTGATCGACCTGGGGCGCAGCTACGGCGGCCTCGACCTGCGCTGGACCGCGCGCCGCACGCTGGCCGGCCGACCGCTGACGGTGGTGGGCGGCCTCAGCTACGACCGCATGAACGAAAGCCGCAAGGGCTACGAGAACTTCGTGGGCAGCGGCACGGCGCAGCAGCTCGGCGTACGTGGCGCGCTGCGCCGCGACGAGCGCAACACGCTGTGGAACCTCGACCCCTACCTGCAGGCGACGTGGCAGGCCAGCGCGCGCTGGACGTTGGACGCCGGCCTGCGCCGCAGCAGCGTGCACTTCGATTCGCGCGACCATTTCATCACCACCGACGCTCGCAACGGCGACGACAGCGGCCAGCAGTCGTATGCCGCGTGGCTGCCGGTGGGCGCGCTGTCCTACCGCCTCACGCCCTCGACCACCGTCTACGCCACGGCCGGGCGCGGCTTCGAGACGCCGACCTTCAACGAAATCTCCTACCGCTCCGCTGTCAACGGCACGGTGCCCAGCGGGCTCAACTTCGGCCTGCGGCCGGCCGTCAGCAACAACTACGAGATCGGCGCGAAAAGCCACGTCGCCGGCGGCCTGCTGACGGCGGCGCTGTTCCAGATCGACACCCGCGACGAGATCGTCGCGGACAGCACCACCAACGGCCGCGCCAGCTTCCGCAACGCCGGCAAGACGCGTCGCCAGGGCGTGGAACTGGCCTGGAGCGCCGAGCTGGGCCACGACCTGCGCGTGCAGGCCGCCTACAGCTGGATCGACGCGCAGGTGCGCAGCGCCTGGCGCAACGCGACCACGGCCAAATACATTCCGGGCATCGCCCGGCAATCGCTCTACGCCGCGCTCGACTGGGCGCCCGCGCAAGGCTGGCGCGCCGGTGCCGACTGGCGCTTCCTCGACCGCATCCAGGCCAATTCGGCCAACACCGCGCAGGCACCGGCCTATGCGGTGGCGGGCCTCTACGCCGGCTACCGGCGCGACTGGCGCCAGTGGACCTGGACCGCCACCGCCCGCATCGACAACCTGTTCGATCGGCGATACATCGGCTCGGTCATCGTCAACGACAGCAACGGCCGCTACTACGAGCCGGGGGCCGGGCGCAGCTGGCTGCTGTCGCTCGGCGGCACCTATCATTTCTGAAGCAAATCACTCTACTTTGATGTTCATCATGGACACCGCCGGCGATCAGTCGTTGTACCATCTCGACTTTCAGAGTTTTGCGTAATGTGTGAAAGCAGCCATCGATGCGCTCGACGGCTGTTTTTGCACGCGAGTGCAGGTGCCCCGCGGCCTGCCTTGGACTCCGCCTAACGCCTTCATTCACCCACTAGATCGATCGAGCCATGAATTCATCGAACATATCCAGACGAGCTCGCGGGCTGCTGTCGCTGGGCCTGCTGGCCCTGCTCAGCGGCTGCAACCTGACCGTCCTCGACCCCAAGGGACAGGTCGGCATCGCGCAAAAGGAGCTGCTGATCATCTGCACCGTCCTGATGCTGCTGATCGTGATCCCCGTGATCATCATGACGCTGACCTTCGCCTGGAAGTACCGCGAGTCCAACACCCAGGCCGAGTACCTGCCCGACTGGTCGCACTCGAACAAGATCGAGGCCTTCGTCTGGGGCGTGCCGCTGGTCATCGTCGCCATCCTGGCGGTCCTGACCTGGAAGTCCTCGCATGCGCTCGATCCCTACCGGCCGCTGGAGAGCAGCGTCAAGCCGGTCACCATCCAGGCCATCTCGATGGACTGGAAGTGGCTCTTCATCTACCCTGAAGAAGGCGTGGCGACCATCAACGAGATCGCCTTCCCGGTCAACACCCCGGTCAACTTCGAGATCACCTCGGACACCGTGATGAACGCCTTCTTCATCCCGCAGCTCGGCTCGATGATCTACTCCATGGCCGGCATGGAGACCCAGCTCCACCTCGACGCCCACGAGATCGCCGACTACCACGGCCTGTCCTCGCACTACAGCGGCGGCGGCTTCTCGGGCATGTCCTTCACCGCCAAGGCCGTCTCGGCCGACGACTACCAGGCCTGGCTGCAAAAGGCCAAGGCCTCGCCGCTGCAGCTCGACGCCGAGCAGTACCGCAACCTCTCGCTGCTGCGCAACGAGAAGAAGGCACCCGTGACCTATTTCTCCAGCGTCACGCCCGACCTGTTCACCCATGTGATCCACAAGTACATGACCCCCACCGCCAAGGACCGCGAGGTTGCGCTGGCCATGAACACCATCTGCCGCGCAGGAGAGTAAGACAATGCTGGGAAAACTTAACCTCGACCAAATGCTGTTCCTGCACGAGCCCATCGTGCTGGGCACGCTGATCGCGGTCATCCTCGGCGGCATCGCCGTGGTGGGCGCCATCACCTACTTCAAGAAGTGGGGCTACCTCTGGCGCGAGTGGCTGACCACCGTCGACCACAAGAAGATCGGCGTGATGTACTACATCGTGGCGCTGGTCATGCTGCTGCGCGGCTTCGCCGACGCCATCATGATGCGTGCCCAGCAGGCCATCGCCGCCAACGGCGCCGAGGGCTACCTGCCACCGCACCACTACGACCAGATCTTCACCGCCCACGGTGTCATCATGATCTTCTTCGTGGCGATGCCCTTCATCGTCGGCCTGATGAACTTCGTCGTGCCGCTGCAGATCGGCGCGCGCGACGTGGCCTTCCCCTTCCTGAACTCGCTGAGCTTCTGGCTGTTCGCCTCCGGCGTCGTGCTGATGATGCTCTCGCTGTTCGTGGGCGAATTCGCCGCCACCGGCTGGCTGGCCTTCCCGCCGCTCTCCAGCCTCGAGTTCAGTCCAGGCGTGGGGGTCGACTACTACATCTGGGCGCTGCAGATCTCGGGCCTGGGCACGCTGCTGTCGGGCGTCAACTTCTTCGTGACCATCATGAAGATGCGCGCCCCCGGCATGACGCTGATGCGCATGCCCATCTTCACCTGGACCGCGCTGATCACCAACATCCTGATCATCGCCGCCTTCCCCGTGCTGACCGTCACCCTGGCCCTGCTGGGCGCCGACCGCTACCTGGGCACCCACTTCTTCACGAATGACGGCGGCGGCAACGCCATGATGTACATCAACCTGATCTGGATCTGGGGCCACCCCGAGGTCTATATCCTGGTGCTGCCCGTCTTCGGCGTGTTCTCCGAGGTGGTCGCCACCTTCAGCCGCAAGAAGCTGTTCGGCTACACCTCCATGGTGTATGCCACCTCGGCCATCGGTGTGCTGTCCTTCATCGTCTGGCTGCACCACTTCTTCACCATGGGCTCGGGCGCCAACGTGAATGCCTTCTTCGGCATCGCCACCATGATCATCTCGATCCCGACCGGCGCCAAGGTGTTCAACTGGCTGTTCACCATGTACAAGGGCCGCATCAACTTCACCGGCCCCATGTACTGGACCGTCGGCTTCATGGTCACCTTCGTGATCGGCGGCATGACCGGCGTGATGCTGGCCATCCCGGCCGTCGACTTCGTGCTGCACAACAGCCTGTTCCTGATCGCCCACTTCCACAACGTCATCATCGGCGGCGTGGTCTTCGGCTGCATCGCGGGCATGGTCTACTGGTTCCCCAAGGCCTTCGGCTTCAAGCTCGACGAGAAGTGGAACCGCCGCTCCTTCTGGTGCTGGCTGGTCGGCTTCTACCTGGCCTTCATGCCGCTGTACGTGCTGGGCTTTATGGGCATGACGCGCCGCGTCAACCACTATGACAACCCCGAATGGCAGCCCTGGCTGATCGCCGCCGCCTGCGGCGCGCTGGTCGTCGCCGCCGGCATCGCCTGCCTGCTGATGACCGTGGTCGTCGGCATCGCCAAGCGCAACCAGACCCGCGACGAGACCGGCGACCCCTGGGGTGGCCGCACGCTGGAATGGTCGACCTCCTCGCCGGTGCCCTTCTACAACTTCGCGCTGGTGCCCCAGATCCACGAAGTCGACGAGTTCTGGGCCCGCAAGGCCAACGGCACCGCCTACGTGCGCCCCGCCGACAGCGCCTACGAGCCCATCCACATGCCGCGCAACACCGGCGCCGGCGTGGTCATCGGCCTGATCAGCATCCTGCTGGGCTTCGGTCTGATCTTCCACATCTGGTGGCTGGCCATCATCGGCCTGGTGGGCATGATCGGCGCCTTCATCGTGCGCACCTTCGACGAGGACACCGACTACTACGTGCCGGTCGAGGAAGTCCGCCGCATCGAGAACGCCCGCTGGGACCGCCTCGAGCAGGTCGCGCCCCACCTCGTGACCCGTCAATCCTAATCAGCCCTCGCCTCCAACCATGTCAAGTTCAACCACCCTGGACCATCACGCCGCCCACGCGGCGCATGACGACCACCACCACGACGCCGGCGGCAACACCGTCTTCGGCTTCTGGGTCTATCTGATGAGCGATCTGCTGCTCTTCGGCAGCCTGTTCGCCACCTTCGCCGTGCTCTCCAGCGCCACGGCGGGCGGCCCGATCGGCAAGGAGTTCTTCTCGCTCACATTCGTGGGCGTGGAAACCGCGCTGCTGCTGCTGAGCTCGCTGAGCTTCGGCCTGGGCATGCTCGCCTCGCACAAGGGCAACACCAAGGGCCTGCTGTCGTGGATGGTGGTGACCTGGCTGCTGGGCTTCGGCTTCGTGGCCATGGAACTCTACGAGTTCAACCACCTCATCCACGAAGGCGCCGGCCCGGGCGCCAGCGCCTACTGGTCGGCCTTCTTCCTGCTGGTCGGCACCCACGGCCTGCACGTCAGCAGCGGTCTGCTCTGGATGCTGGTGCTCGGCATCCAGATCGCGCGCCGCGGCCTCACGCCCACCAACACCACCCGCCTGGCCAGCCTGAGCCTGTTCTGGCACTTCCTGGACATCGTCTGGATCGGCGTGTTCACTGTCGTCTACCTGCTGGGAGCCCTGTAACCATGGCCAACGCACACCACTCCACCGGCCACGGCCACGGCGGCGCCAGCCACGGCACCGTCAAGTCCTACATCGTCGGCTTCATCCTGTCGGCCGTCCTCACCATCATCCCGTTCTGGCTGGTCGCCGCGGGCGTGCTGCCCAAGGGCAGCACCATCATCGCCGTCGCCGTCCTGGCGGCGGTTCAGGTGCTGGTGCAACTGGTCTACTTCCTGCACTTCGACCGCTCCTCGGAGCAGAGCTGGAACGTGCTGAGTTTCCTGTTCACCGTCATGGTGCTGGCCATCATCATCGTCGGCTCGCTCTGGGTGATGCACAACATGAACGCCAACATGCTGCACTGAGCCGGTCCTCGTCCGTCAGTCCCCAGCCCCGGAAGCCGCCAGGTCCCGGGGCTTTTTTCTGGCCGCCATATTCTCGGCCCGCGACACCTGTAGATACTATTTTCATAGCACCGAAACGGGAACCCCGGCATGCACGCCGGCTCAGACCATCTGTCGGGCGACGGCATGGTCGTCGCTTGGTCTCACGCCCCATTCAAGCGAGGTTCCCATGGTGAAGCTGCATGCCTGCTCCTGCCCCGAAATGAAGGTCACCCGTCTGCCGCGCGCGGCGTGGATGCGTCTGCTGATGCCGGCGCGCCGGCTGTTCAAGTGCGAGGACTGCGGACACGTCGCGCTGCTCGGCCCCGTCGAAGTCGATGCCGCCATCGCCCAGCAACGCCAGCGCGACTGGGACGTGCGCCAGGTCGGCGCACGCTGATGGCCCCGTCCCGGGACGCCGTCAGCGCCCCCAGCCCAGATCCAGTCCCCCCGAGCGCTGCACGCGCCGGCCGATGGCCGCTTCGAGCACGCCGCGCGCCGCGCCGCCGCCCGCCTCGGGCGTGGCCAGCGTGAACCAGCGGCGCGCCCGGGTGATGCCGGTGTAGACCAGTTCGCGCGTGAGCACCGGGCTCATGCGCTCGGGCAGCAGCAGCGCGGCGTGGTCGAATTCCGAGCCCTGGGACTTGTGCACCGTCATGGCGAAGACCGTCTGCACATCCTGCAGGCGGCTGGGCAGGATCCAGCGCACCCCGGCCTCGGCGCCACCGGCGCTCGCAAACGCCACGCGCAGGCGCCAGCCCGAACCCGAAGATGAACCGGAACCCTCCTGCGTACCCATCTGCGTACCCATCTGTGAATGGGGCAAGGCCAGGGTGATGCCGATGTCGCCATTCATCAGCCCCAGCCCGTAGTCATTGCGCGTGACCAGCACCGGGCGGCCCAGGAACCAGCCGGTGGCGCCATCCAGCCAGCCGTCTTGCTGCAGCAGGCGCGCGATGCGCAGGTTCAGCCCCTCCACGCCCCAGGGCCCGGCGCGCAGCGCGCACAGCACCTGGAAGCGGCCGTGCGCGGCCAGCACGCCGCGCGCCCAGGCGTCGAAAGCCTCGGGCGGCGCGTCCGCCGGCGGCCGGGTGCGCCGCAGCAGCGCCAGGTAGTGGCGGTAGCCGACGCGGCCGCCCTCCCCGCTCTCTACACTTTCTCCGCCCTCGACGGCCAGCCGTCGCAGCGCCTGGTCGTCGCCCGGCCGCAGCCGGCAGGCGGCCAGCCCGGGCGTCGGCTGGTCCAGCAGTTGGCGCGCCCGCGCCGGCTGGCCCAGGTTGACGGCCTGCGCCAGCCGGCCAATGCCGCTGTCGGCGTCGAAGCGCCGGCTTTGCCGCAGCATGACCACGCTCTGGTCGAGCGCGCGGCCTTGGGTATCGCACAGCTCGGGCGGCACGCGGCCGCCGCCGGCCTCGGCCAGCCAGCCGGCCGTCCGGGGCCAGAAATGGCCTCCGCCTGAGCGCGCGCACAGGCTGCCCAGCACGGCGCCGGCCTCGACCGAGGAAAGCTGGTCCTTGTCGCCCAGGATCAGCAGCCGCGCGTGCGCGGGCAGCGCGGCCAGGACGGCGGCCATCATTTCCAGGTCGATCATCGAGGCCTCGTCGATGACCAGCACGTCCAGCGCCAGCGGGTGGCCGGCGTGGTGGCGAAAGCGCCGCGAATCGGGCAGGCTGCCCAGCAGCCGGTGCAGCGTGGTGACCTCCGAGGGCACCTGCGCGCGGATCGCCTCGCCGCCGGGCAAGGCCGACAGGTCCAGCCCCCGCACCGCGCCAGAGACCGATTCCTGCAGTCGCGCCGCCGCCTTGCCGGTGGGCGCGGCCAGGCGGATGCGCAGCGCGACCTCCCCCTGCCCGCTCGGCCCGGCGTTCCCAGCGCCTTCGTCCGCGCCGCCCTGCCGCAGCGCCAGGCTTTGCAGCAGCGCCAGCAGCCGCACCACGGTGGTGGTCTTGCCGGTGCCCGGGCCGCCGGTCAGGATGCCGAAGGCGGTGGTCGCCATCAGCGCGCAGGCGGC
>JASGEH010000246.1:0-18703 GCA_047606565.1 Comamonas sp.
GACGACCAGTCGTCGGGCGATATCTTCGATGCACTCTGTCATCACGTTCCCACGTTTGTTTATGTGGGAACGTAGGGTCTCACTTGCTTGGGGTGGGGGCAAGGGTGGGGTTTATTGATCGCTTACGTTTGATCTCTTCTTCTGCCTTCATCTTCCGGTCCTTTCTTCCAGTTTAGGACCTGTGCAGGGTTTCAGTGGGTCAATACATCGATGCGTTGGCGGCGGTCATTGGCGGCGTTGTTGAGCAGCACCGCAATCGCACCCGATGAGACATCGATGTCGATGAAGCCGACTTTTGCACCCTGCTCGACAAACGTTAGGACGAGGGCAGCCCCGATACAAGCTTTTGCCTCTTCGATGCGGGAGTCGCAGCGCGTTCACGCAGGGGCATGAGGGTTGTGCATTGGCGTGGCTCCGGCATGAGTTGTGCGCCCCTGAAGGGCCAGCGAGATCTTAAATAGTCGTATGTAAATTGGATTCTTCTTCGAAAATTTCGTAAAAACCCCTATAAAAACAAAAAATAATCGGACTATATTTTTGACTCCAAGGCTAATTCAGCTGGAGACAAACACATGCCGACGAACAAACTGTCGCGCCGACAGATCCTCAAGACAGGTGCGACTGCAGGAGCCCTCTTCGCCATTCCTGCTCTTGCCCAACAACACAAGCTGACCGTGATCTCGGAACGTTCGAACGTCAATACGCGTGCAGCGCTGGCCAAGATCGCCTCTGACTTCGAAAAGCAGACGGGGGTGGCTGTGGCGGTGAACAACATGGATCACGAGGCACACAAGACGGCGATCCGTAACTACCTGATTGCCAGTCCCCCGGATGTGTGTTTCTGGTTTTCAGGAAGTCGTATGCGCTCGTTCGTCAAGCGAGGCCTTTTTGAGGACATCTCCGATCTGTTCGTGAAGGAGAAGTACAAGGACGTTCTGGGGTCGGCTGCCGATGCAGTTACGGTCAACGGAAAGCAATACGGCTTGCCGACTTCTGCGATCCCATGGGGCCTGTTCTACCGTCAGGATGTTTTCAGCGAGAACGGTCTCACTGTGCCCAAGACGTGGGAGGATCTGAAGACGATGGCTGATGCGGCCAAGGCCAAGGGGCTGATCCCGATGGCCATGGGCACGAAGGAACTGTGGCCTGCTGCCGGCTGGTTTGACCACATGAACTTACGGATTAACGGTCTGGACCAGCACATGGCGCTGATGAACGGCGACATGAGCTATCTCGACTCCTCGCTGACGCCTGTATTTGATCGCTGGGAGGAACTCATCAAGGCTGGCTTCTTTCTGCCCAATGGCACCTCTTACACCTGGCAGCAGAGCGCTGCATTCCTGGTGCAGAAGAAAGCCGCCATGATGGACTTGGCTCCGTTCATTTCCGGTGTTTTTCCCGAGGCAGAGCGCTCGCAGATCGGCTTTGCGCTCTTTCCTGAGATTGTTCCCGGATCAGCTCCATACGAGGACCTTGCCTACAACTCGGTGCATATCCCGAGCGGTTCGCAGAACAAGCAGCTTGCGCGCGATTTCCTGGCGTTCTTCTATCGCCCTGAGAACCTCGGCGAGTTCCTGCGCAATGAGTCGGGCATCCCTCCCCGCAGTGACGTCAAGACCAATCCCGATCCGCTGCTCGAGCAGGTGCGTGCCGCGTTCAAGGATGTCAAGGGGGCGGCTCAGTACTACGACCGGGATACTGATCCTGATATGGCGCAAATCGGCCTCAACGGCTTCCAGGAGTTCAGTGTCGCTCCCGAGCGACGCAAGGCCATCCAGGAGCGCCTGGAAGCGGCACGCAAGCGGATTTTCGCCAAGGCCTGATCGACAGAGCAACGCTATGGCATTTGCTGCTTCTTCCAATCAAGCCACGACGACTGCACCGGCCATCGTCTACCGTTCATTTTGGCGACGGCATCGGGGATGGCTCTATCCGTTGCTTTTCCTTCTGCCCGGCGTTGCCATTTTCGGCTCTGTGATCCTGGCCTCGGCCGTCCAAAGCATCTGGGTCGCATTTCACGAATGGGACGGCATGGGGCCCAAGAAATGGGTTGGGTTGGCCAATTTCGCCGAGTTGCTGCATGACCCGCAGTTCTACCAGTCGCTGCGTAACAACTTCATCTGGCTGGTGATGTTCCTCTTCGCACCGGCCGCAGGCCTGTCTATTGCGTTGCTGGTCAATCAGTCAATCAGAGGCATGCGGCTCGCGAAGTCGCTGTTCTTCGTACCGCTGGTCTTGGCCCCTGCAGCGGTTGGCGTGATGTATGTCTGGTTCTATGACCCCACGTTTGGCGCCCTGGCAAAAGTCTTTCAGTTCTTCGGTGCGACTCCGCCGGCGCTGTTGTCGAATGAGCGATGGGTGACTTTCGCGGTGGTTGCGGCCGCGATGTGGCCGCAGGTGGCTTTTTGCATGATCCTGTTCCTGGCTGGCCTGAATAACGTTGATGAGCAAGTGATCAGTGCCGCGCGCGTGGACGGTGCGCGAGGTTGGCGGATGCTGCTCTACATCGTGCTGCCGCAACTGCGGGAAGTTGGGTTCCTCGCCGTGGCGGTGAGTGTGATTGGCGCGCTGCGCTCGTTCGACATCATTGCCGTGATGACCGCAGGCGGCCCCTTTGGGTCTTCCTCGGTACTCGCCTGGCAGATGTACGAGCAATCCATCTTTTCCTATCGCTTCGGCTACGGGGCTGCGGTGGCCACCGTGCTCTTTGCCGTTGTCGCGATTTTCATCGTCTGGTACTTGCGCCGCCTGTTGCGCAACGAGAGGGACTGACACCGTGTTTCCTACTCCGATTTCGGAAGACGCGAGACTCAAGCGCATTCTGTACATGAGTGGCGTCGCCGTGCTGCTGCTAGTCTGGCTGTTGCCCTTGTGTGCCATCACAATGACTTCCTTGCGCTCGACGCAGGACATCATGAGCGGCAACTATTGGGGCTGGCCCACGCACATCGCCTGGACCGAGAACTTCCGCCAAGTGTTCGAGCAGACGGCGATGCTGCGCTACTTCCGCAACAGCTTGATCATTACCCTGCCCGCAGTGGTGATCGTGCTCATGTTAAGCACGCTCACCGGCTACGTGCTCTCGAAGTATCGATTCCGCGGCGCCACACTTTTGTTCGCGTTGTTCGTTGGGGGCAACTTCCTGCCGTACCAGATCTTGATGATTCCTGTGCGCGACCTGATGGTCCGCTTGGGCCTGTATGACACGTTCTGGGCCATGATCATCTTCCACGCCGCGTTCCAGACCGGCTTCGCGACCCTGTTCATGCGCAATTTCATCGCGTCGCTGCCCAACGAGCTGTTCGAGGCCGCGAGGGCCGAGGGGGTATCGCCTTGGCAGGTGCTGGTGCATGTCGTCGTGCCGCTGTTGCGTCCGGCGCTTGCCGCACTGGCGGTGCTGACCTTCACGTTCATCTGGAACGACTACTTCTGGGCCGTGGTGCTCACGCAGACAGATGCAGTCAAACCGGTCACCGCCGGCTTGGCCAACCTCAAGGGCGAATGGATCTCGGCCTGGAACATCGTCTCAGCCGCGACGATGGTGGCCGCGATTCCACCCGTGATCATGTTCTTCCTGATGCAAAAGCATTTCATCGCTGGACTAACCGCTGGCGCAGTGAAAGGGTGAATCTCCAATGAACAAAAGTCTTCATATTCAAAGCGTTCACAAGAAGTTCGCTTCGGCTCACATTCTGAAAGATATCAACCTGGAGGTCGAGAGAGGAGAGTTCATCGTGATGGTAGGGCCTTCGGGCTGCGGCAAGTCCACTCTGTTGCGCACGATCGCCGGACTGGAACCGGTGACCCATGGAAGAATGATGATTGCCGGCCGTGACGTCACGCGACTCGATCCATTTGATCGGGGCATCGCGATGGTGTTCCAGTCCTATGCCCTCTACCCACACATGACCGTGCACGAGAACATGGGCTTTGGGTTACGCATGGCTGGCCGGCCACCTGCGGAAGTTGGTGCTGCCGTGGAACGTGCGGCCCAAATTCTTCGCATCACCGATCAGCTTCAAAAGAAGCCACGCCAACTTTCTGGAGGCCAGCGTCAGCGCGTGGCAATCGGTCGTGCCATTACGCGCTCACCCGAAATCTTTTTGTTTGATGAACCGCTGTCCAACCTGGACGCGGCTCTGCGCACGCAGATGCGCGTCGAGCTCAGCGCGCTACATGCGGAGTTGGGGTCGACGATGATCTACGTCACTCACGACCAGGTCGAAGCGATGACGATGGCGAGCCGCATCGTGGTGATGAATGCGGGGCAAATCCAGCAGGTGGGCTCACCGCTGGAGCTCTACCACCGACCTGCCAGCCTTTTTGTCGCGGGCTTTCTCGGCGCACCACGAATGAATTTTCTCGAAGTGCAGCTCATCAGGCAGGAGGGCTCACGTGCGATTGTGTCGGCGCCGGGCTTGGACCCGATTGCGCTGCTGATTCGAGACGGCATACAGATCGCTGCTGGCAGCACGCTGACATTGGGTATTCGTCCCGAGAAGCTTCGAATCGGCGGCCCCGCGGCAACTGATGACGTTTGGACGTCCGGGCAAATCCGACTGGTGGAACAGCTCGGCCGCGAAACGATCGTTTACGTCGACGCATCGCCGCTGCAGGCCATCAACTCCGAAAGCGGGACCGGCAACCTTACGGCACAGATTGGCAGCATGACACATCTGAAGGCGGGCGAAAACGTCACGCTTTCCTTTTCACCGCACCACGCCTATCTCTTTGCAGCTGACGGCCAGACCCTCAGCGCCTTTGGTACTCAGGAGGCCCAATGAAAACGACCGTCCGCATTCAACCCCGCTCTGCGCCGCAACCCTGGCGCCCGCTGCCAATCGACCGCTTCATCGTCGGTACGCCTCACTACCCAGAGCATGTCGATCCTTCGTTCTTGGCGCGTGACGCACGGCGTATGGTCGAGTGCGGCTTCAACACAATTCGCATCGCCGAGTTTGCCTGGAACCTCATGGAGCCCCGTGAGGGGAAATTCGATTTCGGCCTGTTCGATGAGACCATTCGCGTCTTCGGTGCGCATGGTATCGATAGCATTCTGTGTACGCCGACAGCGACACCGCCGCGCTGGCTCACCCATCGCTACCCAGAGGTCCTGCGCGTCGACAGCAATGGCCGACGGGCGAGGCATGGGTCGCGCCAGCAAGCGGATACGTGCAGTCCTCTCTACCGGCTGCACAGCCGCCGGATCACACAGGCCATGGCAGAGCACTTCAAGGACACGCCTCACGTCATTGGCTGGCAGACCGACAATGAGCTCAACACGACGGTGTCTGAGTCGTACTCCGAGGGAACCGCAGTAGTGTTCCGGGGCTGGCTGCAGGATCAGTACGGTTCGATCGACGCCGTCAATCGCGCATGGGGCACGAACTTCTGGGCGCAGACTTATGACAGTTTTGATCAGATCGACCTGCCATTCCAGCTCGCGCCCTCGTTCGCCAATCCTTCTCAACTGCTGGATTTTCATCGTTTCCTGGCGCATTCGACAGCGATGTTCCAGCGTGATCAGGTCGAGATTCTGCGCAAGGCCAATCCGGGATGGTTCATTTTCCACAACGTGGGGGTGCTGCGCGATCTGGACTTTCGCGGTCCCTTCGCTGAGGACCTGGATTTTCTGGGCTTTGACATCTACCCGTTCTTGCGCGACGAGTTGCAGCGCACGAGAAATTTCGCGCATGCCCACGCACTGTTCTGCGACGTGGCGCGGGGGCATACAGGCCATTTCATCGTACCCGAGCAGCAGTCGGGCCTCGGTAGCCAGCCTGGTTTTGCCACTGTCGTCCCCGAAGAAGGTGAAATGATGCGCATGGCGATGTCTTCGATTTCTCGCGGTGCGGACGGGATGATGTTCTTCCGCTGGCGTCCGGCGCACTACGGTGCCGAGATCTATTGGAACGGCATTCTTGATCACGATGACGTGCCGCGCCGCCGCTTCCGTGAGGCGCAACGCTTTGGCCGGACCATGCAGCGAATCGGAAGCAAGGTCCTGGGCACGGTCGTTCGTGTGGACGTGGGTATCGCCGGCTCAAGTTTCGACAACGAGGAAGCGCATCGGACCTATCCGCTGGCCCTGCCCGAACCGCAGAACGCGGCGAATACGTTGCACCGTTACTGCTATGAACAAGGTATTGCCTGTGGCTTCGTACATCCGACGGACGACTTGTCCAAGCTCAAGATGCTGTTCGTTCCTCATTGGGTCGTGTGGATGCCCGAATGGACTGCGGCGGTGGAGCGCTTTGTGCGCGCAGGGGGCATTCTGGTCGTGGGTGCCCGCACGGCAACACGGAACAGAGATAACCATGTTATTGCCCAAACGCCACCGGGTGCGGGGTTGTCCGCGCTCTGTGGCATGAAGGTCGAAGAGTTCGGCCTGATGGCTCCTGTGGGCGCCAACGGGCTGTCGGATCAGATATCCAGGCCCGAAGGCGTGTCGAGCCTCCCGGCCCGTCCTGCCGAGTCCGCACGGCGACAGCATTTCGTTCGGATCGGGGATCGCCGTGTGCAGGCCAGCCACTGCTACGAGCTGCTTTCGCCCGATGTGGGCACGGAAGTACTGGCCACGTGGGACAGCCGCTTCATCGCCGGCTCCGCCGCCGTGACTGCACGTGCGGTTGGCCGCGGGCACGTGCTCTATGTCGGCACTTACGTCACTGACGACGTCGCGGAGGCATTGATTCCCAAGTTCCTCGAACTTGCGGGAGTGACGCCTTTGCTGCAGGGGCTTCCCGCCGGCGTCGAAGTTACCCTGCGCGAGGGGGAGGGCCACACGCTGATGTTCCTGCAGAATACCCGTGCCGAAGCGGTCAAGCTTGCCTCAGTTCCGGCGGGAGTCGAACTCATTGGGAATCGTGCCCATGAGGGCGGTGAATTGAATCTCGAGCCCTACGGCTGTGCCGTGGTGCAGCTGGAGTGAGGAGCCGATGACCTCGCAACGATCCCCTTTGCGTTCGACCGCCTGGTTCGGCACGAAAGACAAGAATGGCTTCATGTACCGCAGTTGGATGAAGAACCAGGCATTCCGGATCATGCATTCGATGGTGACCCGATCATCGGCATCTGTAATACATGGTCAGAGCTGACATGGACGTTGAGGAGGCTATCCGGGGCAATACAGGTCAGCGGGGATACGCTGGCTTATACGTCGACCACGTTTTGCAGGCGGATGAAGGGTGTGACTTCGATTTTCTTGTCGGCGGCCGAGGTGCCGAGGTTCCGTCGCATAAGCTCTAGGCTCCGGGGAGGTTAAGCTTGCTGCCGATGACCCCTTCTGTCCCACATCCGAAGCAACGTGTCCTTGCGCTCAATGGCTATCGCGAGCTGCGAGCAGTCAAGAGCATGCATAGCCGGATCGTACGGGATCTGGGGATGGACATCGTTGCGGGCAAATATCGACCAGGAGATCGATTGCCTGGTGAAGCAACGCTGTGTGCGACCTATGAGGTGGGCCGTTCCGTTCTGCGAGAAGCCACGCGTGTCCTGGTCGCCAAGGGCTTGGTGGTTTCGCGCCAAAGAGCCGGTGTCATGGTTCAACCGCAAACTCAATGGCATTTACTTGACCCTGATGTGTTGTATTGGTTGATTCAAACTCAACCGCAACAGGAGTTCGTTGAAACCCTCATCACTGTCCGGCGAATTTTCGAGCCGGCTGCTGCAGCCCTGGCTGCGGTCAACGGCACGCCGGCCCAGATCGAAGCGATCATGGAGGCCTATCTCGGCATGGAGCACGCGCGAACGCCCGAAGAACTGCTCGAGCCGGACATCACATTTCATCGCTTGATTGCTGAGGCCTCCAACAATCCGCTGATTGCTTACATCGGTAACATGCTGTCGCTGGCGCTCAGTGAATCGATCAAACTCAGCAGTGAGCTACCAAACACTCACGCGCTATCCTTGCCAAGACACAAGGCAATCCTGACCGCTCTGCTCAACCATGATCCAAGTGGGGCCCGTTCTGCTTCCTTGGTGCAACTGGAAGAAACCAAGGATGACATTCATCAGGTCTTTGCAGCGAGGGTACTGTAGCCCTTCCTGGGGGAGTCAATAAAGTTTCCTCTTGTGGCGTCGCACTGGAGCTTCTTGGCGTGACCTGTACTCCCCTTGTCGATGTGTGACAAGGCATCCCCGGCAATGGATGAGAACGCAAAAAAGCTCGCATCTCTAGGGCGCATGCGGGCCTCGGCGTGTTCGGAAACGGGTTGGAACAGAGAAAAGGTGTCTGCGAATGCCACCGAACCGTCATCCTGAACGCGGGGGTTCAGGTGGGCGAGGTCAGAAAGGCTTCGGGTTCATCTGACGCGAGATGCTCACACCAGCCAGACGATCTTCCAAGCCCGGGCTCAAAGAGCATTGGTTCAAGGAAATATAAAGTCCGGCATGCACCGCAGACGCGTCCATTCTAATCCCGCGCGAGGCCATGCTCAAGGTTGCCGGGTGGGGCGATGGCGTCGGCGGAAGACGCGAGCAAGGTGGGGGTGGGTGTTCAGCCCAGGGCCTGATCGAGCTTGGTCAGCAGCAACTCGAGCTGGGGCATGGGATCGGCTTCGGCCGGATTCGGCGTGGTGGCCGGATGGGGCGGCGCGATGGCCGCGGGGGCGGCAGTGGGGGGCAGCGGCGCTGATAAGGGCGCGTGGCCCGCAGCGGTGGCGGCCAGTTCCTGCTGCTGCCGGTCGGTCAGGTCGAAGGCCAGGTTCAGCGCGGCCAGTACCGCGATGCGGTCACGTGCCTTGATCTTGCCGTGATCGCGGATGGCGCACATGGCCGAGTCGACCTTGTCGACGGCCATGCGCAGCCGTTCCTCTCCGTCTTCCGGGCAACCCAGAAGATAGCTCTGACCCATGATCTTGACTTCAACCTGTTTCATCTGAGCGCCTTGCAAGGATGGTTTTTCGAGGGGGCCATGCGCATGCGCGTTCAAGGTGCCGGTTGCGAGGAGTCGCTCTGCAGCCGGTCGATGAGCGCGTCGATGCGCGCGCGCGCGGCGCGCAGGCGGGATTGCAGCAGATCACGTTCCGCGTTCAACCGCTCGACTTCACTGAGCAGCTGCTGATGGTTTTGCTGGAGAGTCTGGTGGCGCGAGAGTAACTGCTCCACGCGGTCGGAGATCTGCTCGATATAGGCGGATGGGATCATGGCCGCTGGATTCTACAAGTTCGTTCGGCAGGATCGGCGTGTCGGCAGTCCGTCGGACGGGTCGTGGAGGGTTCGAGCCACCTGCCTTCAATAGGGTGTAGGACGCTGGCGCGAGGCAGGTCGGTGCCTTGTCATTTGGCAAACCCTGCTTCTAAAATGATTTCAACGGCAACGCTGGCATCAGCCCATTTCCATGGCGGCTCGCCATGGAGGCACCGGCCTCTTGCACGTGATCTTTTTGTGCCTATCAACAGGAGAAGCAAATGGCCGCATCCATCAAGAAAACCCAATCCGTCGCTCGCGCCGAACTCGAGGACCTGGTCGCCGACCTGCGCGACATCCTGAGCAGCAGCGACACACTGACCTCGTCGCCTGAAGTCAAGGCCATCCGCGCCCGCCTGGAAGATGCCGTGCAGCGCGCCCGTGACGCCGCCACTGACGCGGCCCACGAGGCCGCCGAGCAGGCCCGCCGTGCAGCCTACGCCGCCGACGACTACGCCCACGACGAGCCGTGGCGCGTGGCCGGCACGGCGCTGGCCGTGGGCGCGGTGCTGGGCTTCCTGCTGGGACGTCGCTGAGTCGCTGAGCATCGCACGCCGCGCCAGAGACGGCGCGCGGTCGATCAGCCTGGCCGGTACGCGTGGCGGTTGCTGCCGCGTACGCCAGGCTTTTTCATGGATGGTCGGTCACTGACTCAACAAGCGGCAGGAACTTATGCTGGAACGACTTTATTCACTGCTCGGGCTCGATGCGCTGGTGGCCAGGCTGCGGCATACCGCTTCCGAGGGGGCCATCGCCGTCGAGGACCGCTGGCTGCTCGCCCGCATCGAGCTGGCCGAGGCCAAGCAGCACCTGCTGCGGCTGGTGCTGATGACGATCGCCACGCTGGCGCTGACCATCGTGGCGTTGGTGGTGCTGTCGTTCGCCGTCATGGCCACGTTCTGGGACAGCCCGCATCGCGTCACGGCGGTGTGGGTGGTGGCGGGCATCTGGCTGCTGGGCTGGGGGGTGGCGCTGGCGACGCTCATCGCCTCGGCGCGTGCCAGCGGGCAGGCTTTCCAGGCCACGCGCGAGGAGCTGGCACGCGACTGGACGACCTTGAAGGAGTATCTATGAGCCAGACCGATGACAAGCAGCCGGCGCCATCCGCCGCCGAGGTGTTGGCTGCTGCGGCCGACGCCGTCGGGCGTGCGGGCAGCCAGAAAGAGGCCGTGCTTGCGCGCATCCGCGCCCGCCGCGGCCGCCTGGCGCAGGCGGCCGACGTCGCTGAGGCCGAAGCCGCGTTGGCCGAGCTGAAGCGCCGTGCCGAGGCGCAAGAACGCGCCGCCTCGCCTGCGTCCGTGCCCGAATCCGGCTTCGTGCCGCTGGAGCCCGGGGTCGCGGTGCTGGAGCCGGCGCCAGCGCCGCGTCCACGCCGCGCGCGTGAGGGCGCTTTCCCGCGCAGCCTGACGCTCAGGCTGGCCCTGCGCCACCCCGGCTTGCTGGCCTTGGGGGTGGGGCTGATCTGGAAGGTGGGGCCGACGCGGCTGCTGCTGCTGAGCCGCCTGGTCGTTCCTTTGCTTAGGAAGTGAGCGGGCGCAGCGCGCGGATCGCCTGCGCGGCGTCGTGCACCAGCGCCGGGCCCTTGTAGATCAGGCCGGTGTAGATCTGCACGACGTCGGCGCCGGCGTTGATCTTGCCGACGGCGTCTTCCGCGCTGAGGATGCCGCCCACGCCGATGATGGGGAAGCTGCCGCCCAGGTCGCCCCGCAGTTTTCGGATGACCGCGTTGCTGGCCTGAAGCGCCGGCGTGCCGCTCAGGCCGCCGGCTTCCCCGGCGTGCGGCAGTCCCTGCACGGCGGTGCGGTCCAGCGTGGTGTTGGTGGCGATCACGCCCCAGGCGTTGTTGGCCTGGCCGCTGGCGTCGCAGCCGTAGCGGCGCAGGGTGGTGGCGATGGTGGCGATTTGGGTGTCATCGAGGTCGGGGGCGATCTTCACGAACAGCGGCACCTTGCGCGCGTGCCGGGCCGCCAGGGCGTCGCGCTCGCGCGAGAGCGCGTCGAGCAGGGCATCGAGCGCGGCATCGCCCTGCAGCTCGCGCAGGTTGCGGGTGTTGGGCGAACTGATGTTGATGGTCACGTAGTCGGCATGTTCATACACGCCACGCAAGCCCTTGAGGTAGTCGTCCGTGGCCGACTCGATGGGCGTGGCCGCGTTCTTGCCGATGTTGAGGCCCAGCAGGCGGCCTTGCTGGCGAAAGCGCGCATGGCCGACGTTGCGGATGAAGGCCTCCAGGCCGTCGTTGTTGAAGCCCAGCCGGTTGACCAGCGCCTGGCGCTCGGGGATGCGGAACATGCGCGGCTTGGCGTTGCCCGGCTGCGGCAGTGGTGTGACGGTGCCGACTTCGACGAAGCCGAAACCCATGGCGCCCAGCGCGTCGATGCAGCGCGCATTCTTGTCCAACCCGGCGGCGAGGCCGACGCGGTTGGGAAAGGCCAGGCCCGCGACGGTGCGCGGGTCGTCCACGAAAGGGCTGGCATAGAGGCATGACAGGGGCGTGCCCTGGGTGCGTGCCAGCAGGTCGAGCGTCAGGTCGTGGGCTTTTTCGGCGTCCATGGAAAACAGGACGGCGCGGGGTAGGGCGTACGGCAGCAGGGGCATCGGATAATCGCGGCAGTCGCCGGCCGCCGGGTGCGGCGTGGTGCGCGCGCCCTGGGCCGGCGGAGTTGGAAATCGAAAAGAGGATTGTCGCAAATGACGCAGGATGAATTGAAAGCCCAGGTCGGCCAGGCCGCGCTGGCCTACGTGGTGCCCGGCGAGATCGTGGGCGTGGGCACGGGCTCGACGGTCAACAAGTTCATCGAGGCGCTGGCCTCCATCAAGGACGGCATACGCGGCGCCGTCAGCAGCTCGCAGGCCAGCACTGAGCGCCTGCGCGCGCTGGGCATCGCGGTGTTCGATGCCAACGAGGTCGAGCGCCTGGCGGTCTACATCGATGGCGCCGACGAGATCGATCACCGGGGCTATATGGTCAAGGGCGGCGGCGCGGCGCTGACGCGCGAGAAGATCGTGGCGGCGCAATCGGCGCGTTTCGTCTGCATCGCCGACGAGTCCAAGCTGGTGCGCACGCTGGGCGCTTTCCCGCTGCCGGTCGAGGTCGTCCCGATGGCCACGGCCGCCATCATCCGGCGCTTCGCCGCGATCGGGGGGCAGGCGGCGGTGCGGCTGAAAGACGGAGCCCCACTGGTGACGGACAACGGCCAGCACATCGTCGACGTGCGCGGGCTGGAGATCGCCGACCCGGTGAAGTTCGAGGCCGAGACCAGTCAATGGCCGGGCGTGGTGACGGTGGGGGTGTTCGCCTTCCAGAAGGCCGACGTCTGCCTGCTGGGCGCCGCCGGCGGCGTGCGCACGCTGGACTTCACCCTGGCGCCGTGAGGCGGTGAGGCGGTGAGGCGGTGAGGCGGTGAGGCGGCCGGGCGGACAGCCGTCAGGCTTCCTCTTCTTCGGCCGTTTTCTTGCCGCTGATCTTGAGCTTGTCCTTGAGCGTCAGCACCTTGGTGACGGCTGCGCCCATGCCCATGAGCTTCATGGCGGTCTCGGGCTTCAGGCGTTGCACATCGTCGAACCAGGTGAGCAGGCGGTCGATGAGTTCGTGCATTTCGCGCATGCGCTGCTGGGCATGTTCTTCCTTGGGGCTGCTGGGCTTTTCGAGCAAGGCGCCGCGCAGCAGCGACAGCGTGGGCTCGATCTCGCGGCGGCGGCGCTCCTCGGCCAGCACGCGGAAGATCTCCCAGATGTCCTCGGGCGCCTGGAAATACTCGCGCCGGTCGCCCGGCAGGTGGCGCATGTGCACCAGGCGCCAGGCCTGGAGTTCCTTGAGTCCCATGCTGACGTTGGAGCGCGAGAAGCCCAGCGTTTGGGCGATGTCGTCGGCATTGAGCGGCTCGTCCGAGAGGTAGAGTAGGGCGTAGATCTGGCCCACCGTGCGGCTGATGCCCCAGCGGCTGCCCATCTCGCCGAAATGGGACACAAATTGGAGCGACAGAGGAGGCAGTTGCATGGCAGTCGATGAGGAAACGGGTGCGCGCACGTTCTGATTCTTTCAGTTAATCCTGAAAGTCTAGCTTTTTCTGCGCGGCCCCGGTGTACCTGGGGGATCTCGCCGGGCCGCTTTTTTCGTTCGGCCTTCGGCGTGCCTACCCGATATGACTTGATGGCTGTATTTATGAACAGTATTATGAGGCATGAAAACGCCATTCTCCCGGCTTCCCGAGGCGGCGCGCATCCCGGCCGCCTGGCGGCGGGATGCGCCCATCATCGTGCCCGCCGTATGCATGGACGAGGCCGGGCCGCCGCGCACGGTCGAGCCCGATGCCGAATACGCGCACAGCGTTCAGTCGCAGCAGCAGGTGATCCGGCTCGATGCCATCAAGGGCCGGGGCGCGGTGTCGCGGCTGCCGCATCGTTTCGCACAGGAGCAGCGCGACCCCTTTGACGATGGCTGGCCGGCCGCCGTTCCAGGCCAACCGCAGGGTCTGCATGAGCTGCAGGAGCCGCAAGATCGCGAGGACACGGCCGCACCGCCGCGGACCCAGGTCATTTGGGAGGATGCCCGCTCGGTGCTCACGCGCAACGCATCGCCGGACCTGCCGCTGGAGCTGTCGCTCAACCCTTACCGGGGCTGCGAGCATGGCTGCATCTATTGCTATGCGCGCCCGACGCACAGCTACCTGGGGTGGTCGCCCGGCCTGGATTTCGAGACGCGCATCGTCGCCAAGCGCAATGTGGTCGACCTGCTGCGCCGGGAACTGGGGGCGCGGCACTACCAGCCGCTGCCGATCTCGCTGGGCAGCGCCACCGACGCCTACCAGCCGGTCGAGCGCCAGCTCGGGCTGACCCGGGGCGTGCTGCAGGTCCTGCACGACACGGCCCACCCGTGCGGGCTGGTGACCAAGTCGGCGCTGGTGGAGCGCGACATCGACTTGCTCGCGGCGATGGCGCGGCGCCGGCTGGTGCGGGTGTATGTCACCATCACCACGCTGGACGCCGAACTGGCGCGTCGGCTCGAACCGCGCGCCGCGTCGCCGGCGCGCCGCCTGCAGACGGTGCGGCGGCTGGCCGAGGCCGGCATACCCGTCGGCGTCAGCCTGGCGCCGCAGATCCCTTTTCTCAATGGCGACATGGAGCAGGTCATGGCCGCCGCCTGGGCCGCCGGCGCGCGCAGCGCCTTCTACGTGGTGCTGCGGCTGCCTTGGGAACTGAGCCCGCTGTTTTGGCAATGGCTGCAGGCGCATTACCCGGACCGGGCCCAGCGCGTGATGGCGCGCGTGCGCGAGCTGCACGGCGGCAAGGACTATCACGCCGCTTTCGGCGAGCGCATGCGCGGCCAGGGGCCGTGGGCCGATCTGCTGCGCCAGCGCTTCCAGGCCGCCGCGCGCCGCCTGGGCTACAACCAGGACCTGGCGCCGCTCGACCGCAGCCAGTTCCAGCCCGGTGCCGCGCATGGCCAGGCGACTTTGTTCTGACCTGTTTTATAGCCTTGCGTCATGTGTAAATTGAAACAATATCTTTGAAGGCGCGTGGCGGCTGCCGCCACAATTCGACTCTTATATTTGAAAAATGATGCATTTCATTTTTATTGATAACGAAAACGGCTATTGAGTCGGGGCCGCACCGCCCTGTGCCTGCCAAGGAGCTTTCATGTTCAAGAAAATCTGGGTGGCCAGCGCCGCCGCCGCCATCCTGGCCGGTGCGCAGGGCGCCTGGGCGCAGACGTCGATCCTGAATGCCAGCTACGACGTCGGGCGCGAACTGTTCGCGGCGATCAATCCCAAGTTCGTCGCCCACTGGAAGCAGCAGACCGGCGAGGACGTCAAGATCGACCAGTCCTTCGCCGGCACTTCGCGCCAGGCGCAGGACATCATCCAGGGCAAGAAGGTCGACGTGGTGACCTTCAACCAGGTGCCGGACGTCGACATTCTGGCCAAGCGCGGCCTGGTCGGCAAGGATTGGCAGAAGGCCTTCCCCAACAACGCCTCGCCGTACTACAGCACCATCGCCTTCCTGGTGCGCAAGGGCAATCCCAAGAACATCAAGGGCTGGGACGATCTGGTTCGCGACGACGTGAAGCTGGTGTTCCCCAACCCCAAGACCTCCGGCAACGCGCGCTACAGCTATCTGGGCGCCTGGCTCTATGCCAACGAGAAGTACAAGGGTGACGAGGCCCAGGTCAAGACTTTCGTGGGCAAGCTGCTGCACAACGTGGAGAGCTTCCCGACCGGCGGGCGCGGCGCCACGGTGGCCTTCGCCACCAACGGCCAGGGCGATGCGCTGCTGACTTTCGAGTCCGAGGTCATCAACATCGCCAACAGCGCCGAGTTCAAGTCGGGCGGCTACGAGGTGGTGGTGCCGCCGGTGAGCGTGCTGGCCGAGTTCCCGGTCGCCGTGGTCGACAAGGTGGCCGACGAGCGCGGCACGCGCAAGCTCGCCACCGCCTTCCTGCAGTACCAGTACAGCCGGGACATTCAGCAACTGCTGACCACCTTCAACTACCGCGTGCACGACCCGGAGGTGGTCAAGGCCACCGCCGCGCAGTTCGCCCAGGTCCGGCTGATCGACCCGAACGCGGTGCTGGGCAGCTGGGACGACATCACCGCCAAGCACTTCGGCTCCAACGGCGTGCTCGACCAGTTGCTGGCCGCGCGCTGACCCCCTGGGGCTATGGCGGCCCCGGCCCGCGAGCCGCGCCCCCGCCTGGGCGCGGCTCTTTCGTTTTTCCTCGATTTCCGATGCCGTGAACCTTGCCCGATCAGAACCCGCGTCGCGCCGTCGCCGCCTGCTGTTTTTCCGGCAGACGCCGACCCTGCCGGGCTTCGGCCTGAGCTTCGGCCTGAGCAGCCTGTACGTCGCGCTCATCATCCTGCTGCCGCTCTCGGCCCTGTTCCTCTATGTGAGCGACATGAGCGGGGCGCAGTACTGGCGCGTCATCACCGACGCGCGCGTGCTGGCCAGCTACCGCGTGACGCTGCAGGGCGCGCTGATCTCCACGCTGGTGGCGGGCGCGATCGGGCTGCTGCTGGCCTGGATCCTCACGCGCTACGACTTCCCGGGCCGGCGCCTGCTCGATGCGCTGGTCGATTTGCCCTTCGCGTTGCCCACCGCCGTGGCGGGGCTGACGCTGTCGGTGCTGCTGGTGCCGGGCGGCTGGATCGGCCAGTTCTTCGCCGCGCCCTGGCTGGCCGGCTGGCTGCCCGAGGGCTTCAAGATCGCCTACGCCTTTCCGGGCCTGCTGGTGGCGATGACCTTCACCAGCCTGCCGTTCGTGGTGCGCACGGTGCAGCCGGTGCTGCAGGACCTGGGCCACGACTTCGAGGAGGCCGCGCAGACGCTGGGCGCCAACAAGCTGCAGATCTTTACCCGCGTGGTGCTGCCAATGCTGGTGCCGGCCCTGCTCACCGGGGCCTCGCAGGCCTTCATCCGCAGCCTGGGCGAGTTTGGCGCGGTGATCATGATCGCCGGCAACATCCCGTTCAAGACCGAGGTGTCCTCGCTGATGATCTTCGTGCGCCTGCAGGAGTACGAATACAACGCCGCCGCCGCGATCGCCTCGGTCATCCTGCTGGCGTCGCTGGCGCTGCTGTTCGCGCTGCAACTGCTGCAATCGCGCGTGTTCGCCTGGCAAGGACGGGGACGATGAAGACACCGCAATCCTGGCACCAGTGGCTGCTGATCGCGCTCGGCCTGGCCTGCGCCGGGCTGCTGCTGGTGGTGCCGCTGGCGCTGATCTTCACCGAGGCGCTCAAGGGCGGCTTCGCACTGCTGTGGAGCAACCTGCAGGCCGACTTCATGCGGCACGCCATCGGGCTCACGGTGCTGGCGGCGCTGGTTTCAGTGCCGGTCAACCTGGCGTTCGGCATCCTGCTGGCGTGGTGCCTCACGCACTACGATTTCCGGGGCCGGCGGCTGCTGTCCACGCTGGTCGACATTCCCTTCGCCACCTCGCCGGTGGTGGCGGGCCTGTGCTACCTGGTGGTCTATGGCGTGGAAGGGCTGGTCGGCCGGTACCTGTCGGCGCACGACGTGCAGGTCATCTTCGCCTGGCCCGGCATCGTGCTGGTCACGCTGTTCGTGACCTCGCCCTACGTTGCGCGCATCCTGATCCCGCTGATGCAGTCGCAAGGCAGCGAGGATGAGTACGCCGCCCTCACGCTGGGCGCCAATGGCTGGCAGATCTTCCGGCGTGTGACCCTGCCCAACATCAAATGGGCCTTGCTGTACGGCGTGGTGGTGACCAACGCGCGCGCGGTGGGCGAGTTCGGCGCGGTGGCGGTGGTCTCGGGCACCATCATGAACCAGACACTGACCCTGCCACTGCTGGTCGAGCAGCTCAACAACGACTACAAGACGGCGGCCGCCTTCACCGCCGCCTCGCTGCTGGCGTGCATGGCGCTGCTGACGCTGTTTCTCAAGACCTTCATGGAATGGCGCCAGCGGCGGCGCGACGCGGCCCAGGTCAGGCTGTCGGCGCCGCATTGACGCTGGATTGACGCCGGGTGCCGGCTGTCTGCACGGGCAGGCGATCCCGCCGAGGGAGCCGCTTCACGAAGGGCGGTCCGCGGCGGGCTGCACCGCGTCGCCGCCCAGCGCCTGGTAGAGGGTGACCTGGTTTTCGAGCCGGTTGAGCTGGGCCTGCGCCAGGCTCAGTTCGGCACTGCGGCGCGACTCCTGGGCGTCGAGCCAGGTGCGCAGCGGCACGGCGCCGGCGCGGTAGCGGATTTCGTAGAGGCGCTCGGCCTCGCGCGCGGCGGCCAGGGCCTGGCCTTGCAGGTCGGCCTGCTCGGCCAGCCGGGTGCGCGCCGACAGGGCGTTCTCGACGTCCGCGAAGGCCTGGTACAGGGTCTGGCGGAAGGTGACGACGGCGGCCTCGTACTGGGTTTGCGCGATGGCGGTATCCAGGCGCATGGCCTCGATGTCCAGGAAGGGCAGCGCCAGGCCCGCGCCCAGCGTGGCGACCGGGTTGGCCAGCAGGTTGCCGAGCGAACTGCTGCTGGTGCCCAGCGCGCCGGTGAGCGACAGCGTGGGGTAGTAGCTGGTGCGCACCACGTCGACGTTGGCCAGGCTCTGGCGCAGGCCCAGTTCGGCTGCGCGCAGGTCGGGGCGGCGGCCGAGCAGTTCGGCCGGCAGGCCGGCGTCGATTGTGGGCAGGGGGCCGTCGGGCAGCGCCGTCGGTTCTTGCCCCAGCACCTGCCGCAGGATGTCGCTGCCCGGTGCGGCGTTGAAGAGGAGGGCCAGCGCGTTGCGCGTCTCGGCCTGGGTCTGGCGCAACTGCGACAGGGTGTTGCGCTGGTTCAGCACGGTCTGCTCGGCCTCGCGCGGCTCCAGCGCCGAGACGGCGCCGGCGGCGTACTGCGCCTGCACCAGTTGCCGGGTGCGCAGGGCGGTGTCCAGGCTTTGTTCGGCCGCGCGCAGGCGCTGGTTGAGGTAGCCCAGTTGCCAGTACAGACTGGCGGTGGTGCCGATGATGTTGAGTCGCACCGTCTCGCGGTCGGCCTCCGTGGCCTGCAGCGCCCATTGC
>JASGEH010000247.1:0-4707 GCA_047606565.1 Comamonas sp.
AACCCCACACGCTGCGCGGCGGCGTGCTGCTGGAGGCGTCGTGGCGCGAAGCGCTGCTGCTCAACCTGCACAGCCGGCTGGCGCAGCGCGTGCTGATCCAGCTCGCCCGCGCGCCCTACCGGCAGGAACAGGACCTGTACGACGTGGCCGCTGGCGTGGCCTGGGAGATCTGGTTCACGCCCAAGCAGACCCTCAAGGTCGAGATCACCGCGCAGCACAGCCCGCTCAAGAGCCTGAACTTCGCGGCGCTCAAGATCAAGGATGCGGTGGTCGACCGCTTCCGCGCCAAGTCCGGCGCGCGGCCCAGCATCGATACGCACTGGCCTGACGTGCGGCTGTACGCGCATCTGAGCAACGACCGCGTGACGCTCTACATCGACACCTCGGGCGAGCCGCTGTTCAAGCGCGGCTGGCGTGCCGACAAGGGCGACGCGCCGCTCAAGGAAACGCTGGCGGCGGCCATGCTGGCGGCCAGCGGCTGGACGCCCGAGCAACCGCTGTACGACCCCTGCTGCGGCAGCGGCACCATCGTGATCGAGGCCGCGCAGATCGCCGCCAACATGGCGCCCGGCCTGCAGCGCCAGTTCGGCTTCGAGAAGCTGCTGCCCTACCAGCCGCACGTCTTCGAGGCCATGTTCGAGCAGGCGCGCGCCGCCGAGATCACGCCCGAGGTCAGCCTCTTCGGCAGCGACGTCTCGCACCGCATGGTCGATTTCTCGCAGCGCAATGCCGAGCGCGCCGGCGTCGCCGCCTTCGTCAAGCTGCGCGGCGGCGACGCGCTGCAGCGCCTGCCGCCCAGCGACCGGCCTGGCGTGATGCTGCTCAACCCGCCCTATGGCGAGCGCATCGGCGTCGGCGGCGTGGCCGGCCAGCCGGGCATGCCCGGCCGCGACCGCGATGCGCAGCGCCTCGCCTTCGGCCGCGAGACCGCGCAGATGGCCGAGGGTGATGGCGGCGACTTCTTCGCCCAGCTCGCCAGCCACTGGAAAAAGAACTACGCGGGCTGGACCGCCTGGCTGCTCACGCCCGACCTGAAGCTGCCCAGCCGCATGCGCTTCAAGGAATCGCGCCGCGTGCCGATGTGGAACGGCCCGATCGAATGCCGGCTGTTCCGCTTCGACCTGCTGGCCGGCTCGGCGCGCGCCCGGCCTGCCGCGCCAACCGCTGCACCGTCCACGCCCGAAGGCGCCGCCGCCTCGCCCGACGCGCCATGAGCCCACGCCCGGCCATCGTGATCGACACCAACGTGGTGCTCGACCTGTTCATCTTCGCCGACCCCGAGGCGCGACCACTGCGCGCGCGGCTCGAAGCGCAACACTTCGACTGGCTGGCCACCGCCGCCATGCGCACCGAGCTGGAGCGCGTGCTGGCCTACGCCCACCTGCTCCCGCGCATGGCCTACTACCAGATCGGCGCCGCCGACGTGCTGACCGCCTTCGACCAGCACGCCCGCCTCGTCGATGCCGCGCCCGGCGTGCCGCTGGTCTGCAAGGACGCCGACGACCAGAAGTTCATCGACCTGGCCGTGCAGCACCGCAGCCTGCTGTTGAGCAAGGACAAGGCCGTGCTCAAGCTGCGCAAGCGGCTGGAGAAAATCGGCGTGCCCACCGCGCCCGCGCTGCGGCTGCTGCCGGGCTACGCGGACTGAACACGTTCTGAACGCCTTCGGAAATCTTCGTGGACACGGCCGCCCAAGCGGCCATACTCGGGCGTTTGTGTCGTGCAACCCCAGGCTCCCCGGCTGCTTTCCATGCCCTCCCGCTTTCTTCTTGTCCGCCCTGCCCCGCTGCGCTTCGTCGCCCGCCGTCTGCCCCTGATCCTCGCGGCGCGATCCGGCGCGCTGGCGCTGCTGCTCGCGCTGGCCCTGCTGGCCGGCCTGGCACCGCTGCGCGCCCAAGCACAAGCACAAGCACAAGCACAAGCACAAGCACAACTGGCACCGGGCGCCAGCCTGCAGACCCCGCACGTGACGGCCGAACTGCTGGCCTACGCGCCGCAGGGCGTGACGCCCGGCGCCACCGTCTGGCTGGGCCTGCGCCTGCAACACCAGCCGCAGTGGCACACCTACTGGAAGAACCCCGGCGACTCCGGCCTGCCGACCACGCTGGACTGGCGCCTGCCCGCCTGGCTGTCGGCCGGTGAGATCGCCTGGCCGCTGCCGCGCAAATTCCCGCTCGGCACCTTGGCCAACTACGGCTACGACGGCACCGTGCTGCTGCCGGTGCCCCTCACCATCGCGGCCGATTTCCAGCCGCCGCCGCTGGGCACGCTCGACATCCGCCTGCACGCGAGCTGGCTGGTCTGCCGCGTCGAATGCATCCCGGAGGAAGGCGACTTCAGCCTGCGCCTGCCCGTGCAGGGCAGCTCCGCACTGCACGCCCAGGCCTTCGAGCAGGCGCTGGCCCGCCAGCCCCAGGCACTGCCGTCCGACGCCGCCCACACCCTCGCCATTCAGCCCGGCGGCCCGGCCGGCGCGCTGGCCGTGACGCTCGACGGCCTGCCCGCCGAGGCCGTTGGAAAGCGGCTGGAGTTCTTCGCCGAGACACCCGAGACCATCGAGACCGGCGCGCCCTGGCTGCAGCAATGGCAAGGCACGCAGTGGACGGCCGTGGTGCCGCTGTCGGCCTACCGCACGGCCAGTCCGAAGACGCTGCCCATCGTGGTCACGCTGGCCGGCGCCCATCGCTCTGACGGCGCTGACGGTGCAAACGACACCGACGGCGCCCCGCGCGGCTGGCGCACCGAGCTGCCGGTGTCTGGCGACTGGCCCGCGCCGCCGCCCGCCCCGGCGCTTGCGGCTGCCTCGCCGCCTGTCGCCCTCGCGCCAGCCGACCCCGCCACGCCGGCCGCACCAGCCACGTCCGTGCCCGCCGCCTGGCCCGCCTACGCGCTGGCGCTGCTCGGCGCCCTGCTGGGCGGGCTGCTGCTCAACCTGATGCCGTGCGTGCTGCCGGTGCTGGCCATCAAGATCGCCGGGCTGGCGCGGCAGACGCCGCGCGAGGTGCGGCGCTCCGGCCTGGCCTACACCGTCGGCGTGGTCGCGGCCATGCTGGCGCTGGCCGGGCTGATGCTGGCGCTGCGCGCGGGCGGCGAGTCGCTGGGCTGGGGCTTCCAGTTGCAATCGCCCGCCGTGGTCGCGGCGCTGGCGCTGCTGTTCACGCTGCTGGGGCTGAACCTGGCCGGGCTGTTCGAATTCGGCTCGCTGGCGCCCGGCGCCTGGGCCGGCCGCCGCCTGCGGCACCCGGCGCTCGACGCGCTGCTGTCGGGCGTGCTGGCGGTGGCGGTGGCCTCGCCCTGCACCGCGCCCTTCATGGGGGCCTCGCTGGGCTTCACACTGACGCTGCCGGCCGTCCAGACGCTGCTGCTGTTCGCCGTGCTGGGCCTGGGGCTGGCGCTGCCGCTGCTGGCCGCCAGCCTGGTGCCGGCGGCCGCGCGGCTGCTGCCGCGCCCGGGCGGCTGGATGGAGACGCTGCGCCAGTTCCTGGCCTTTCCGCTGTTCGGCACGGTGGCCTGGCTGATGTGGGTGCTGGGCCAGCAAAGCGGCGCCGATGGCGTCGCCGCGCTGGCCGCGCTGCTGGTCTGCGTGGCGCTGCTGCTGTGGGCCCTGGGCCGCGCCGGCCGCGCGCGCTGGCTGCTGGGCGGTGTGGCGGCGGCGGTGCTGCTGGCCGCCGGCTTCACGCTGGGTCCGAGCGTGGTGCGCGAGGCCGCGCCCGCCACGGCCAGCGCAGGCGCCGCCGACCCGTCCGGCTGGCAGCCCTGGAGCCCCGAGCGCGAACAGGCCCTGCTGGCCCAGGGCCGGCCGGTGTTCGTGGACTACACCGCCGCCTGGTGCATCACCTGCCAGTACAACAAGAAGACCACGCTGTCCGACCCGGCCGTGCTCAAGCTGCTGGCCGCCGCCGACACCGCCTTGCTGCGCGCCGACTGGACGCGGCGCGACGCCGCCATCACCGCCTCACTGGCGGCGTTGGGGCGCAACGGCGTACCGACTTACGTGCTGCACCGGCCCGGTTCGCGCCCGCCCGCCGTGCTGCCCGAAATCCTGAGCCGTTCGGCCATCGCGGACGCGCTGCGGTAGCGGCCCCTGACGCTTGCAGGCCTATCATGGCCCGCATGAATTCCTTCGCCCCTCCAGCCATCGACGACGCACCCGAGCAGGACGTCACCGCCATTCTTGCCGGCATGCCCCACGTCGCCGTGGTCGGCCTCAGCCCCAAGCCGCACCGCGCCAGCCACGGCGTGGCAGCCTACCTGCAGGCGCAGGGCTTTCGCATCGTCCCCATCAACCCCAACGCCATCGATGTGCTGGGCGAGCGGGCCTACGCCTCGCTCGCCGAGGCGGCGGCGCAGGTGCGCATCGACTGGGTTGATGTCTTTCGCCGTGGCGAGGAGGCCGGCCCGGTCATCGACGAGGCCATCGCCGTGGGCGCGCGGGCGGTCTGGCTGCAGTTGGGCGTGCGTAATGACACCGGCATCGCGCGTGCCCGCGCCGCCGGCCTGCTGGCGGTGCAGGATCGCTGCAGCAAGATCGAGCACATGGACCTGGGCCTCTCGGCGCCCCGCTATGACGCCGGCGCGGGCGGCGCCGGGTAGTTGACCTCGACCACCTCGATCTCCTGCGGGCCGGTCGGCGTCACCAGCGTCAGCACGTCGCCCTCGCGCGCGCCCAGCAGCGTGCGCGCGATCGGCGAGATCCACGACACCTGG
>JASGEH010000248.1:0-6015 GCA_047606565.1 Comamonas sp.
CAGCGGCAAGCGCCAGCCCATCAGCGCCGCGCCCACCCTGCTGCGCGTGGGCAACGCGGTGGCCGTGGCCTTCGGCACCGGCAAGTACCTCGAAGCCAGCGACACCCGCGATACGCAGGTGCAGACCTTCTACGCCCTCCTCGATGCCGGCGACAACCTGGAGGACGGCAGCAGCGGCGCCATCATCGGCAAGGAGCGCCTGCTGCAAACCCGCAGCCAGGCCGACGGCATCCACACCGACACCCTGCGGTGGGGCAAGCAATCGCTGTGGAGCAGCGGCATCCACGCCGGCTGGTTCCACGACTTCGCCGCCGACAGCGAGCGGCAGGTGGCCGGCGGCGTGCTCAACGGCGGCCTGCTCTACTTCAGCAGCCTGATCCCAGTGACCGCCACCAGCGACGCCTGCTCGGGCGGCAGCGCCAACAGCTACGCGGTCGACGTCGCGCAGGGCACGCTCTCGGTCGGCGCCTCGCGCATCGGCCTGCTGGCCATGCCGCTCATCGTCGACATCGGCGAGGCTGCCTACAGCGCGCGCGACAGCGTGGGCCAGCGCACCCGCACCATCCGCTCGCAGCTGCTCCAGCAGGGCTCCGGCGGCGTTTCGGCCGAAACCGTGCTGGAGCGCACCCTGGTCGTGGGCCGCCTGAGCTGGCGCCAGATCCCCAACTACCCCCAACTGCACCGCAAGGCCAACCCATGAAACAGCCTCCGTGCGCCCGCCGCGCCGCCCGCCCGGTGCCGCAGGCCGGCTTCACCCTCATCGAGATCATGATCGTCGTCGCCATCGTCGGCATCCTGGCGGCCATCGCCTATCCCAGCTACCAGGGCGCCATGCTCAAGGGCCGGCGCGCCGAGGCCCGCGCCGCCCTCGCCGAGCTGATGCTGCAGCAAGAGCGCTACGCCACCCAGCACAACAGCTACCTCGCCTTCGCCGCGGGCGCCAGCGACGCGCCCTTCAAGACCCATACGGGCGACGGCGGCGCCGCCGGCGCGAACTACCTGCTCGCGGCCCAGGCCTGCACGCTCGACGGCGTGGACCAGCCGCTCAGCGCCTGCATCGAACTGCAGGCCGTTCCGCAGCAGGCCGATCCGCTCGCCGGCACGCTCATCCTGGACGCGCTGGGCGCGCGCAGCTGTACCGGCACGCAAACCGATCTGTGCTGGCCATGAGCATTCCGCTTCGGGCGCGCCTACGCTCCCCGGCACACGGCTTCACGCTGATCGAGCTGATGGTCACGCTCGCCATCCTCGCCATCCTGGCGACGCTGGCGGTGCCCAGCTTCGTCGACTACCGCCGCAACGCCGCGCTCGGCGCCGCCGCCAACGGCCTGGTCGGGCTGCTGGCGGCCGCACGCTCCGAGGCGCTCACGCGCAACGCCCCCGTGCAGGTCGAGCCGCTGATCACCGGCAATTGGGCCAGCGGCTGGCGGCTGTATGTCGACGCCGACATGGACAGCAGCTTCGACGCCAGCCAGGACACACTGCTGCGGACCACCGATCCGCTGGACACCCGCTTCCTCACGGCCACCATGAACCGGCTCCCCGCCTACCCTGTCCGTTACCTGGGTTCAGGCTTCATGGACGCATCATCGGCCACCCGCAGCCTGATCCTCTACCGCACTGACATCACCGCCTGCAGCGGCATCCGCCGTATCGCGATGAGCATGAGCGGGCGGGTGCTCGTCAGCACACCGACCAGCCACAGTCTCTGCACAGCCCCTCGTGCCATAGCGGACGACAGTTGAGCATCTGTTCGAGTAGACCCCGTCGCCACCCGTCGTTCCCCCATCGGGTCAACACAGCCCGCATTGCCAGTACAGTCGAACGCATGCCATGCGGCACGCGATCCGTCCCCAGGAGCGCGGCGTGCCGACCCCGCCTGCCCCTTCATCCGACCCGCACCCCATCGTGACCGCCACCCTCCCTCGCTTCATCGACGCCGCGCTGGCCCTGGCCGACAGCGCCATCGGCCGCACCAACCCCAACCCGGCCGTGGGCTGCGTCATCGTCGCCGCCGACGGGCAGATCCTCGGCCAGGGCGCCACGCAACCGGTCGGCGGGCCGCACGCCGAGGTCATGGCGCTGCGCGACGCCCAGGCGCGCGGCGTTTCGGTACAGGGCGCGACCGCCTACGTCACGCTCGAACCCTGCGCCCACCAAGGCCGCACCGGCCCCTGCTGCGACGCGCTGATCGCCGCCGGCATCGGCCGCGTCGTGGCCTCGCTCACCGACCCGAACCCCCTGGTGGCGGGCCAGGGCTTCGCACGGCTGCGCGCAGCCGGCGTCGCGGTCGAGGTCGGCCCCGGCGCGGACCGCGCGCGCGAACAGAACCCGGGCTTTCTCAAGCGCATGCGCGACGGCATGCCCTGGGTGCGCATGAAGATCGCCGCCTCGCTCGACGGCCGCACCGCGCTGCCCGACGGCCGCAGCCAGTGGATCACCAGCGCCGCCGCGCGCGCCGACGGCCACCGCTGGCGCGCGCGCGCCTGCGCCGTGCTGACCGGCTCGGGCACCGTGCTGGCCGACGACCCCGGCCTCGACGTCCGCCTCGAAGACGAGCCAGCCCCCCGCCAGCCGCGCCGCGTGATCCTCGACAGCCACCTGCGCACACCGCCCACCGCGCGCACCCTGCGCCTGCCCGGCGAGAAGCTGATTTACACCGCCGTGCAGGACCCCGACCGCGAAGCCGCCCTGCGCGCCGCCGGTGCCGAGATCATCGCCCGGCCGCAGGCCGATACCGGCCGCTTCGGCGTCGACCTGCGCGGCGTGCTGGCCGACCTGGCTCGACGCGGCTGCAACGAGGTCCACGTCGAAGCCGGCCGCACCCTCAACGGCGCGCTGCTGCAGGCCGGCCTGGTCGACGAATGCCTGATCTACCTCGCGCCCAAGCTGCTCGGCGAGGGCCTGGGGATGGCCGCGATCGGCCTGCTGCCGGACCTGGCGCAGGCCCCGGCCCTGCACTTCGCCGACCTGCACCGGGTCGGCCCCGACCTGCGCCTGATCGCACGCCTCGTCTGAACGAAAGCCCCCGCCGCGCATGGGACAATCCGCCCCCATGTCCCCGCCCCGCGAAGCATCCCATCTCGACAAGGCCGCGCCGCCAGGCTCCAGCATCTACTACGCCCTGCGCTTCCTGCCGGCCGAACGGCGGCAGGCGCTGACGGCCTTCGCCGCCTTCGTGCGCGAGGTGCGCGGCATGCTGGAGACGGTGAGCGACGCCGGCGTCGCCCAGGCCAAGCTGGCCTGGTGGCATGCCGACGTCGAGCGCGCCGCCAGCGGCCAGGCCCAGCACCCCACGCTGCGCGTGCTCTCGCCGCATCTGCACGAGCGGCAGATCGACCACCGCCTGCTCGCCGCCATCGTCGAGGGCGCCCGCATCGATGCCGAACAGACCCGCTTCTTCGACTTCGCCGGCCTGCGCCACTACGGCGAGCACGCCGGCGGCATCCCGATGGAAGTCGCCGCGCGCCTGCTCGGCCACGGCAGCGACGCCACGCTGCGCTACGCCCACACCCTGGGCCTGGCGCTGGCGCTGACCGAACTCATCCGCGACACCGGCGGCCACGCCGCGCGCGGCCGCCTCTACCTGCCCATCGACGAACTCCAGCGCTTCGACGTGCGCGCGCAAGAGGTGCTGCAGCGCCAGCATTCCCCGCGCTTCGAGGCCCTCATGCGCTTCCAGTGCGAACGCGCGCTGGAGACCTTCGACCAGGCCCTGGCCGAACTGCCGGTGGCCGACCGCCGAGCCCAGAAGCCCGGGCTGATCCTGGCGCGCATCGCCCGCGCGCTGCTCACCGAAATCGCCGACAGCGGCTACCCCGTGCTGCAGCAGCGCATCGCGCTGACGCCGCTGCGCAAGTTCTGGCTGGCCTGGCGCACCCAGGCGCTGGGCTGATCGAAGCGAGCGGATCAGCCGTTCAGGCCGGCGTCCTCGTCCAGCAGCGGCCGCAGCGCCTGCACCAGGTCCGCCAGCGTCGCCACCTCCAGCGTCGGCGCGACATCCAGCGCCCACGCCTGGCCGCCGCGGTTCACCCACACCGTCTGCATGCCGGCGTCGTGCGCGCCCTGGACATCGAGCAGCGGGTCGTCGCCGATGTGCAGCACCTGGCCCACGCCCAGCCCCAGGGCGCGCGCAGCCGCCTCGAAGATGCGCACGTCGGGCTTGCCCACGCCGAACTCGCGCGCGTGGATGGCGCCCTTGAAATACGCGCCGATGCCGGTGCGATGCACGTCGGCGTTGCCGTTGCTCAAGGCCACGATGGGCAGCCGCGCGCTCAGGGCCGCCAGCGCCGCGTGCACGTCGTCGAACAACTCGACGTTCTGGCGCTCCGCGAAAAAGGCGTCGAAGGCCGCCTCGGCCAGCGCCGGGTCTTCGCCCGCGCGCGCCAGCGCCAGCCGGATCGACTCGCGGCGCAGGCCGCTGAGGTCGTGCCCCAGGTCGGGCCGCTCGCGCTCGACCGCCTGGCGCAGCGCGCGCAGCGATTGCGTGGTGGGAAACATGGCGCGCGTGCGCGGCGCGTGTTCGCCCAGCCAGGCCAGCAGCACCTGTTCGGCGCGGCCGATGGCCGGCCACACCGGCCACAGCGTGTCGTCGAGGTCGAGGGAGATTCCGTGGAGACGTTGAAGGTCAAGCATCCGGGCGAGAATAGCGCATGGCTTCGTCTTCTTCCGCATCCGCGCCTGCTGCGCGCACCGCCGTCCTCTACGTCAACCTGGGCACGCCCGAAGCACCCACCGCGCCGGCCGTGCGCCGCTACCTGGCCGAATTCCTGGGTGACCCGCGCGTGGTCGAGCTACCGCGCGCGGCCTGGCTGCCCATCCTGCACGGCGTGGTGCTGCGCGTGCGCCCGGCCAAGTCAGCCGCCAAGTACGCCACCATCTGGATGCCGGAAGGCTCACCGCTGAAGGTCTGGACCGAACGCCAGGCCGGGCTGATGCAGGACTGGCTGGCCGCACACGGCAGTGCCGTGCCGGTGCTGCCGGCCATGCGCTATGGCGAGCCGGCGCTCTTGCGCCAGCTCGACGCGCTGCAGCGCCAGGGTGTGCGCCAGTTGCTGGTGGTGCCGGCCTATCCGCAGTATTCCGGCACCACCACGGCCAGCGTCAGCGACAGCGTCTACCAGTGGGCGCAGCGCCAGCGCGCGGTGCCCGAGATCCGGCTGGTGCGCAGCTACCCCGACGACCCGGCCTACATCGATGCCCTGGCCGCTGGCGTGCGGCGCCACTGGGCCGAACACGGCCGCCCCGAGGTGCTGGTGATGAGCTTCCACGGCCTGCCGGCACGCAACGTGCGGCTGGGCGACCCCTACCAGGACGAATGCCGCACCACCGCGCAAGCCCTGGCCCGGCGGCTGGAGTTGCCCGACGCCGCCTGGCGCCTGACCTTCCAATCGCGCTTCGGGCGCGCGCGCTGGCTCGAACCCTATACCGAGCCGACCCTGGTCGCGCTGGCGCGCCAGGGCGTGGCGCACGCCCAGGTGGTCTGCCCGGGCTTCACCGGCGACTGCATCGAGACGCTGGAGGAAATCGACCAGGAGGTGCGCGCCGCCTACCTGCAGGCCGGCGGCAGCCGCTTCAGCTACATCCCCTGCCTCAACGACAGCACCGAGGGCATCCAGGCGCTGGCCCAGGTGGCCCAGCGGCAGCTGAGCGGCTGGATCTGAGAACCTGTTCAGCGGCTCAACGGCCCCATGAGGCCGCGGCCTTGCGCTTTGAACACGTTCTACGGGTTTCCCGGCAGCGGGAATACGCGACTTCTCTGCCAGAAACCCCATAAAATGCAAGGCTTTACATCACACAGCCGCCGGACGGCGCAAGGAGGGGGCATTCGCGGCCGGCCCGCCGCGAATGCTGCCTTGCATCCGACCGGCCCTGGCACACCCACCGCACGATGACCCCACAAGCACTGCTCGAACAATACGGCCCGCGCGAGTCCATGGAATACGACGTGGTCGTCGTCGGCGCCGGCCCGGGCGGGCTGGCGACCGCCATCCGCCTCAAGCAACTCGCCGCCGA
>JASGEH010000249.1:0-4442 GCA_047606565.1 Comamonas sp.
CGGGCGGTCGCAAGCGCGCGGGCGCGCGCCGCCCACCGGCCGCCGAGGCGCCGGCTCCCGCGTCCTCCACACGCCCCGCATCCCGGCGTCGCGCCAGTTCCGCCCCGCCCACGCCCGGGACTGCTCGCAAGAGCACCGGCCCGCGACGCGCCCCATGAAGCTGTTCCCCCACGCCCATGCCACGCACCCCCAGTGGCCGCTGGCGGCGGGGCTGGCGCTGGCCCAGCTGCGCGCGCAAATGGCCTTGCCCGACTACGCCGCCACGCCGGCGCTGGGCCTGCTGTACGTGACCGAGCCTTACGCCGGCCAACTGCAGGACCTGGTCGACTGGCTGGCCGCCGAGTTGCCGCACGTCACCGACTGGGCCGGCTGCGTCGGCATCGGGGTGATCGCCGGCGAGGCCCAATACACCGAGGAGCCGGCGTTGGCCGTCATGCTGTGCGACCTGGGCGCGCACGACTACCGGGTCTTCTCGGGCGTGTCGCCGCTGCCGCCGCAGTACGCCGCCACCACCATGCTGCTGCATGCCGACGCGCGGACCGTCGACCTGCCCGAGCTGGTGGCGGAACTGGCCGGGCGCACGCAGTCGGGCGGTGTCTACGGCGGGCTGGTGGCCAGCCGCGTCCAGCCCACGCAAGTGGCCTGGAGCAGCCACGGCCAGTTGCCCGGCCAGGCCGGGCGCAGTCGCGCGGTGTTCGACGGCGGCATCAGCGGCGTGGCTTTCGGCCCGGCGGTGCCGTGGCTGGCGCGCGTGGCCGGCGGCAGTCGGGCCATGGGGCCGCGCCACCGCATCACGGCGGTGCAGGGCCAACTGGTGACCAGGCTCGACGGACAGCCCGCCCTGCAGGTCCTGCTGCAGGACGCGGCGCTGCCGCTGGACGCCTCGCTGCAGGCCCGCAGCGACCTGGTGGCGCTGTTGCGCGAGACCCAGGTCCGCATCGAGCCGCCCGCCGGCGACGCACCGCACCCGGGCGAGCAGGCCGGACTCAACAGTCCTGACGGCCCCGATGGGGCCATCGAGCCGCCCGAGCACGCCGTCATCGGCATCGACATGGGCCAGCACGGCCTGGTCATTGCCGAGGGCCAGGGCATGCTGCGGCCCGGCATGGACCTCACCTTTTGCCAGCGCGATGCGCAGAGCGCGCGGCGCGACCTGGTGCGCGCGGGCACCGCGCTGCGCGCCGCCTTCGAGCCGGCCGACATGAGCGCGGGCCAGGCGCAGGCGCTGGCCGAAGACCTCGATGGCTTGCCGCAGGCCGGCAGCGGCATCGCCGGCGCGGTCTACGTCAACTGCATCTCGCGCGGCGGCAGCTATTTCGGCGCGCCCCGGGCCGATTTGCTGCTGCTGCGGCGCGCGCTCGGCCATGTGCCGCTGATCGGCGTGCTCAGCGCGGGCGAGATCGCCGGCGGCCAGTTGCGCCGCCATACCGGAGTGCTGATGGCCTTCGGGGCGGACTGAAAGGGTCCTCGGATCCGTGCGTGCGTCAGGCCAGCGGCCGTGCCGCGAAAGGCCGCGCGGGCGTGGCGATCTGCGCCTGCGCGGCCACCAGCGGCAGGTCGCGCGCGCCGGCGGCGGTGCGCTCGACCAGGGCGTAGAGCGTGGCGGTCGCCAGCTCCAGCGCCTGCGGCAGGGCCAGTCCGGCCAGCAGCCGGCCCAGCAGGGTGGCCGAGAAGACGTCGCCCATGCCGTTGGGCAGGGGGTGCAGCGCCAGCCGGGGGGTGGTGACCAGCCAGGCGCCCTCGCCGTTGACGGCCAGCGTGCCGAGCTGGTCGTCGCCGATGTCGGGCGTGGCCAGGCTGGTGATGACCACGGTGTCCGGCCCGCGTCCGCGCAACTGCCGCGCGGCCTTGACGGCCTCGGCCACGCTGCCGGGGCGGGCGCCGGTCAGCAGCTCGAACTCGAACTGGTTGGGCGTGATGACGTTGGCGAAGGGAATCGCCTGGTCGCGCAGGAAGTCGGGAATGGCCGCGTTCACGAACACGCCGCGCCCGACGTCGCCCATCACCGGGTCGCACACATAGCGCAGCGCCGGGTTGTGCTGGCGGATCTCGCCCACCGCCTCCAGGATGACGGCGCCGGTGCCGGCATCGCCCAGGTAGCCCGAGAGCACGGCGGCCATACGTTGCAGCACGCCGCGCTCGCGCAGCCCGGCGATCACGTCGCGGATGTGGTCGGCGCCGAACACCTGGCCCCGGAACTGGCCGTAGCCGGTGTGGTTGGAGAACTGCACGGTGTGGATGGGCAGCACCTCGAAGCCCAGGCGTTGCAGCGGGAAGACCGCGGCGGCGTTGCCGACGTGGCCCCAGGCGACGTGCGACTGGATCGACAGGACCAGGGGCGGCAGGGCCGGCGGGGCGGAGGGGGACAAAGCGGATGCGGGCGCGTTCATGGGGAGAGTCGTAAGGAGGCCGCCACAAGACCACGAGCGGCCTGCGGCAGCGGTGGATTATTCGCCAAATGGGCGGGTGCCGCAGCCGTCCCTACTCGCACGGTCGGGTCTTGGGCGCGACCTCACGGGGCGTCGTAGCCCGCCGCGTAGGCCTCCAGGCCCAGGCTCACGACGGTGGCGACGTCGTCGCCCACGGCCAGCCGGAACTCGGCTTCGGCCTGCGCCACGGCGCGCTGGAAGCCGCCCAGCCACTGCAGCCCGGCATCGGTGAAGACCACCTGGCGCGCCCGGGCGTCGCGCGCGTCGGGCTGGCGGCGCACCAGGCCCCAGGCCTCGCACTGCGTGACCAGTTCGCCCATGGCCTGCTTGCTCATGCCGGCGGCGCGCGCCAGTTCGGTCAGGCGGGCGCCCGCGCGCGGCAGGTGGCGCGTGATGTGGATGTGCGCGGCGCCGATCTGCGCGCGCGCGGCCAGGTTGGACAGGGCCAGCGGCACCTGCTCGTCGTGCGCCATCAGCGCCAGCACGCGCGCGTCGAAGCGTCGCAGGGCGTGGCCCAGCCAGTGGCCGAGGTGGGTGGTGCGCCAGGAGTCGGCGGAAAACGTCATTACCAGATGGTAATGCAAACTGACCAAAAAACCTGTTTACAGGAATCCATCGATGCTCAAGAATACTGTTCAGGCATCCAGACTGTATGCAGCGACATGGCGTCGCGGCCAGCGGGCGCACCCCCTGTCTCTTCCCCGAAGGAAATCACCATGAACGCAGCCGTTCTCAAGAACAACGACCAGGACGAAAAGGCCAAGGCCCTGCAGGCCGCGCTGGCTCAGATCGAACGCCAGTTCGGCAAGGGCACCATCATGCGCCTGGGCGAGGGCGAGGTGGTGGAGGACATCCAGGTGGTCTCCACCGGCTCGCTGGGCCTGGACATCGCGCTGGGCGTGGGCGGCCTGCCGCGCGGCCGCGTGATCGAGATCTACGGCCCGGAGTCCTCGGGCAAGACCACGCTGACGCTGCAGGTCATCGGCGAGATGCAGAAGCTGGGCGGCCAGTGCGCCTTCATCGACGCCGAGCACGCGCTCGACACCCAGTACGCGCAAAAGCTCGGCGTCAACCTGCAGGACCTGCTGATCTCGCAGCCCGACACCGGCGAGCAGGCGCTGGAGATCGTCGACAGCCTGGTGCGCTCGGGCGCGGTCGACCTGATCGTGGTCGACTCGGTGGCCGCGCTCACGCCCAAGGCCGAAATCGAGGGCGACATGGGCGATTCGCTGCCCGGCCTGCAGGCCCGCCTGATGAGCCAGGCGCTGCGCAAGCTGACCGCCACCATCAAGAAGACCAACTGCATGGTCATCTTCATCAACCAGATCCGCATGAAGATCGGCGTCATGTTCGGCAGCCCCGAAACCACCACCGGCGGCAACGCGCTCAAGTTCTACGCCTCGGTGCGGCTGGACATCCGGCGCACCGGCACCATCAAGAAGGGCGACGAGGCGATCGGCAACGAAACCAAGGTCAAGATCGTCAAGAACAAGGTCTCGCCGCCCTTCAAGACCGCCGAGTTCGACATCCTGTTCGGCGAGGGCATCAGCCGCGAGGGCGAGATCATCGACATGGGCGTCAACGCCAAGGTCATCGAGAAGTCGGGCGCCTGGTACGCCTACCAGGGCGAGAAGATCGGCCAGGGCCGCGACAACTCGCGCGAGTTCCTGCGCGAGAACCCCGCGCTGGCCCACGAGATCGAGAACAAGGTGCGTGACTCGCTCGGCATCCGCCTGCTGCCCACGACCGCCGCCGAAGGCGAGGCCGCGCCCAAGGGCAAGAAGGCCAAGGGCGAGTAAGCCGGTCGCCGCGCCAGCCATCCCGCGTCACCATGGGTTTCGCACAGCCATCGATCAAGGGCCGCGCGCTGCGCTACCTGGCCGCGCGCGAGCACTCGCGGCTGGAGCTGGCGCGCAAGCTCGCGCCCTACGAGCAGGAGCCGGGCGAGATCGAGGCCGCGCTCGACGCGCTGCAGGCCAAGGGCTACATCAGCGAGGAGCGGGTCGCCGCCTC
>JASGEH010000250.1:0-2825 GCA_047606565.1 Comamonas sp.
CGCAGGCCGGTGGCGCGCGCGGCCAGCCGGCGCGCGCCCAGGGCCTGGGCATGCGCCACCAGCGCCGCCACGTAGGCGCCGGGCTGGCGGCAGTGGCCGGCCTCGGGCACCCGCACGCCGAAGCGGTAGGCGGGGTCGAGGTCGGGCTCCTGCGCGCGCAGCGCCGCCGCCTCCAGGGTGTCGAAGGCCACGCCCTCGTCGCGGCGCAGCCGCCAGCCCAGGCCGTCGGCCTCGAAGTCGGCCCGGCTGCGGTAGACGTGCAGCAGCCCGCGCTGCTCGACCAGGTGAGCGACGCCGGCCTGGCGGGCCAGTTCGCGGTGCAGCGCCGGGGCCTCGCGCAGCAGGGCGCGCAGCGCGTGGGCGGTGCGCGCCACATGCGCCGGCGTGCGGCCCGAGCGCACATAGCGCCACAGCCAGGGCAGGGCGCGCGGCAGGTAGGGCCAGCGCAGGGCCAGCGGGCCTCGCGGGTCGAGCAGGTAACCGGGGATCTGCTTCCACACGCCGGGGCCGGCCGGCGGAATGATCGAGTGCGAGGACAGCCAGCCCGCGTTGCCGTGGCTGGCGGCCTGCGGACCGCCGGGCTCCCCGGGATCGAGCAGGGTGACCGAATGGCCGCCGCGCAGCGCTTCGAGGGCGCAGGCGGCGCCGACCGCGCCCGCGCCGATGACCACGACGTGGCGGGGCGCGGCGGCGGGCCGGGGACGGGACAGGACGGTGGACATGGCGATGCGGGCAATGAAAAGGGCGCGGGGGTACTGGCGCGGCCAGCGCGGGCGGCCGCCATTGTGAAACAGCTTCGTGCGGCCGATTCGTGAAACCGGTTCGCGCGGCAGGCGCTGCGGGTGCGGCAAGTGTGGGGCGGGCTTGGGATAATCCGCCTCCTATGTCCGTTCCGCCCACCACGCCCGTCGCGCCGCCCGCCCTCCCGTCCGCCAAGTCGTCTGCCAACCCGTCCGCACGTTCGCCCGCCGCCTTGCACATCGCATTTCCTGAATCGCTGCCGGTCTCGGCCCGGCGCGACGAGATCGCGGCGGCGATGGCCGCGCACCAGGTCGTCATCGTCTGCGGCGAGACCGGCTCGGGCAAGACCACGCAACTGCCCAAGATCGCGCTGACGCTGGGCCGCGGCAAGGCCAACGCCCGGCCCGGCGAGCGCGGCCGGCTGATCGGCCACACCCAGCCCCGGCGTATCGCCGCCAGCTCGGTGGCCAAGCGTATCGCCGAGGAGCTGAAGACGCCGCTGGGCGAGGTGGTGGGCTACAAGGTGCGCTTCCAGGACCGGCTCTCGCGCGACGCCTCGGTCAAGCTGATGACCGATGGCATCCTGCTGGCCGAGACCCAGACCGACCCGCTGCTCTCGGCCTACGACACCCTGATCATCGACGAGGCGCACGAGCGCAGCCTCAACATCGACTTCCTGCTGGGCTATCTGCGCGAGATCCTGCCGCGCCGCCCGGACCTGAAGGTGGTGGTCACCTCGGCCACCATCGACGCCGAGCGCTTCGCCCAGCACTTTGCCTCCAGGAGCGGGCCGGCGCCGGTGATCTACGTCTCGGGCCGCACCTTCCCGGTCGAGCAGCGTTGGCGGCCGTTCGAGGAATCGCGCGACTATGGCCTGAACGAGGCGATTGCCGACGGCGTGGACGAGCTGTGGCGCGATCCGCGCGAGACCGGCGACATCCTGGTCTTCCTGCCCGGCGAACGCGAGATCCGCGAGGCCGCCGACCACCTGCGCAAGCATCTCGCGCACAGCCCGGTGCTGCGCAACGCGGAAGTGCTGCCGTTGTTCGCGCGCCTGTCGCAGGCCGAGCAGGACCGCATCTTCGACGGTCACAACGGCCGCCGCATCGTGCTCTCGACCAACGTGGCGGAAACCTCGCTCACCGTGCCCGGCATCCGTTATGTGATCGACAGCGGCACCGCGCGCGTCAAGCGCTACAGCTTCCGCAACAAGGTCGAGCAGCTGCTGGTCGAGCCGATCAGCCAGGCGGCGGCCAACCAGCGCGCCGGGCGCTGCGGCCGGGTGGCCAACGGCATCTGCATCCGGCTCTACGAGGAAGCGGATTTCCAGTCGCGCCCGCGCTTCACCGACCCGGAAATCCTGCGCTCCTCGCTGGCTGGCGTCATCCTGCGCATGAAGGCGCTGCGCCTGGGCGCGGTCGAGGACTTCCCCTTCATCGAGCCGCCGCAGCGCCGCGCGATCGCCGACGGCTACCAGTTGCTGCAGGAACTGGGCGCGGTCGACGAGGCCAACGCCATCACGCCGCTGGGCGAGGAACTCTCGCGCCTGCCGCTGGACCCGCGCGTGGCGCGCATGCTGCTGGCCGCGCGCGAGCGCGGCGCACTGGCCGAGGCGCTGGTGATCGCCTCGGCCCTGTCGGTGCAGGACGTGCGCGACCGGCCGCTGGAGGCGCAGGCCCAGGCCGACCAGGCGCACGCCAAGTTCGACGACGAGAAAAGCGAGTTCAGCGGCTACCTGACGCTGTGGCAATGGCTGCACGACGCGCGCGGCGGCGCGCCGGTGGCCAGCACGCGGCGCGAGATGGCGGCGGGGCGCGGCGACGTCCGCAAGGCCTCGGCCGCCGTGCTGCCGATTGCGCAACGCATGCAGGCGGCCGCGCCCGCCGTGGCGGCCGCTGCCGCCGTTCCAGTTTCCGAGGCGCCCGCGCACAAGCTCAGCAACCGGCAGTACGAAGCGCTGCTACGGCAGAACTTCGTCAACGTGCGCCGCGTGCGCGAGTGGCGCGACATCCACAGCCAGTTGCTGACGGTGGTGACCGAGCACCGCTGGGCCATCAACACCGCGCCCGCCAGCTACGAGCAGA
>JASGEH010000251.1:0-6214 GCA_047606565.1 Comamonas sp.
CACCCAGCTGTTCGAGCTCGACCAGGTCATCACGCGCATGCGCGCCCACGGCGAGGACGAGAACACGCTGGCCCTGGCCAACCACTATCACAATCTGTTGAGGATGTGGGCGGAGACCTGAGTGCTCTCCGTCCGTGCGAGCCCAGGTCGATGCGGACCACGCTGTCGAGTGCATCCTGGTATTGATCAGAACAACCTGCACCGGTCGGGCCGAGGAGATGCTCGAAACGCTGGCCCAACCCCGATTCCCGCGCGGCGTAGAGCGCGTGTGATGGAGGGTTGTCATCATGCCTTGGTGTACAATTTGTACAAAACGTACATGGAGATTGCGCATGCGTGCCGTGACAGCGAGTGAGGCCCGGCAAGGCTTCGCGGAGATCATCGAGGCCAGCCGGCGGGAGCCGGTGGTCATCCAGCGCCAGAAGCGGGACGTGGCGGTGCTGATGTCGATGGATGAGTACGAGCGGCTGGTCCACCTGAACGTCGCCGAGTTCCAGCGCTTCAGTGACCGGGCCGGGGCCAAGGCCAAGGCGGCCGGCATGAGCGAGGACGTGCTGCAAGGGCTGCTGAGTGGTGAGGACTGACCGCAAGCTGGTGATCGACACCAACCTCTGGATCAGCCGCTTGCTCATGCCCGGCGGCACGGCGGCCCGGGCCGTGGATCATGGGCTGGCCTGGGGCATCCCGCTGATCTCCGAGGAAACGCTGGCAGAGTTGCGCGAGGTCCTGGATCGGCCCAAGTTCGACAAATACGTGTCCCGCGAGGATCGCCAGCAGTTCCTGCGTTTGCTCGGCGGGGTCGTACGGGTGGTGGCGATTAACCAGCGGATCTCGGCATGCCGCGACCCCAAGGACGACAAGTTTCTCGATGTGGCGTTGAATGGCGAGGCACATGTCATCCTGACCGGCGACCAGGATCTGCTGGAGCTGCACCCTTTCCACGGCATCGACATCCTGAAGCCGGGCGATTTTCTGGGCTTGCCCCTCGACTGAAGAACGCCCGCCCTGGGCCGAATGCTTGTGCCGCAGTTGAGCCGCAACCGCTTGGGCTCATCGCGCCGCACATATGCACACAGCAGGGGCTGATTGGCTGCTCTGCTGGCTGTTGCTCAGAACCTGTTCACAATCTTTTCATGGGGTGCGCATGGTTTCAAAACGCGCCCGATCAAGGCGCAAGACGCAGCCGATGCTGGTGGCCTCGGCCAGTCTTGCAACGCCGAGCGGGCGCGTTTTGGAGCCATGCCCTGTGGGTTGCCCCGCCAGGAGCGCGTCTGCGGCGTTGCAAATCCTCGCCGGGCCACCAGCCCGCCTGCGGTTTGCGCCTTGCAGCCGCACCCCTGGCGGGGCAACGCACCCCATGAAAAGATCGTGAACAGGTTCTCAGGCGCGCAGGTGCAGGTCGCCTTCGCCGTAGGTCACGCCCAGCGGTTCGATCACGACCTGCTTGGGGCCGGCTTCGACGCGGCCGGCCACCCAGGCTTGCACGCCCACGCTCTGGGCCAGTGCGACGACTTGTTCGGCCTGTTCGGGCGCGACGAAGAAGGCGAAGCCCGCGCCCATGTTGAGGCTGCCGTAGGCCTCGAAGTCGTCGATGGCGGCGTGCTGCTGCACGAATTGGAGCACGGGCGGCACGGGCGGCACGAAGTCGAAGCGGTAGCTCAGCTCGGCCGGATGCCGCATGATCTTGCGCCAGCCGTGGCCGGTGATGTTGGCGCTGTAGTGCGGCACGATGCCGGCGGCGAACAGCGCCTCGGTCACGGGCACGTAGAGCGTGGTCGGGTCGAGCAGGGCTTCGCCGTAGAGGCGGCCGTCGGAAATCGGGGTGGCGTAGCCCTGGGGCAGGCGCTCGACCAGCTTGCGCGCCAGGCTCACGCCGTTGGCGTGGATGCCGCTGGAGGCCAGCAGCACGATGGCGTCGCCCGCGCCCAGCTTGTCGCCCAGCGTGAGCCGCTCGCGCGAGGGGATCAGGCCGACCGAGGAGGCCGCCAGGTCGATGCGCCCGGCCTCGACCACGCCGGCCAGCGCGGGGGTTTCGCCGCCGCCCCAGCTCACCTGGCAGGTGTCGCAGGCTTTTTGCCAGCCGTTGACCAGGTCGCGCATGCGCTCGGCGTCGTTGAACCAGTCGCTGCCGCCGGCCGACCAGTAGGCGTGCACCGACAGCGGCGTGGCGCCGACGGTGATGAGGTCGTTGACCGCCATGGCGATGGTGTCTTGCGCGATGCTGTCGTAGTGCGTGCGGCCGGTCAGCGGGCGCACGGCGTCGGCCAGCAGGGCCTTGGTGCCCAGGCATTCGGTGATGGAGGCGATCAGGGTGCCGCCAATGTCCATGACGTAGGCCGATTCGCCCCGCGTGGCCGCGATTTCCTCGACGCGATGGTGGCGCAGGTTGCCGGCGGTCTCGCGCGCGGCTTTTTGGGCCAGCAGCTTGAGCGGGTCGATCTTGCTGTAGTCGACGCCGGCGGCGGTGTAGTCGAGGGGAGTGGTGGAGGTCATGGAGGGCAGGGGAAAATCTCTGGGGGGCGTTCACGGGCAGGGCCGCAAGGCCGGTCGCCGGCTGCGGCAGCCGCTGGCCGCGCCGATAGAATCCGGGATTCTAAGTGGTGTGGCCCTGGCGTCCGCCCCGTTGTCGTCCATGGAACCCGATCGCTTCCCGTCCCCGCCGCGCATGAACCCGCCCTCCCTTCCGCCGCAAGAGTCCCGGGATCTCCTGGCGCCGCAGCACCTGCGCGCCATCAATGCGCCGCCGCTCGCGCGCCGCACCTCGATGCGCCAGCTTGCGCTGGACATCGGCCTGCACCCGGTGCCCACGCTCGACAATTTCTTCGCCGGCCCCAACAGCGAGGCGCTGGCGCACCTGCGGCTGTGGGTGGGCAACAGCCACCGCTCGCCGGTGCCGACTTACCTGTGGGGCGACGAGGCCAGCGGCAAGACGCATTTGCTCAAGGCGGTGCGCGTGGCCATCCAGGAGCAGATGGGCAGCCCGGTGGGCGTGGGCTGGCTCGACGCCGACATGGCCGACGCCCCCATGTACGACGAGCGCTGGCGCGTGGTGCTGCTCGACGACACGCACCTCTACACGCCCGAGCAGCAGCAGGCCGCGTTCAACTGGTTCATCAACGCCCAGACCTACCACTGCTGGGTGCTGGCCTCGGGCCGCCTGCCGCCGGCCGACCTGAAGGTGCGCGAGGATTTGCGCACGCGGCTGGGCTGGGGCCATATCTTTCAGTTGCGCGTGCTCAGCGAGGCCGAGCGCCGCACCGTGCTGCGCCAGGAGGCCTCGGCGCGCGGCATCGTGCTCAGCGACGACGTGGTCGATTTCATGCTCAACCGCTTCTCGCGCGACCTGGGATCGCTGTCGCAGTTCCTCGACCACCTCGACGGCTACTCGCTGGTCGAAAAGCGCGCCATCACCATTCCGCTCATCAAGGCCATGCTCTCGACGACCTGAGAACACGTTCTGAGCGCCAGGCCCTGTTTCTTTTTCAACCGACGCCGCCACCGCCATGCGCCTTGCCCTGTTCGACCTCGACCACACCCTGCTTCCGCTCGACTCGGACCATGCCTGGGGCCAGTACACCGTGAAGATCGGCTGGCGCGACGCCGAGGGCTTCGCGCGGCGCAACGACGCCTTCTACCAGCAGTACAAGAACGGCACGCTCGACATCCACGACTACATCCAGTTCGCCACCGAGGCCATCCGCGAGCGCGGCCAGGCGGCGGCCGAGGCCGCGCGCGAGGGCTTCATGGCCGAGGTGATCGCGCCGGCCATCCGGCCCGCCGCGCGCGCGCTGCTGCAGCACCACCGCGAGGCCGGCGACCGCATCGTCATCGTCACCGCCACCAACGCCTTCGTCACGCGTCCCATCGCCACCGCGCTGGGCGTGGCCGACCTGATCGCCATCGAGCTTGAACAGGGCAGTGGCGAGGCCGGCTGGCTGACCGGCCGCATCGCCGGCACGCCGTCCTTCCGCGAGGGCAAGATCACCCGCGTCGAGCAGTGGCTGGCGGCCCAGGGCCTGGACTGGGGCGCGGTCGGGCACAGCGTGTTCTATTCGGATTCGATGAACGACCTGCCGCTGCTCGAACGCGTCGACGAACCCGTCGCCACCAACCCCGACGAACGCCTGCGCGCGCTCGCCCAGGCCAGAGGGTGGACAATACGGGACTTGTTTGCCTGATCGGCAGCGTTTTTGGTGCACAGCGAACAGGGTTCGGCGGCATCGGCAAGAAAGCCGCCGCGCCGAGCCCTGTTCACTGTGCACGGGAAATTGCCGCGCCATCGGACGACCCTCCATCGCCAGTCCGGCCACGCCCACGCGTGCCGGGCCGGCGGCGCCGGAGGGGCGTCCCGGCGTGGCCGCTGGCGGATCGGGCTGTCTTTCAGCACCGGGGCATCGTTGCCCCGCATCCATCGGGAATCCGCATGATCAAACAGTTTCTCCACCGTATCCTGGGCAAGGACGGCCCGGCCAAGGCCGGCGCGCGCAAGGGCAAGGCCGACAGCCGCTTCGGCCGGCGCCGCGAGGTCGGCCCGCAGGAGCACGGCATCGACGCCAGCCTGGTCGACGAGCGCGCGCTGCGCGTGGTGCGCGACCTCAAGGCCGCGGGCTACGAGGCCTACATCGTCGGCGGCGCCGTGCGCGACCTGCTGCTGGGCCTGCGGCCCAAGGACTTTGACGTCGCCACCAACGCCACGCCCGAGCAGGTCAAGGCCTGCTCGCGCCGTGCCTTCATCATCGGCCGGCGCTTTCGCATCGTCCACGTGGTGTTCGGCCGCGGCCGCCAGGACCGGGGCCTGAGCGAAGTCATCGAGGTCACCACCTTCCGTGCTTTTCTCGACAACGCCGCCGCCGAGCAAGTCGGCGGCAACGAGAAGACCGCCAAGGCCGCGCTCGCCAAGATGGAGCACGCGGTGGACGCCAGCGGCCGCGTGCTGCGCGACAACGTCTGGGGCAGCCAGCAGGAAGACGCGGCGCGCCGCGACTTCACCATCAACGCCATGTACTACGACCCCGAGACGCAGATCGTGGTCGACTACCACGGCGGCATCGAGGACGCCAAGAAGCGCCTGATCCGCATGATCGGCGACCCCGCCACGCGCTACCGCGAAGACCCGGTGCGCATCATCCGCGCCGTGCGCTTCGGCGCCAAGCTCGCCAAGCTGGGCTTCACCTTCGAAAAGAAGACCGCCGCGCCGCTGGTCGAGATGAAAAGCCTGCTGGCCGACGTGCCGCAGTCGCGCCTGTTCGACGAAATGCTCAAGCTGCTGCAGACCGGCCACGCGCTCGCCAGCGTCGAGCAACTGCGCGCGCTGGGACTGGCGCGCGGCATCTACCCGCTGCTGGACGTGGTGGTCGAGCGCGCCGACACGCCCTTCGTGCAATCCGCCCTGGGCGACACCGACCGCCGCGTGGGCGAGGGCAAGCCGGTGGCCCCCAGCTTCCTGCTGGCCTGCGTGCTGTGGGCCGACGTGAACGAAGGCTGGCAGAAGCGCCAGCGCAAGCAGCCCGCCTTCCCGGCGCTGCAGGACGCCATCGACGACGCCTTCGATTCGCGCATCGGCGACGTTTCGGGCCGTGGCAAGCTGGGCACCGACATGCGCGAGATCTGGCTGATGCAGCCACGCTTCGATCGCCGCAGCGGCAGCGCGCCGTTCGGGCTGGTGCAGCAGCCGCGCTTCCGCGCCGGCTTCGACTTCCTGCGCCTGCGCGGCCACACCGGCGAGATCGACCCGGCGCTGGCCACCTGGTGGGAGGACTTCAGCCTGGCCGACGACCATCGCCGCGAGGACATGGTGCGCGCACTGCGCCAGGCCCAGCCGCCCAAGCCGGCTCGCGCCAAGGCGGCGCGGGCGCCGGCCGCCGACGGCGCGGCCCCGGCCAAGTCGGCCGGACGACGCAATTCGGACGGCAGCAAGACCTTCACCGTGGCCGCCGGTGCCACCTCGGCCACCCAGGGCAGCTTGCGGCCGGCTGACCGCGACGACGAGGCCGAAGACCACGTCGACGAGGATGACTTCGACCGCGACGACGCCTTGCTCGGCGCCGACGGCACCGAGCGCGTGCGCGCACAAGGCGGCGAGGGCGAGGGTGAGGGTGAGGGCGGAGGAGCCGCCCCCGCCAAGAAGCGCCGCCGCCGCCGCAAGACCGCCGCCCAGCGCGCCGCCGCGCGCGCCGAGGCGGGCGAGTCGCCGCAAGGGCCGGGCGCTGCAGCC
>JASGEH010000252.1:0-14293 GCA_047606565.1 Comamonas sp.
CGCCGCCGGCCCGCCCGGCGATCCCCGGCAGCAGCCGCAAGAACCCCTACGCCGCCGCGCTGGTGGCCAACCGGCGCCTGTCGGGCCCGCAGTCGGGCAAGGACATCCGCCACTTCGAGTTCGACCTCGAAGGCAGCGGCCTGCAGTACGAGGCTGGCGACGCGCTCGGCGTCGTCCCCGTCAACGACCCCGAACTGGTGCGGCTGCTGCTGGCGCGGCTCAACGTCGCCCACGACACGCCCGTGCCCGGCCACGAGCAGAGCCTGGGTGACTTGCTGACCTATCAGCTCGAAATCGCCGAACCGCCGCGCAAGCTGGTCGACTTCGTCGGCCAGCAGACCGCCCATGAGGAACTGCGCCACATCCTGCAGCACGATGACCGCGACACCCTGGCCGCCTGGCTGTGGGGCAAGGACGTGCTCGATCTGCTGCGGCTCGACCCCGGCCGCCCGATCGACGTGCAGGCCTTCGTCGCCCTGCTGCGCCCGCTGCAGCACCGTGCCTACTCGATCTCGTCGAGCCAGAAGGCGCACCCGAACCAGGTCCACCTGACGGTGGCGGCGGTGCGCTACCAGCACGCCGGGCGCGCGCGCGGCGGCGTCTGCTCGACCTACCTGGCCGACCGCGTCGGGCGCGGCGAGAAGCCCACCATCTTCTTCTCGCCCAACAAGTCCTTCCGCGTGCCGGCCGACGGCGAGGCGCCGCTCATCATGGTCGGACCGGGCACCGGCATCGCGCCCTTCCGCGCCTTCCTGCAGGAGCGCGCGGCCACCGGCGCCCGGGGCCGCAACTGGCTGTTCTTCGGCGACCAGCACCGCGCCGACGACTTCATCTACGAAGACGAACTCGCGCAGTGGCACCAGGGCGGCCTGCTCAACCGGCTGGACCTGGCCTTCTCGCGTGACCAGGCCGAGAAGGTCTACGTGCAGACCCGCATGCGCGAGCACGGCGCCGAGTTGTACGCCTGGCTGCAGGAGGGCGCGCACTTCTGCGTCTGCGGCGACGCCACCCGCATGGCCCGCGACGTGGACGAGGCGCTGCACCAACTGATTGCCGAGCACGGCGGCTTGTCGCAGGAGAAGGCGGCCGACTACGTCAACCAGCTGCGCAAGGACAAGCGCTATCTGCGCGACGTGTATTGAGTGAAGCGGGGCGTCGGGGCCGTGTTGCCCCGATGCCCCTCGGCCGCGCACACAGGCGTTGCCCTGGCACACAGCAAGGGCGAAGTGATAACATTCGTTATAATTTTACTTTCTCGAAGGCGCCGCCATGAAACTCAAGATCACCGCCGTCGGCAACTCGGCCGGCGTCATCCTGCCCAAGGAACTGCTGGCGCGCCTGCGCCTGGAAAAAGGCGACGAACTCTACGCCGTCGAAACCCCCGACGGCATTCGCCTGACCGCCTACGATCCGACCCTGGCCGCGCAGATGGCGGTGGCCGAGCAGGTCATGCGCAAGCGCCGGGCGCTGCTGCACAAATTGGCGCAGTAAGAACGTGTTCAAAGTCTTTTCATGGGGTGCGTTGCCCCGCCAGGGGAGTGGCTGCAAGGCGCAAACCGCAGGCGGGCTGGTGGCCCGGCGAGGATTTGCAACGCGGCAGACGCGCGCCTGGCGGGGCAACCCGAAGGGCATGGCCCCAAAACGCGCCCGCTCGGCGTTGCAAGCCTTGCCGAGGCCACCAGCATCGGCGGCGTCTTGCGCCTGGATCGGACGCGTTTTGAAGCCATGCGCACCCCATGAAAAGACTTTGAACACGTTCTAAGGGAGCAGCATCATGATCGTCTGGATCAACCGGGTGCTGGCATTGGCCATCCACGACCGGCAACTGGCCGAGCACGGCGGCAGCGGCGGCGTGCGTGACGAGGCCTTGCTGGATTCGGCCCTGGCGCGTCCGCAGCAGCGCCATGCCTATGGCGAGCCGCCGCCGGACCTGGCCGACCTCGCTGCCAGCCTGGCCTACGGACTGGCGCGCAACCATCCCTTCGTCGATGGTAACAAGCGCACGGCGGCGGTGGCCTGCGAAGTGTTCATCGAACTCAACGATGGCGAGCTGCAGGTCGATGACCTCGCGCTCTACACCCAATACATCGGCCTGGCCGACGGCACGATCGCCGAGTCTGAATTCGCCGCCTGGCTGCGCGCGCGCATCGCCACGCGCTCGGCCGGCCGGGTGCAGGAGCCCGGGGCGGTCTACGGCTGAGCGGCGGCGGCCGGCCGCGCCGGTTCAGCCGAACAGCCCGCCGCCTTCGGGCGCCTGCGGTGCCGCCACGCCCAGGTGGCGGTAGGCGGCCAGCGTGGCGATGCGGCCGCGCGGGGTGCGCTGCAGGTAGCCCTGCTGGATCAGGTAGGGCTCGATCACGTCCTCGATGGTGCCGCTTTCCTCGCCGATGGAGGCGGCGATGTTGTCCAGCCCGACCGGGCCGCCGTCGAATTTGTGGACGATGGCTTCCAGCAGCTTGCGGTCCATGATGTCGAAGCCCAGCGGATCGACGTCGAGCATGGCCAGCGCGCGCTGCGCCATGTCCGGCGTGATGCGGCCGTCGCCCTTGACCTCGGCGTAGTCGCGCACCCGGCGCAGCAGGCGGTTGGCGATGCGTGGGGTGCCGCGCGAGCGGCGCGCGATCTCGGCGGCGCCCTCGTCTTCGATGGGCGCGCCCAGCAGGCCGGCGCTGCGGCGCACGATGGAGGCCAGCTCGGCGGCGGTGTAGAACTCCAGCCGCGCGACGATGCCGAAGCGGTCGCGCAGCGGGTTGGTCAGCATGCCGGCGCGGGTGGTGGCGCCCACCAGCGTGAAAGGCTGCAGGTCGAGCTTGATGCTGCGCGCGGCAGGCCCCTCGCCGATCATGATGTCGATCTGGTAGTCCTCCAGCGCCGGGTAGAGGATTTCCTCGACCACCGGCGAGAGGCGGTGGATCTCGTCGATGAACAGCACGTCGTTCTTTTCGAGATTGGTCAGCAGCGCGGCCAGGTCCTTGGGCTTTTCGAGCACCGGGCCGCTGGTCTGGCGCAGGTTGACGCCCAGCTCGGCCGCGATGATGTGGCTCAGCGTGGTCTTGCCCAGCCCGGGCGGGCCGAACAGCAGCACGTGGTCGAGCGCTTCCTGCCGCTTGTTGGCCGCGCCGATGAAGATCTCCAACTGCTCGCGCACCTTGGCCTGGCCGACGTATTCGTCGAGCAGCTTGGGACGCAGCGCGCGCTCCAGCGCCTCCTCGTTGGCGGAAGCGGGCGCGGCCGAGACCACACGCGGCGGCGGGACGGCGAAATCGTCGGTCTGGATGGACATGCTGGAAATAAAAACAGTTCGGGCGCCATTGTGCCGACTTGCGCGGCCCGGCGTCAAAACAAGGCCTCGAACCGGTCAACAAAGGGCAGGGAAAGTCCTAGATTGATCGAATTCATAATCATTATGAATAATAACTAAAAGCAGCCCTCGCGCCACGCATCGGCCGCAGGGGTTTTTTCATCGCCGGGCCGTCCCAAGATGAAAAAGCGTCCCCTTGGGGGACCGGGACATCGCGCAAGCGAGGGACCGAGGGGTCATTTTCCAACCGAGGATTCATCATGAGCACTGACCGTACCGAAGAACAGACCGTCGCCTTCAGCGTGGAAGACCGCGTGGCGTGGGTGCGCTTCAACCGCCCCGAAAAGCGCAACGCCATGAGCCCCGCGCTCAACCGCCAGATGCTGCGCGTGCTCGACGCGCTGGAGTTCCGCGACGACGTCGGCGTGCTGGTGCTCTCGGGCGAGGGCACGGCCTGGACGGCCGGCATGGACTTGAACGAGTACTTCCGCGAGACCGAGTCCAAGGGCCTGGGCGGCACGCGCGGCGCCCAGCGCGAGAGCTATGGCTGGTGGCGCCGCCTGCGCTGGTACCAGAAGCCCACCATCGCCATGGTCAATGGCTGGTGCTTCGGCGGCGGCTACGGCCCGCTGTTTGCCTGCGACCTGGCGTTCGCGGCCGACGAGGCGCGCTTCGGCCTGTCGGAAATCAACTGGGGCATCCTGCCGGGCGGCGGTGCCTCCAAGGTGGCCGCCGAGCTGCTGTCCTTTCGCCGCGCGATGTACCACGCCATGATGGGTGAGAACATCGATGGCAAGACGGCGGCCGAATGGGGTCTGGTCAACGAGTCGCTGCCAGCCGACCGGCTGCGCGCACGGGTGGCTGAGGTGGCCGGCGTGCTGCTGCAGAAGAACCCGGTCGCCCTCAAGGCCACCAAGGACGCGGTCCGTCGCGTGCGCGAGATGAGCTACGACAGCGCCGAGGACTACCTGGTGCGCGCGCAGGAGGCCGCCAACAGCTACGACAACGAGGGCCGCAAGGAAGGGCTGCGTCAGTTCCTCGACGAGAAGACCTACAAGCCCGGCCTGGGCGCCTACGACCTGTCGCGGCAAAACAAGGGTTGAGCGCTCGATCTGAATCCGGCCCCGCCACCGCAACGGCGGCCACGCACAGAGCCCTTTGAAGGCCAAGGATGGAGACACACATGACGACACCGGTGCAAACCACCGCCACCCCGGCTGGGCCCGCGGCCATCGGCCGCCTGCTGCGGCCCCGATCCATCGCCATCGTGGGCGCTTCGCCCACGCCCGGCGCGCTGGGCGCGGCGGTGCTGGAGAATCTGGAGCGCAACGGCTTTGCCGGCGACATCCACCTGATCAACCCCAAGCGCGCCGAGATTGGCGGGCGGCCCTGCCTGGCCTCGGTCGAGCAGTTGCCCGAAGGCGTGGACGTGGCGGTGCTGGCGATTCCGCAGGCCGCCGTGCTCGACGCCGTGCGCGGGCTGGCCGCGCGCGGGGTGGGGGCGGCGGTGATCTTTTCCGCCGGCTTCGCCGAAAGCGGCGAGGAAGGCCAGGCGCAGCAGCGCGAGATCGCCCGCATCGCGCAGGCCGCGGGCATGGTGGTCGAGGGGCCCAACTGCCTGGGCTGCATCAACTACCTCGACCGCGTGCCGCTGACTTTCATCGAAACCACCATCAGCGCCGAGCAGGCCGCCTTCAACCGCAGCCACCCCAGCATCGCCTTGCTGTCGCAAAGCGGCGCGATGATGGCCGTGGTCGCCCGCACGCTGGCCGACCGCGCGCTGCCGTTGTCGTTCGCGGTGTCCACCGGCAACGAGGCCGGCAGCCACCTGGAGGATTACCTGGAGCACGCGCTGGAGGAGCCGGGCATTCGCGTGCTGGCGCTGTTCGCCGAGCAGTTCCGCCACCCGCGGAGCCTGCTGGCGGCTGCGCGGCAGGCGCGTGAGCGCGGCAAGTGGGTGGTGCTGCTGCACCCGGGCAAGAGCCACGCCGCGCGCGAGTCGGCCGCCACCCACACCGGGGCGCTGGCCGGCGACTACGCGGTGATGCGCGCCAAGGCCGAGCGCGCCGGCGTGGTCTTCGCGCAGACGCTGGAAGAACTGGGCGACATCGCCGAGATCGCGCTGCGCTGCCCGGCGCTGCCCCGGCCCGGCCTGGCCGTGGTTGGCGAATCCGGCGCCTTCAAGGCCCTGTGCCTGGATTGGTGCGAGGAACTGGGCCTGGCGCTGCCGGCGGTGCACGATGCCGACTCGCCCGCGCTGCGCGCGGCGCTGCCGCCCTTCGTGGCCTTGAGCAACCCGCTGGACCTGACCGCCCAGGGGCTGGTCGACCCGGACCTGTACCGCCGCACGCTGGCCGCGCTGCTGGACGACGAGCGTTTCCAGGCCGTCATCGTCGGGCTGATCCAGCGCGATGCCATCGGGGTGAAGATGGCGCCGCTGCTGCAGGCCCTGCGCGAAGGCGGCGGGCGCAAGCCGGTGATCGTGGTCGGCCTGGACGAGGGCGCCGACGTGCCGGCCCCCCTCATCGCCGCGCTGCGCGAGCAGGGCGTGCCGTATTTCCCCAGTTCCGAACGCGCGCTGCGCGCCGTGCAGCGCCTGAGCGCCTTCTCCAGCCGGCGTTTCGCGCGCACCGAGGCCCCGGCGCTGCCGCTGGCCCTGCCTGCCAACCGCACGGTGGTACCTGAATACCAGGCCAAGCAACTGCTGGCGCCGGCCGGCATTCCCTTCGCGCCCCACCGCTTCGCGGCCAGCGCCGACGAGGCCGTGGCGGCGGCCGAGGCGGTGGGCTGGCCGGTGGCGCTCAAGGCGCAGTCGGCCGACCTCAGCCACAAGAGCGATGCTGGCGGCGTCATCCTGGACATCGGCGGTCCCGAGGCGCTGCGCCAGGCCTGGGCGCGGCTGCACGCCAACGTCGCCGCCTACGACAGCCGCATCGCGCTTGACGGCGCACTGGTCGAGGCCATGGGCCGGCGCGGGCTGGAGCTGATCGTCGGCGCCCGCAACGACGCCCAGTGGGGCCCGGTGATTCTGGTCGGCATGGGCGGCGTGACCGCCGAGATCCTGAAGGACGTGCGCCTGCTCGACGCCGACCTGACGGCCGAGGACGTGCTGCGCGAGCTCGACCAGTTGCAGGCCGCCGCGCTCTTGCGCGGCTACCGTGGCGCGCCGCCGCTGGACCGGGCGGCCGTGGCCGACCTGGTGGTGCGGCTGGGCCAGGTGTTGCGCGGAACGCCCGCGATTCGCGAGATCGACCTCAACCCGGTCATCGTCTACCCCGAAGGCCAGGGCGTGGTGGCGCTCGACGCGCTGATGCGCATCGACTGACGCGAGAACCCGCCGGCCCCCGGCGCGAAGCGCGAGGCACCCGGCCTTGGTGTGAGCAAAAACAATCAGGAGACAAGACATATGCATCGATCCAACACAGGCCCGAGCCCGGCCAAGGGCGCCCTGGTGCTGGCCGCCTGCTTCCTGGCGGCGCTGGGCGAAGGCATCGACCTGCAGGCGCCCGGCGTCACGCTGCCGGTGCTGGCGCCGCTGTTCCAGTTGAGCGGCAACGAGGGTGGCGGCGTTCTCGCCGGCTTCTTCAGCCTCAAGAGCCTGTTCCTGTCGATGAGCACCTTCGGCCTGTTCTTCGGCGCGCTGATCGGCGGGCGGCTGTCGGACCTGTTCGGGCGCAAGGGGGTGCTGGTCGCCTCGGTCTTCCTGTTCGGCCTGTTCTCGGCCCTGACGGCCCATTCGACCGACGCCCGGATGCTGCTGTGGATGCGTTTCTTCACCGGGCTGGGGCTTGGGGGCTGCTATGCCAACATGATCGCCATCACGGCGGAAAACATCAGCCCGCGCTGGCGCAACACGGCGGTGGGCATCCTCTATGCGGGCCTGCCCATGGGCGGCGCGCTAGTCAGCCTGACCAGCCGGGCCTGGGGCACCCCCGAGCATTGGGGCCACATCTATTACCTGGGCGCGCTGGTGCCGCTGGCCGGCATGCTGGGCATCCTGCTGTTCGTGCCCAACCTGAAGCCGCTGGCGCACGCGATCCGCAAGCCCTCGGCCTCGCACGCCCTGTGGGGCGAGGGCCGCGCGCCGCAGACCGCCGTGCTGTGGGGCCTGTTCGTGCTGGCGCTGCTCATCCAGTATTTGCTGCTGAGCTGGCTGCCCACGCTGCTGATTTCCAAGGGGCTGCCGCGCGGCGATGCCCAACTGACCCAGGTGGCCCTGAACCTCTGCTCCGTGCCGGGCAGCATCATCGCCGGCATGCTGATCGACCGGCCATCCTGGCGCGCGCTCGGCATCGTCGGCGTCTTCGGCGCCGGCATCGTGTCGCTGGTCATCCTGGCCGTGGCCCCGGCCCAGATGCCGCTGACCCTGGCGGTGGTGGGTTTCGTCGGCTTCGCCGTCGCCGGCACCCAGGCCATCACCTACGCCATGGCGCCGGGCGTGTACCCGACGCCGGTGCGCGGCACGGGCGTCGGCTTCGCCCTGGCCGTGGGCCGGCTCGGCGCGGCGCTGGGCCCGCTGCTGGCGGGCGCCATGCTGGGCGCCGGGCTGCAGCCGAACCAGGTGTTGATGGTGATGGCCCCGCTGATGGTGCTGGCCGGCTTGTGCGCCCTGTGGCTGGGCCGGGCCGGGCACAGGGCAGCGCCGGCCTTGCCATGAAGCGCGACCGGCCTGGCCTTATGCTCGGCTTGGCGCACAGTTTCTGAGTTCAATAAAGGAATCCGTCATCCATGGCTGAAATCAAGATGCTCATCAACGGCGAACGGCTCGCCGCCCGCAACGGCGCCACGTTCGAGCGCCGCAACCCGCTCGACGGTCAGGTCGCCACCGTGGCGCCGGCCGCCACCGCCGAGGACGCGCGCGCCGCCATCCAGGCCGCCGCCGCGGCCTTTCCGGCCTGGGCTGCCTTCGGCCCCAGCGAGCGCCGCGACCTGCTCGCCAAGGCCGCCGACAGCCTGGAGCGCCGGCTCGACGACTTCGTGCGTGCGATGGCCGCCGAGACCGGCGCCTCGGCCCTCTGGGCGGGGTTCAACGTGCACCTGGCCGCCGGCATGCTGCGCGAGGCCGCCGCGCTCACCACCCGCATTGCCGGCGAGGTGATCCCGTCGGACGTGCCGGGCAGCCTGGCCCTGGGCGTGCGCCAGCCGGCCGGCGTGGTGCTGGGCATCGCGCCGTGGAACGCGCCGGTGATCCTGGGCGTGCGCGCCATCGCCACGCCGCTGGCCTGCGGCAACACCGTGGTGTTCAAGGGCAGCGAGCTGTGCCCCGAGACGCACGGCCTGATCATCGAGGCGGTGCAGGAGGCGGGCCTGCCGGCCGGCGTGGTCAACTTCATCACCAACGCGCCCGCCGACGCTGGCGCGGTGGTGGAGGCGGTGATCGCCGAGCCGGCCGTGCGGCGCGTCAATTTCACCGGCTCCACGCGGGTCGGCCGCATCATCGCGCAGACCTGCGCCAAATACCTCAAGCGCGCGGTGCTGGAGCTGGGCGGCAAGGCGCCGCTGCTGGTGCTGGAGGATGCCGACCTCGATGCCGCCGTCAACGGCGCGGCCTTCGGCGCCTTCGCCAACTCGGGGCAGATCTGCATGTCGACCGAGCGCATCGTGGTGGTCGAGAGCATCGCCGACGAGTTCGTGCGCAAGTTCGCCGCCAAGGCGGCCAGCCTGCCGCTGGGCGATCCCCGCCAGGGGCCGGTGGTGCTGGGCTCGGTGGTTGATCAGTCCACGGTCGAGCGCTGCAACGCGCTGATCGACGACGCCGTGGCCAAGGGCGCCCGGGTGGTGGTCGGCGGCAAGTCCGACAGCACGCTGATGCGCGCCACCGTGCTCGACCACGTCACCGCCGAGATGGCCATCTACCACGAGGAATCGTTCGGCCCGGTCAAGCCCGTGGTGCGCGTGCGCGACGAGGAAGAGGCCATCCGCGTGGCCAACGACAACGCCTTCGGCCTGTCGGCGGCGGTGTTCACGCGCGATACGGCGCGCGGCTGGAACGTGGCGCGGCGCATCGAGTCGGGCATCTGCCACGTCAACGGCCCGACCGTGCACGACGAGGCGCAGATGCCGTTTGGCGGCGTCAAGCAGTCGGGCTACGGCCACTTCGGCGGGCTGGCGGGCGTGCACGAGTTCACCGACCTGCGCTGGATCACGCTGCAGACCACGCCGCGCCACTACCCGTTCTGAAGTGAAATGCCCCTCTCCATCCCGGCCGCAGGCCGCACTTCACCCCCCTCGCCCTTCGCGGGAGAGGGGCTCAAACCGACCGTATGATCGGCGCTTCGCGTCCCACATCAGCCCCCACCTCCGCTCCCGCCATGGATGAGTCTTCTCCCGATACCGGCCTCGACCAGGCTGCCTTGCTGCGCTTCCTGGGCTACCGGCTGACGCGCACGGAGCTGCAGATCCACAAGCGGCTCGGGCGCGGCCTGGCGGCGCACGAACTCAAGAACAGCGAATACGCCATCCTGACGCTGATCGGCGGCAACCCGGGCGCCTACCTGCGGCAGCTGGGCGAGGCGCTCGACATCTCGCCGTCCAATCTGGTGCCGGTGGTCGAGCGGCTGGTGCAGCGCGAGCTGGTCCGCCGCGTGCCCGATCCCCGCGACCGCCGGCTGCAGCAACTGCACCTGACCGACAAGGGCCAATCGCTGCAGGCGCGCGCGCAAGTCGCCGTCGAGCAGTTCGAGCAATGGCTGGAGGAGGCGCTCAGCGCCGCCGAGAAGAAGCACCTGTTCGCCGCGCTCGACAAGCTTGCGGCGCGGGTGTCACGGCCCGAGGCCTGAACCGGGGCCTGGCGGCGTCGGGATGCGGCTCGCGTGGGCCGCGCGGACCGCGCATCGGGTCAGCGGCGCGAGGACACCACAATGCCGCCCACGATCAGCGCGAAGGCCAGCGCATGGAAGAGCTGCGGCAGCTCGCCGAGGAAGGCGGCGGCGAACAGCGCGGTGAACAGCGGCGTGAGGTTGATGAAGAAGCTCGCCGCCGCCGGGCCGGCCTGCGCCGCGCCCTGGCCCCAGCAGCGCAGCGCCACGATGGCCGGACCGATCCCCACGAACAGCACCGCCGCGGCCACCGGCCAGCTCCAGTGCACCGCCGGGCCGGGCCGCACGGCCCACTCCACGGCCGAGAAGCCGAGCGACCACAGCACCCCGGGAAACACCTGCGCCACCAGAAAGGCCGCCCAGTCGCCACGCAGCGCCGGGTCGTCGGCCGGCCGGCTCAACTCCCAGCTGTAGAAGGCCCAGCAGATCGCGGCCACCACCACGTACAGGTCGCCCAGCGCCAGCCGCAGCGCCAGCAGCGCGTGCAGGTCGCCGCGCGTCATCACCACCAGCACGCCGGCGATCGACAGCAGCACGCCCAGCACCTGGTTGCGCGTGATGCGCTGGCCGTAGAACAGCCGGCCAGCGCCCAGCATCCAGATCGGCACGCTGGAGGCCACCAGCGTGACGTTGACCGGCTGCGTGGTCTCCAGCGCCAGGTACTGGAAGGCGTTGTAGCAGCCCACCCCCAGCAGGCCCAGCATGGCGTAGCGGCGCCACTGCGGCCAGAACGGGCCAGCCGGGCGCAGCACGCGCCAGCCCAGCGGCAGCAGCAGCACCAGCGCCACCAGCCAGCGCAGCAGGTTGAGTGTCATCGGCATGACCTGGCCGACCAGCGCGCGGCCGAGCACCGAGTTGGCCGCCCACAGCACGGGCGGAATGGTCAGCAGGGCGATGGTGGCGGGCGTCAGGCGCGGCGGCGGCATGGGGTGGGCAAGGTCGGGTGTATGGCGGGGTGTGACGCCGGGGGGTCAGCGGTAGGGGTTGGCGAAGCCGAGCTTCGCCATCACCGCGATCTCCAGCGCCTCCATCTCTTCGGCGTCCTGCTCGCTGGTTTCGTGGTCGTAGCCCTGCGCGTGCAGCGCGCCGTGGACCAGCAGGTGGGCGTAGTGCGTCGCCAGCGGCTTGCCCTGTTCGCCGGCCTCGCGTTCGACCACCGGCGCGCACAGTACCAGGTCGGCGGCCACCACCGGGTCCTGGCTGTAGTCGAAGGTCAGCACGTTGGTGGCGTAGTCCTTGTGCCGGTAGTCGCGGTTGAGGGCCTGGCCTTCCTCGGCGTCGACGATGCGCACGGTGAACTCGCCGGGCAGGCCGTCGCAGCCGGCCTCCAGGGCCGCCTTGAGGTAGCGCGCGACCTTGGCGCGCGGCAGCGCGGCGCGGTGGCGCGCGGCCAGTTCGGGGGCGTGGCGCAGGGCGAATTGCAGGGACAGGGCGAGGGGGGCGGTCATCGGCGGCGGGTGGGGAAAGGTGGGGGGAACGCAGCAGGGGTCAGGGCGGCGTGGCGGTGGCTCAGTTGCCCTTGCGCGGGCTGGCGGCATCGCTCTTGCGCACGGCGTCGTAGGCGTCGACGATGCGCGCCACCAGCGGGTGGCGCACCACGTCGGCGCTGCTGAAGCGGGTGTGGGCGATGCCCTCGACGCGGCGCAGCACGCGCTCGGCGTCGATCAGGCCGCTGGGCTGTCCCTTGGGCAGGTCGATCTGGCTGATGTCGCCGGTGACCACGCACTTGCTGCCGAAGCCGATGCGGGTGAGGAACATCTTCATCTGCTCGGGCGTGGTGTTCTGCGCCTCGTCGAGGATGACGAAGGCGTTGTTGAGGGTGCGCCCGCGCATGAAGGCCAGCGGCGCGATCTCCAGCACGTTGCGCTCGAAGGCCTTGACCACGCGGTCGAAGCCCATCAGGTCGTAGAGCGCGTCGTACAGCGGGCGCAGGTAGGGGTCGACCTTCTGCGTCAGGTCGCCGGGCAAAAAGCCCAGCCGCTCGCCGGCCTCGACCGCCGGGCGCGTCAGCACGATGCGCTGCACCGCCTGGCGTTCGAGCGCATCGACCGCGCAGGCCACGGCCAGGTAGGTCTTGCCGGTGCCGGCCGGGCCGATGCCGAAGGTGATGTCGTGGCGCGCGATGTTGTCGAGGTAGACGCTCTGGTTGGGCGTGCGCGCGCGCAGGTCGGCGCGGCGCGTGGTCAGCAGCAGGGCGCCGTCGGCGTCCTCGCGCAGGTCGGCGTCGCCGGCGAGCATCAGCTGCACCTTTTGCGCGTCGATCGGGCGGATGGCGATTTCATAGAGCGCCTGCAGCAGCTCCAGCGCGCGCGTGGCGGCGGGCTTGGCACCCTCGATGCGGAAATGCTCGTTGCGGTGGCCGATCTTCACGGCCAGGGACTGCTCGATCAGCCGCAGGTGCGCGTCGAGCGGACCGCACAGGTTGAGCAGGCGCGTGTTGCTGACCGGGGAGAAGGCGTGGCGAAGAATCACAGGCAGGGGCTTTCGTCGGGGTGGCGCGGGCGGGGCCCCGATTGTGCCTTGCCGTGCTGGCCCACGCCGGGCGACCCCGTCGTCCGCGGCCGCGTGGCCTCGGATTTCAGCGCGGCCAGGGGCCTTCGATGCGCACCACGCTCTCGGGCTGGCCGGCCTTCTTGCCGGCGCCGTCGTTCTTGACGGTGACGAACACGCCGCGCCCGGGCTGCTCCAGCACCACGCTGTTGGGGTGCGGCGGCAGCGCCAGGGTCTGCAGCCAGGCGTAGTGTTGTGTGTCGTAGGCGCTGAGGGTGCCGTGGCCCTGCTCGACGCGCACGCCGCCCCGGTTGGCGACGTACAGGCGTTGCGCCTGGGCGTCGAAGGCCAGGCCGATGGGGACTTCGCCAGTCGGCAGGTTGGCCAGGGTGCGGCCGCTGTCGGCATCGAACACGAAGACGCGGTGGCCGGCGCTGCGGTGGGCGTACGCGCGTTCGAGGTGGTTGTTGCGCCAGGCGTCGCGGTCGATGCCCTGGTCAACGCCGAACAGCCGCCGGCCCTGCGGGTCGTAGGCCAGGTTGAGCAACTGGTCAGCCTCGACCTCGTGCGTGGCGGTGATGGCCAGCGTGCCTGCATCGACGGTGATGATCTGGCCCTGCATGTTGGAAACGAAGACGCGGCCGCCGTCTGCGTCGAGCGCGATGCCGACCGCGTTGTAGCCGAAGCCCGGCAGCACTTGCTCCAGCGTCAGCGTGCGCGTGTCGATGACGAACAGTACGCTGTCGAAGCCCAGCCCGAGGCCGGGGGCGAACAGGCGGTGGTGGCGGGTGTCGACCACCATCTCGCGGATCTTGTACGGGTAGTCGTCGCTGACCTTGAACTTGCCGAGCTGTTCGAGCAGGAAGGCGCGCCGCTGCTCCGACAGGCCGCGTTCGGCGTAGGCCTGCGCGAAATTGACTTTCTCCATCACCGGGATGCGCTGGATGACGCGGTTGGCGACGGTATCGACCACGGCGATGGCGCCGTTGAAGCCCTGCGTCAGGTAGAGCCGGCCGGCGGCGTCGTCGAGCGCCACGCCCAGGCCCTTGCCCTGCAGCGGGATGCGCGCCTGCACCGCCAGCGTGGCCGGGTCCAGCCGCAGCACCTGCGAGCGGTTTTCATCCTCCCAGTCGGGCGCGGCCACGAACAGCGCGCGCTGGCGGGCGCTGTAGGCCATCTCGACGAGGTCGGCGGCCAGCGGCTGGCGTTGCAGCGGGGGCGTCGCGGCGGAAACTGGCTCGGGAGCGGCAGGCAGGGCGGCTGGCGCGGATGAGGTGGCCGTGGCGGCCGGCGGCCGGGTGCCGCAGGCGGCCAGCCCGAGCAGGGTCAGCAGGGCGATGGCGGTGGGCCGGAGGCGGGTGGGTGCGGACATGGGCGCGGGCTCGGACGTTCTCAAAAACAGACTCCGGCGGCAGGCTAGCGGCGCTGCGGCCCGCGTGCAAGGCATGGACCTGGCGCGAGCGTGGGTTTTCAGCCCGGGCCGGGCGCGCGCAGCCGCGCCAGCAACTGTTCGTGGATGCCGCCGAAGCCGCCGTTGCTCATGCACAGCAACTGGTCGCCGGGCTGCACGGCGGCGAGCACGGCGTCGACCAGCGCGGGCACGCTGGCGGCGACCACGGCGCGCGCGCCCAGCGGAGCCAGGGCTGCGGCGGCGTCCCAGTCCAGGCCGCCGCTGTGGCAGAAG
>JASGEH010000253.1:0-11337 GCA_047606565.1 Comamonas sp.
CGCGTCTCGTAGCGCTCGTAGCCGTAGCGGATGGCCAGGTCGCCCAGGCCGCCGGCGCCCACGGCGCCGGCCATGGCCGAGGCGTTGACCATGGCGATGACGCTGACCGTCATGCCGCCGATGATGCCGGGCAGGGCCTCCGGCAGCAGCACGTGGCGCACGATGTGCCAGCGCTTGCAGCCCATGGCGCGCGCGGCCTCGACCAGGCCGGGGTCGACCTCGTTCAGGCTGACCTGCGCGATGCGGGCGTAGAAAGGAATCAGGTTGGCCGACAGCGGCACCACGGCCGCCCAGGTGCCCAGCGTGGTGCCGACGATCCAGCGCGTGACCGGCAGCAGGGCCACCAGCAGGATGATGAAGGGCAGCGCGCGGAAGATGTTGACCAGCACCGACAGCGCCTTGTTGAGCAGCGGGCGCGGGTTCACGCCGCCGGGCGCGGTGACGGCCAGCACGATGGCCAGCGCCAGCCCCAGGGTGATGGCGATGACCGCCGAGACGCCCACCATCAGCAGGGTCTCCAGCAGCGCCTGGCCGTAGCGGTCGAGCTGCAGCGCCGTCACGGGCGGCGTCTCCGCGACGGCGGCGTCGGTGCTGATGAGCGTGCGGGTGCGCGCATCAGAAGGCCGGGATGACCGAGCCCTCGAACTTGCGCAAGATGAACTGGCGCACTTCCTCGGACTGGTAGGCCGCCACCAGCGGCTTGACCCAGGGCTGGTTCTTGTCCTGCTCGCGCACCACGATGATGTTGACGTAGGGGTTGTTCTCGCGCTTTTCGACCGCGATGCCGTCGCGTGTGGCGATCAGGCCGGCCTGGTAGGCGAAGGTGTTGACCACGGCGGCCGCGTCCACGTCGTCCAGCGAGCGCGCCAGTACCACGGAGGCGGCCTCGACCAGCTTGACCTTTTTCTTGTAGCCCGTGACGTCGGCTAGGGTGGCCGTGCCCTTGTAGGGGTCGAAGCCGTCGCGCAGCGTCAGCACGCCCTGGTCGCGCAGGATGACCAGCGCGCGCGTCTGGTTGCTGGGATCGTCCGGAATGCCCAGGCGAGCGCCCTCGGGCAGGTCGGCGAAGGACTTGTAGCCCTTGCGCGTGTAGAAGGCGATTGGCGAGATGTAGGTGTCGCCCACGGCCGCGAGCTTGTAGCCGCGCTGCTGGATCTGGTCGCGCAGGAAGGGCACATGCTGGAAGGAGTTGGCGTCGAGGTCGCCATTGTTGAGGGCCTCGTTGGGGCTGGCCGTGCCGGTGATGACGATGGGCTTGACGTCCAGCCCGTTCTTCTTGGCAACCTGAGTGACGACCTCCCAGATCTGCTCGTCGACGCCGCCGCGCACGCCCACGCGCAGCGTTTCGGCGGCGCTGGCCGCCAGCGGCAGCGCGCAGGCCAACAGCGCCGAGAGTGGAAGGGAAAGGAAAAGGCGCCGTGCTGCGCGTTGCTTCATGTGAACCTCTTGAAACCTTGAAAATCCCCGGGCCGGCGGCCCGCCGATGGTGTACCCGGGCGAGACCGAGTGGGGTCGCAGTATAGGGATGGCCCTGGGCGTGGCTTCAGAAGGAAATCGCGCTTGCTGCTGCCCTGCACGGATATGCGCGCAAGACCCTCAAGCGCTCAGTTGTTCGTTGTGGCGTAGCGGTCGGTCGCCCGGATCAACTGGTCGAGGATGCCCGGCTCCGAATAGGCGTGGCCGGCGCCTTCGACCAGTTGGAAATCGGCTTCGGGCCAGGCCTGGTGCAGCGCCCAGGCGTAGCGCAGCGGGCAGGGCATGTCGTAGCGGCCGTGGACGATGGTGCCGGCGATGCCGTGCAGCCGGTGCGCCTCGCGCAGCAACTGGCCCTCGGCCAGCCAGCCGCCGTGCACGAAGTAGTGGTTCTCGATGCGGGCGAAGGCCAGCGCGAAGTGCGGGTCGGCAAAGCCCGCCGCGTGCGCGGCGTCCGGCAGCAGCGTGATGGTCTCACCCTCCCAGGTGCTCCAGGCCTGCGCGGCCTGCAGGCGGACGGCCTCGTCGTCGCCCGTCAGGCGCCGGCGGTAGGCGGCCATCATGTCGCCGCGCTCGGCCTCGGGGATGGGCGCCTGGAAACGCGCCCACTTGTCCGGAAACATCTCGCTGACGCCGAATTGGTAGTACCAGTGCAGCTCGGCCTGCGTCAGCGTGTAGACGCCGCGCAGCACCAGCTCGCTGACCCGCTCCGGGTGGGCCTGGGCATAGGCCAGCGCCAGCGTGGAGCCCCAGGAACCGCCGAACACCAGCCAGCGTTCGGCGCCCACCCACTGGCGCAGGCGCTCGATGTCGGCCACCAGGTGCCAGGTGGTGTTGGCCTCCAGCGAGGCGTGCGGCGTCGAGCGCCCGCAGCCGCGCTGGTCGAACAGCAGCACGTCGTAGCGCGCCGGGTCGAACAGCCGGCGGTGCTCGGGCGAGCAGCCGCCGCCCGGGCCGCCGTGCAGGAACACCGCCGGCTTGGCGCCGGGCGTGCCGCAGCGTTCGTAATAAACGCGGTGGCCGTCGCCGGCGTCGAGCCAGCCGCTGTCATAGGGTTCGATGGCGGGGTAGAGCGTGCGCAGGGTGGTCATGACCGCAGACTGTAGCGCCGGTTCGTAGTGCCGCTTGGCAAGCTCCGTAGAATCGCGCCCTTTGTTTTCACGCGCCGGATTGCCGCCATGGATATCGTCATCAACGAAGAACTCAAAGCCTACATCGACCCGCTGACCCCCGAGGAGCACGACGCGCTCGAACGCAGCATCCTCGCCGAAGGCTGCCGCGACGCGCTGGTGCTGTGGGGCGACGTGCTGGTCGACGGCCACAACCGCTACGGCATCTGCAAGAAGCACGGCCTGCCATTCCAGACCGTGCAGAACACGCGCTTCCAGTCCATGGAAGACGTGCACCTGTGGATGATCGACCAGCACCTGGGCCGCCGTAGCGTCTCCGACTTCCAGCGCGGCGTGCTGGCCCTGCGCAAGCGCGAGATCCTGCACGAGCGCCGCAACCGCACCATCCAGGCCACGGCCGCCGCTGTACCCCAAGTCACCCAGTTCGCCCAGACCGCGCCCGGCGAGCACACCGCCGAAGGCGACGTGCTGCCCTGGGAAGACGCGCCCACCGCAGGCCCGGCCACCGCGACGGCCGATGCCACCGGCGCGCCCGAGGGCAAGACCGCACCGGCCGACTTGGCCCAGACCCCCGCCGAGCGCTTCGCCAGCCGTGAGGAACTGGCCCGCGCCGCCCGCCTGAGCCCCAGCCAGGTGGTGCTGATCGAGAAAATCCAGAAACAGGCCGTGCCCGAACTGGTCGCTGCCATCAAGTCCGGCGACATCTCGCTCAACGCCGCCGCCGTCGTCGCCACCCTGCCGGCCGATGAACAGGCCGCCGCCGCCCTGGCCGGCAAGGACGAACTCAAGTCCGTGGTCAAGCGTGTGCGCGACGCCAAGCGCAAGCCACGCGAGGACCAGCCCGAAGCCACCGGCGCCACGCCCGCAGAGGCCCAGGCCCTGCGCCAGCGCATCGCCGAGCTGACCGAGGAAAACGAAGGCCTGCGCCTGCAAGTCGCCCAACTGCAGCAGGCATTGAGGGCACACGGCGCCTGACGGGGCGAAGAAAGGAGAGAGGTGAATTTATTTTTGGACATAATCGAGGAAAAATGAAAAAATACATTCATGTCCCGCTTGTCCAACGCCACTCGATCCTTGCCGCACGCCGCCCTGGCTGCCCTCGCCAAGCTGGGCGAGGACCTGGCGCTGGCACGCAAGCGCCGCAAGGAATCGCTCAAGGACTGGGCCGCGCGCCTGCAAGTTTCAGTGCCGACCCTGGCGCGGCTTGAAAAAGGCGACCCCACCGTCTCCATGGGCGTCTACGCGACCGCGCTGTGGATGATCGGCCGGCACCCGGCGCTGGCCGACGCCGCCGAGCCGCGCGAAGACGCCGTGGCCATCGAATCCGAAATCCTCGAAGCGCGCCAGCGCCTGGGGCGCGGTAAGAGCGGGGCGCGCCATGGCTGACCCGGCCCGCGACGACGCCTACCAGCCTCGCGACGAGCTGTTCCTGTGGTGGCTGGCTGAGCCCGCAAAGCCCCGACTGGTGGGCAGCCTGCTGCTGGTCGATGGCCGCCGCTCGGTCGCCCTGCGCTACGCCGACGGCTGGCTGGGCGCCGGCTTCGCCCTGAGCGAGGACTTGCCGCTGCACCCCGGCCTGCTGCTGCCGGCCGAGCGCGGCACCGCCGCCGGCGCCGTCGATGACGCGCGCCCCGACCGCTGGGGCGAACGGGTGATCCGCCGCTTCGAGCGCAGTGTGCGCCTGTCGCTGCTGGAGTTCCTGTTGTTCGCGGGCGACGACCGTTACGGTGCCCTGGGCGTGAGCCTGGAGGCCGATGCCTACGTGCCCTGGTCGCGCACGCCCATGCCGGCGCTCGACAGCCTGGCGGCCATGAACGAAGCCGTGGCGCGCGTGCTGGCCGACCAGCCGGTCGACGAGCGCCAGCGCCGGCTGCTGCGGCCCGGCGTGTCGCTGGGCGGCGCCCGGCCCAAGTCCGTGGTCGAGATCGACGGCGTGCCCTGGCTGGTCAAGTTCTCCGAGGGCGAGGACCAGGACACCGAACTGATCGAGCACGCGACGCTGCAACTGGCCGCGCGCTGCGGCATCGACGCCAACCCCTCGCGCGCACTGGCGGTCGGCGCCCGGCATGCCGTGGCGGTGCGCCGCTTCGACCGCGCGCCCGGCCGGCGCCACCACGCGCAGTCGGCACGCGTGGCGCTGAAGGCCGCCGGCGAGGACCTGGGCTATCCGCAACTGGCCCAGTTGCTGCGACGCCTGGCCCCGCCCCGCGCCATCGCCGCCCAGCAGGCGCAGTTGTTTCGCCGCATGGTCTTCAACATGATGATCGACAACACCGACGACCACGAGAAGAACCATGCGCTTCTGACCGGCCCCGCAGGGGCAGCCGGCGGACTGCTGCTGTCACCGGCCTTCGACATCGTCCCCAGCCTGCAAGGCCTTGGCCAGCAGGCCATGCAAGTCGGCGACCACGGCGCCGAAACCTCGCTCGACAACGCGCTATCGCAAGCCCGGGCCTTCGGGCTGACGGTGGACCAGGCACGCGCCATCGCGCGAGAACTGGCTGCCACCATCGACGGCTGGCCCGCGCATTACGCGGCAGCGGGCGTACGCGGCCCCGACCTGGAAATCATGGCCCAATACCTCGGGCGCGGCCCCGCCGCCGAGGTTCGTCGTGATGCGCGGGTGGGGTAGGTGGTCATCAATACTGCAGAATGAACCGCGACGACCCGCCCGTCTTCAGAAAATCACATAACTCCAGTGGCTGGCTTGTGACTGCCGCTGAACTTTGATATTGGCGATTTATGCCTCGAAATATTGAAATCAAAGCAAAAATCTCAAGTGTAAGTGCGATCGCCTCAAGGGCTTCGGCCATCGCAGATCAAAGTGCTATTGAGGAGGTGCAAGATGATACATTTTTCCAATGCGTGAATGGCTGGTTAAAGCTCCGCGAGTTATCCGCATCGCAGGGCAAGCTCATCTTCTATCGCCGCGATGATCAGAAAGGTCCCAAAGAGTCCTTCTACGTCTGCTCCCTGACGACTGAGCCTGCCACACTTCGAGAATCTTTATCTTTGGCTTACGGGCAAGCTGGTCGAGTACAAAAGAAGCGCACCATGTTTTTGGTGGGTAGAACACGCATTCACCTCGATCAAGTTGTGGGATTGGGCGATTTTCTTGAGATTGAAGTTGTGCTTCAAGATGATGAGCCATCCGAAGTTGGGGTTCGCGAGGCACACGAAATCATGAGGCAGCTTGGTGTTGAATCAAAACAGCTTATTGAGGGGGCCTATGTTGATCTTCTTCGACGGAAATATGACTAACCCATCATTTCATCAAGCTGTCTTTGGCGATCACTGAACTCAAATATCAGAGCGTTTTATGAACGGCATCAGCCATCTCACCTTCATCGTCCGGGACCTCGACCGCATGGCCCGGTTTCTTTGCGAGGGTTTGGGCGCGCGCGAGGTGTACGACAGCGCGAGCCACAATTTCTCATTGTCCCGGGAGAAGTTCTTTTTGCTCGGGGATGTCTGGTTGGCCGCGATGGAGGGGGAGCCGCCCGCCGAGAGGTCTTACCAGCATGTCGCTTTTGCGGTGAGCGAGCCTGACTTGCCCGCGTATCAGGCTAGGCTGGAGGCCTTGGGCGTGGAGATTCGCCCGCCCCGCAGCCGGGTGGAGGGCGAGGGGCTGTCTCTGTACTTCTACGACTTCGACAACCATTTGTTCGAGTTGCACACGGGAACGCTGGCGCAGCGTCTGGCCCGCTATGGCTTGGGCGCTGACCGTTGATGGCTTTGAACACGTTCTGAGAGTCGCGCGCGCTTATTGCAGATCCCACCACGCCGGCAGCAGCCGCCGCACCTGGGCGCGTGCGTAGCGGTCGTCCATCAGGTGGATGACGCCCCGGTCGGCCGGGGTGCGGATGACACGGCTGGCGGCCTGCACCACTTTTTGCAGGCCGGGGTAGAGGTAGGCGTAGTCGTAGCCCTGGCCGAACAGGTCGTCGAGGCGCTGGCGCAGTTGCTCGTTGGCGGGGTTGAGCTGCGGCAGGCCCAAGGTGGCGATGAAGGCGCCGATTAGGCGCTCGCCCGGCAGGTCGATGCCCTCGTCGAAAGCGTCGCTTGTATTTTTATACAGTCCATGGTGGATGTGTCCCTGCCGTGCTTCGAACAGTTAGCATGCACAGGCCGGAGCCCGGCGACAACGGGAGCTTGGCTGACAGCCGGACGAGCCGCCGGCATGGGCTGGCGGCAACGGCGTGGCGCGAGAATGGCGGCTCACGAACAGGAGAAGGCCAGAGATGAATACAGAAGGTTTGCAGCGCGGCGTGTTCCTGCTGCTGTTGTGTGTGGTCACGGTGGCGTTCGGCGTCATTTTGTGGCCCTTCGTCGGGGCGGTGTTCTGGGGCGTGGTGCTGGCCATTTTGTTCACGCCGGTCTATCGGCGCATCCTGGCGCGGCTGCGGCGGCCCACGCTGTCGGCCTTGCTGACGCTGTCGCTGTGCCTGCTGATCGTGATCCTGCCGCTGGCCGCCATCACGGCCTCGCTGCTGCAGGAAACGGTGTTGATCTACCAGCGCGTGCAGTCCGGCCAGATCAATTTCGGCGCCTATTTCGAGCAGATCATGGGCGTCATGCCCGGCTGGCTGCTGTCGCTGTTCGACCGTTTCGGCCTGGGCGACTTCGCGGCCTGGCAGTCCAAGCTTTCGGCCGGCGCCACCCAGGCCAGCAGCTACGTCGCCACGCAGGCGCTGAGCATCGGGCAGAACACCTTCCAGTTCATCATCGGTTTTGGCGTGATGCTCTACTTGCTGTTCTTCCTGCTGCGTGATGGCCGTGCGCTGATGGTTCGCGTGATCGAGGCGATTCCGCTGGAGCCGCTGCACAAGCGCGAACTGCTGGCCAAGTTCGCCACCGTCACGCGCGCCACTGTCAAGGGCAATGTGATGGTCGCCGTCACCCAGGGCATTCTGGGCGGGCTGGCGTTCTGGGTGCTGGGCATCCAGGGCACTTTGCTGTGGACGGTGCTGATGAGCTTCCTGTCGCTGTTGCCGGCCATTGGCGCCGGGCTGATCTGGGCGCCGGTGGCGATCTACTTCCTGGCGACGGGGCAGATGCTGCAGGGCCTGGGCCTGATCGTCTATGGCGTGCTGGTGATCGGCATGGTCGACAATGTGCTGCGCCCGATCCTGGTGGGCAAGGACACGCGCATGCCGGACTACGTGGTGCTGATCTCGACCATTGGCGGCATGGCGCTGATGGGCATCTCGGGCTTCGTGATCGGCCCGGTCATCGCCGCGTTGTTCATGGCCGCCTGGGGGCTGTTCGTGGGACGTGGAGAAGCGGTGATCCAGGCCGAGGAGGCCGAGGCTGCCCGACAGCAGGCCCTGCGCGAAGGCCGGGCGGCGGCGCCACCGGCGGGCAGCACGTCCCCCGCACCCGCCTCCGTGGTGGCCCCCATCGGTGTGCCGGAGGGCCGGCCAGACCCTGGTCGAACCGTGCCCTGACGGGAAATTGTTTTCCTGGCCTTTACGTCTCTTGACGGAAAGGATGCACAGGCGAATCAGGCGCGACAAACCAGCGGGCTAATTTCGGCGCATCGTGTTTTGACCCGGTGCCTGATGCCATGCCCCAGACTTCCCCCGCCGACGTGCCGGCCCCTCTTGCGCCTGCCCATCGAGACGCGGCATCCAGCCACTCGGCCTTGTCGTCTCGGCCTCGGCGGCGCACCAGCGACGCCATCGTGGCACTGGTCGGCGACCAGCCGATCACCGCGCAGCAACTGCGCCGCGCGCTGACCCAGGAGCAAGCCGAAGGTCCGCATCGCGCCGAGCCTGAACGACGCACCCGCGCGCTCGAGCGGCTGATCGACGAAATCCTGGCAGAACAGGTCGCAGCCCAGCGGGGGCTGGAAGTTTCCAACGAGGACGTGGAGCTGGCCCTGGCCATGCTGGGCGCTGAGCTGGGCCAACACGACAGCGCCGCGCTGCAAGCCATGGCCGGCAGCCTGGGCTGGTCGCTGCAGGCCTTGCGCTGGGAACTGCGCCGGAAATTGCTCGGACAGGCGTTGCTGAAGGAGGCTTTGGCGATCGTCGGCGGGGTGGCTGATGCGCCCCGGGCCACAGAAGGCGATAAAGGAAATGAGGCCGAGGAAGCGCTTGAGGGCGAGGCCGAGCGCTTGCTCGCGGCCTGGCTGGCTACGCATCGACGGACCTTGCGCATCCAGTACTGGCCCGGTCGCGTGGATGAGTTGTGCGGGAGTTGAGTCACACAAGCTTTACCTTGCGTTTGCATGAATGACACCTTGGCTTGGCCTTGAGCGGCCAGCATGCAGACGCTCAACCCCAGCCGTCCGGCGCCCATGGTCCGCGGTGGCTTGGCCTTGTTTTCGCGTTTCTCAAATTTGCCAATGATCCAACGTTTGTACGGGCTGCGTGCCGGCCTGTTAGCCTCGGTTGCCATGATGGCGACGCTCAGCGCTTCGGCGGTCGAACCTTTCACCATCCGTGACATTCGGGTCGAGGGGCTGAGTCGGGTGGAGCCCGGAACGGTGTTTGCCTCCATGCCCTTGCGAGTGGGCGACGCCTACAGCGACGACAAGGGCACCGAAACCATCCGGTCGCTGTTCTCGCTGGGCCTGTTCAATGACGTGCACCTGAAAGTGCAGGGCGACGTCCTGGTGGTTCAAGTACAGGAGCGGCCCACGATTGCGCACCTGGAATTCGTCGGAACCAAGGAGTTCGACAAGGACACCCTGGCCAAGGCGCTCAAGGAGGCCGGCGTGGCCGAGGAGGTTCCCCTCGACAAGGGGCTGATCGACCAGGCCGAGCAGGAGCTCAAGCGCCAGTACATCAACAAGAGCCTCTACGGCGCGCAGATCGTGACCACGGTCACGCCGGTGGACCGCAATCGCGTCAACGTCACGTTCACCGTGACGGAAGGCGCGCGCGCCACCATCGACAAGATCGAGGTTCGGGGCAACCACGCTTTCAAGGAAAAGACCCTGACCGACTTGTTCTCGCTCGACAACGGCAACTGGATGAGCTGGTACAACAAGTCCAACCAGTACACCAGAGCCAAGCTGGATGCCGATCTGGAGAGTCTGCGCAACTACTACCAGGCCCGTGGCTACCTCGAGTTCCGCATCGATTCGACGCAGGTCGACCTGTCGCCTGACAAGCAGCACGTGGGCATCGTCATCAACGTTACCGAGGGCGACCGCTTCGGTGTCTCGTCGGTGGCCTTGGCGGGCAATTACATCGGACGCGACGACGAGTTCAAGTCGCGCGTGACAGTCCGGCCGGGCGAGGCCTACAACGCGGAAGCCGTGGCTGCCACCACGCAGGCGGTGCGCGACCACTTCTCCGATTTCGGCTACGCCTTCGCGCGGGTTGATGTGCAGCAGAAAGTCGACCGTGCCACGCGGCAAGTGGCGCTGACGCTGCAGGCCGAGCCGGGCCGGCGCGCCTACGTGCGGCGCATCAATATTGTGGGCAACGAGCGCACGCGTGACGAGGTGATCCGGCGCGAGTTTCGCCAGTACGAAGACTCGTGGTATGACGGCAAGAAAATCAAGCTCTCGCGCGACCGCGTCGACCGCCTGGGCTACTTCACGGAAGTCAAGGTCGACACCCGGGAGGTGCCGGGCGTTGACGACCAGGTTGACTTGGTCGTGTCCGTCAAGGAAAAGCCCACAGGCAGCCTGACGATTGGCGCGGGCTATTCGTCGTCGGACAACCTGGCACTGACCTTCGGGATCTCGCAAGAAAACGTGTTCGGCTCGGGCAACTATCTGGGCCTGACGGTCAACACCAGTTCAAGTTACCGGGGCGTGTCGATTTCGACCACCAACCCCTACTTCACCTCGGACGGTATCTCGCGGACCTACAACGTGTACTACCGCACTCAGCACCCGTACGACTATAAAGATGACGATGACTACTATCGTTACATCACCAAGGGCGCGGACATCAAGTTCGGCATTCCCGTCAACGAAGACAACACGATCTTCCTGGGTGCCGGTTTCGAACAGGTGACCGTCAAGGACTATAGCGCCGCTGGCGACTACATCCGCAACCAGGTCGCCGAACACGGCGACACCATCAACACCGTCCCGCTGACGCTGGGTTGGTCGCGCGACACCCGCGACAGCTCGCTGGTGCCCACCACCGGGTCGCTGCATTCGGTCAACGGCAAGCTCAACCTGGTGGGTGACTCGCAATACGTGCGCCTGGACTACCAGTACCAGCACTACATTCCGCTGTCGTCGCGCTACACGCTGGCCTTCAACACCGAGGCGGGCTGGGCCAAGGGCATCAATGGCTCGCTGCCCTTCTTCGCCAATTTCTACGCCGGTGGCCTGGGCTCGGTGCGTGGTTTCGAGGAAGGAACCTTGGGGCCGCGCGATTCGCACGACAACGCCTACGGCGGCACCAGGAAAGTCGTCTTGAACGTCGAGCTGCAGACGCCTTTCCCCGGCTCTGGTGCCGACCGCACCCTGCGCATGTACGGCTTCGTGGATACCGGCACCGTCTACGGCGCCGACGAGTCCGTGACCCTGGGCGGCCTGCGGGCGTCGACCGGCATCGGCGTGAGCTGGCAGTCGCCGATCGGCCCGCTGCGTATTGCCTACGCCTTGCCCTTGCGCAAGAAATCGACCGACGAAACCGAACGCATCCAGTTCCAGATCGGCACCTCGTTCTGATCCGTCAGACGTGGATGAGTGGCCTGCCGCAGGCCTGCTCATCCAGGCGGATCCAGGCGGCTGCATGGCCCCGGGAGGGTGCCGAGCAGC
>JASGEH010000254.1:0-7747 GCA_047606565.1 Comamonas sp.
CGCCGCCCTGCGCGGCGGCGTCGCGCGGCGCCCCGCGCGGGCCGCGCGGGCCGATCTGCTGCTCGGCCCAGTCGACGAAGGCACGGACCTGGTCATCGCTGTCGCCGGCCACGGCCAGGCGCCAGCGGATGCGGCTGGCCGGCTGCACCAGGCCGGTGGCGGCGAGGTCGGCCGCGTTCATCATCAGGCGCGGGGCAAAGCTCATGAAGCCAGCGCCCCGGTCGGGCTCCAGCACGATCACGCGGGTCACGCGCAGGCGGCTGTCGCCCAACAGTACGCTGTCGCCCACCCGCAGTTCCAGCGCCGCCAGCAGCGCCGCGTCGGCCCAGGCAGTGCCGGGCGCGGGTATGCCGTCGGCGGGCGTGCCGGCGGTGGCCTCCAGCGACTCGGCGACCTCGACACGGCCGCGCAGCGGGTAGCCGGCCTCGACGGTCTTGAGCGCCACCAGCCGGGCCGCGCCGCCCTGCTCGTCGGGCGCGCGCGCCATGGTCGGGAAGGTGGCGCTGGTGGCGCTGCGCAGGCCGAGCGCGCGCGCGTACTCGGCGAAGACGCCGGGCGCGGGGTTATCGCTGGCGATCACGGCGTCGCCGCCCAGCAGTTGGCGCGCGTCGCGCTGCAGGCCGCTTTGCAGGCGGTCGGCAAAAAAAGCCACGGCCGCCAGCGCCGCCACGGCCAGGGCGACAGCGGCGATCAGCAGGCGCAGCTCGCCAGCGCGCAGGTCGCGCCAGAGGCTGCGCCAGCCGAGGCGAATGAAAGACGGTTGCATGGCGAAGTCCCGCGGTTGGGCCGCCCCGGCCGGTGCCGGGTGCGCGGCGCTACGGCTACTGGTGGTTGGCGCCGGCGCGCGCGCGCTCGGCTTTGCCGGCGCGCCAGGCGCCGTAGATGGCGATCAGGCCGGGGATCAGGATCAGCCCCCAGATGATTTTTTCGAGGTTGTCCTGAACGATCTTCAGGTTGCCGAAGAAGTAGCCGGCGCCCACGATGCCCAGCACCCAGATCAGCGCGCCGACGACGTTGAACAGGGTGAACTTGCTGCGCGTCATCTCGGCCACTCCAGCCACGAAGGGCGCGAAGGTGCGGATGAAGGGCATGAAACGCGCCAGGATGACGGTGACGCCGCCATAGCGCTCGTAGAAGCCATGGGCCTGCTCGAAGGCTTTCTTGTTGAAGAAGCGCGAGTTCTCCCACTGGAACACCTTGGGCCCGAAATAGCGGCCAATCGAGTAATTGCACTGGTCGCCCAGGATGGCGGCGGCCAGCAGCACGGGGATGGCGATGGCTGGGTCGATCAGGCCCGCGCCGGCCATGGCGCCGACGATGAACAGCAGCGAGTCGCCCGGCAGAAAGGGCATGACGACCAGCCCGGTTTCGACGAAGACGACCAGGAACAGGATCAGGTAGATCCAGGCCCCGTAGTTCTGCACCAGCAGCGCCAGGTAATCGTCGACGTGCAGGATGAAGTCGATCAGCAGCCGCAAGGCATCGGCAAGCCAGTGGATGTATTCCAAAACCAGTCCTTGGTCAGTTCAATTGCCGCCGTACTTTATCTCAGCCCTCCTCCCCCGGCCCGGGCGGCCTCCTAAAATGGACGGGTGAACGCCCGCCCCGACTCCCCCGATCCACGCCAGCCCTCCGGCATCCCGCACGCGCCCGTGCGCCGCAGCATCCGCGAGCTGCCCGACGAACTCATCAGCCAGATCGCCGCCGGCGAGGTGGTCGAGCGCCCGGCCTCGGTGGTGCGCGAGCTGGTGGACAACGCGCTCGATGCCGGCGCCCGCCAGGTCACGGTGCGCCTGCTGGCCGGCGGCGTGCGCGCCATCGTGGTCGAGGACGACGGCGCCGGCATCCCGCGCGACGAGCTGCCGATCGCCTTCAAGCGCCACGCCACCAGCAAGATCCAGAACCTGCAGGAGCTGGAATCGGTGGCCACCATGGGCTTTCGCGGCGAGGCGCTGGCGGCCATCAGCGCGGTGTCGGAGGCCTCCATCCTCTCGCGCTGCCCGCAGGCGGCCGCGCATGGCGACCACGGCTGGCTGCTAGACGGCCGCAGCGGCGAGCTGCGCCCGGCCGCGCGCGCGCCCGGCACCACGGTCGAGGTCAAGGAGCTGTTCTTCAGCACCCCGGCGCGGCGCAAGTTCCTCAAGACCGACGCCACCGAGCTGGCCCACTGCATCGAAGCCGTGCGCCGCCACGCGCTGGCGCGCCCGGACGTGGGCTTCGCCATCTGGCACGAGGGCAAGCTGATCGACCAGTGGCGCGCCCATGACGGCGAGGCCGCCGACGGCAGCTCGCCGCTGGAGCGCCGGCTGGCCGACGTGCTGGGCGCCGACGTGCTCGAAGGCAGCGTGCGCGTGGACTACCGCAGCGGCCTGCTGGCCGACCACGGCAGCGGGAAGACCGGCCCGGCCATCCGCATCACCGGCCGCGCCGGCCTGCCCGATCACGCGCGCGCGCGCGGCGACCAACAGTACGCCTACGTCAACGGCCGCTACGTGCGTGACAAGGTCATCACCCACGCCGGACGCAGCGCCTACGAAGACTTCCTGCACGGCAACCGGCAGCCGGTCTATCTGCTGCACATCGAGATCGCGCCCAACCGGGTCGACGTCAACGTCCACCCGACCAAGATCGAGGTGCGCTTCCGCGACAGCCGCGAGGTGCACCAGGCGGTGCGCCGCGCCATCGAAAACGCGCTGGCCGCCCCGCGCGCCGCCCTGGCCGGCCAGGCGACCCCGGCCCTGCTGGCCGCAACGGCCGGCGCGGGCGATACGGCCATCGCGACCCACCCGGCCGCCATCGCCGATGGCCACGCACTCGCCGCACCGCCGCAGCCCGGCCGCCCGCACGACTACCTGTGGCGCCAGCCCGGCATCGGCCTGCCGGCCGGCGGCCACCAGGTGCGCGAACTGGGCCTGCTGTGGAATGCCGGGGCCACGCCTGCGCCAGCCACGCCGACCCTCCCGGCAGATTCGGCAGGCCCGGCGGCGCAGCCGGCCGGCCTCGCGGAACCCAACGCCACCGCCCCCCCCTGCGACGGCGACGACTGGCCGCTGGGCCGCGCGCTGGCGCAGCTCATGGGCATCTACATCCTGGCCGAGAACCGGCAGGGCCTGATCATCGTGGACATGCACGCCGCCCACGAGCGCATCGTCTACGAGCGCCTCAAGCAGCAGATCGACCAGTCGCGCATCGCCAGCCAGCCACTGCTCATCCCCGCCACTTTCGCCGCCACGCCCGAGGAAACCGCCACCGCCGAGACCCACCAGACCACGCTGGCGCGACTGGGGCTGGACATTTCGGCCTTCTCGCCCAAGACCCTGGCGGTGCGCGCCATTCCGGCGGCGCTGATCCGCAACGACAGCGGCGGCCAGGCGGTGGAGCTGGCCCGCGCCGTGCTGGCCGAACTGGCCACGCAGGAGGCCAGCACCGTCATCGAGCGCGCCCAGCACGAACTGCTGGGCACCATGGCCTGCCACGGCGCGGTGCGCGCCAACCGGCAGCTGACCGTGCCCGAGATGAACGCCCTGCTGCGCCAGATGGAGGCCACCGAACGCGCCGACCAGTGCAACCACGGCCGCCCGACCTGGCGCCAGCTCAGCCTGCGCGAGCTCGACGCCCTGTTCATGCGCGGGCGCTAGCGGGGGATACAGCTACTGCAAGGGCCCGTCCATGTCCTTGGGCAGCGGCAGGCTCGCCACCTCGATGCCCTCGTCGGCCAGCGCCGCCTTTTCCTGCGGGGTCGCCTGCCCGCGTATGCCGCGCGCCTCGGTCTCGCCGTAGTGGATACGCCGCGCCTCCTCGGCAAAGCGCCTGCCCACGTCTTCCGTGTGCTGCAGGACATGCTGCACCGCCCGCAGGTAAGCGGCCTGGTGCAGGCGCAGCAGGTCGGACGCCCCCTCCTGCTCTGGCCCCGGCTCCCGCGCGGACGGCGGGCCGCCGTCCTGTCCGCCCACGCGCGCTGCCGGCTGGGCATTGCTCTTGCGCGCGAGCCGGGGCGCGCTGATCTTGCGCTGGACGGCGGCATCGCCGCACATCGGACACGTCACCAGCCCGCGCGCGCACTGCGCGTGGAAGTCGGCGTCGCTGCCGAACCAACCTTCGAAGACGTGCAGTTGGCTGCACTGCAGATCCAGGACTTTCATGGGCCAATTATCGGTGCCATCCATGTCGGCGCGGCAAGGAAATACGGATCACGCCCGTTCTCGCACCGTGTTGGTGCAACCAATCACATCGCCCCGCTCACGCGGCTGGGCGGCTCAGGCATACCCAGGCGCGCTGTCCGATTTTTCCTCATCAGGGTTAGCCCCCTGGCTTGCACCTACCTCGCTGTGGAATCATTTTGGCCGCTGTCCACGTCACCGGCCATGAACGGTGCGTGCCAGCACTGCGAGCTCAGGCACGGCGATTGCTGGGGAGGACCGGGCGAACTTTTGGCAGCCCCGGGGGTCAGTGACGATGATGATGACGATGAACAGAAAACGCTGGATGGCGTGGATGTCGCTGGCATTCATGCTGACCGCCGGCCTGATCGGCTGTTCTGCGCTCGACGAGCGCCAGCGCCAGTTCATCTTCAACCCGGCCATCAGCACATGGGGCCACAACCCCGAGTTCCAGGACGTCTGGATTCCCTTCACCTCGCGGCTGACCGATCAGCCGGTCAAGATGCACGCACTCTGGCTGGGCGACGCGCCCGCGCTGCTCGATCCCCAGCAGCCCGTCGCGCTCTACCTGCACGGCGCGCGCTGGGACGTGTGGGCCAGCCGCGCGCGCATCGAGCGCCTGCACGAGATGGGTTTTGCCGTGCTGGCCATCGACTACCGGGGTTTTGGCAAGACCACCTCCGGCCTGCGCGGCGCCTCGCGCAGCAACACGCTGCCCTCCGAGAGCATGGCCTACGAAGACGCCATGGCCGCCTGGGAGTGGCTGGCCGAGAAACTGCCCCGCAACAAGCGCTACATCTACGGCCACTCGCTGGGCGGCGCCATCGCGATCGATCTGGCCAGCAAGGTGAGCGACGAGGCCGGCACCCTGGTCGAGGGCACCTTCAGCTCGGTGCGCGACGTTTTCGCCACGACGCACTGGGGCTGGCTGCCCGTGGGGCCGCTGCTGACCCAGCGCTTCGAGTCGATCGACAAGATCCGCCACATCGACTCGCCGCTGCTGATCGTGCATGGCAGCGACGACGACGTCATCAAGCCCGAGCTGGGCGAGCGGCTGTACGCGGCGGCGATCTCGCCCAAGCGCTTCGTCATGGTCGAGGGTGGCAACCACCACAATGCCACCAGCCTCGGCTTCGCTCAATATCAGACGGCGCTGCGCGAGCTGTTCGGCATCCAGCCACCGACACCTCCGGTGGTCGAAGCCGCCGCCGATGCCCATGCAGCCCTCCCTGCAGCTGACGCCGGGGAACAGTCCGCGCGAGACGCGACCCAGGCCGAGGAAACGGACAAGGCCGACGCACCCCTCCTCAGGCAGGCTGCCACGTCAGCGGCCAACGCCCCTCGCGCACGTTCTGCAGCCACAGACAACAGCTGAGCGTCTTGGCATCGGTGACGCGCCCGTCCTGGCAGGCGCGCAGCAGGTCGTCGGCGTCCATGGACAGGATGTCGAGGAACTCGCCCTCGTCCAGCGCCCGCGCGCCCGCCGTCAAGCCACGCGCGAAGAAGATGTGGATGACCTCGGTGGAATAGCCGATCGCCAGGTGCATGGCACCCGCATGCGCCCATTCGGCGGCGCGGTAGCCGGTTTCCTCCAGTAGCTCGCGCTGCCCGCAGGCCAGCGGATCTTCGGCGGGATCGAGCTTGCCGGCCGGCAGTTCGAGCATGACCTGGCCGACCGGGTAGCGGAATTGCCGCTCGACCACGATCCGGCCGTCGTCGAGCAGCGGCACCACCACCACCGCGCCGGGGTGCACCACGTACTCGCGCGTGGCCTGGTGGCCGTCGGGAAGTTGCACGGTGTCGCGGCGCACCGTCAGGAAACTGCCCTGGTGCAGCACCTCGCGGCTGACCAGGGTCTCGACCAGGTGGGCGTCGGCGGCGGGCGTGGGGGCGTGAGGCATGGCGATGGTTGTCCTGAGAACGTGTGCAAAGCCGCGATGAGGCGGACGGTCGGGTCAGGATACGCGCTCGCCGCCCCGGCGCAGCAGATGGCGGCCGACGTAGCCCGGAAATCCGCACACCGCGAAACCGGCGGCGGTGATGGCGTAGAAAGCCCAGCCTTGCGGCCAGACCATGCCCAGACGCCCCTCCAGCCAGCGGCCCAGCAGCAGGCAGGCGCCATAGCCGGCCGCCAGCGCCAGGGCTTGCCAGCGGCCGCGCCGCAGCAAAAAAGGCGCGTTGGCCAGCGCGACGGCGACGGCCAGCAGCAAGGCGGCGGCGCCGGTCATGAACGGCCCCGCGCGGCAGCCGGCACGGACGCCAACACGCGCGCTACTTGGACAGCAGGCTTTGGATGGCGTCGTAGCACAGCGACATCAGGCCGCCGGGCAACAGGCCCAGGACCAGCAGCAAGGCGGCGTTGACGGTCAGCACGATGCGGCCGTGGATGGGCATGTCCACCGGCATGGGCACGTCGTCGGCCGGCTCGTCGAAGTACATGACCTTGAGCACGCGCAGGTAGTAGAAGGTGCCGATCAGCGACATCATCACGGCGAACACCGCCAGCCAGATCAGCGGCTGCGAGCCGGTGGACAACAGCGCCTGCAGCACCGCCAGCTTGGAATAGAAGCCCACCAGCGGCGGCAGGCCGGCCAGCGACAGCATGGTGACGGCGATCATGCCGGTGTAGAAGGCATGCTTGCGGTTGAGGCCAGCCAGGTCCGCCAGGTTCTCGCACTCAAAGCCGGCGCGCGAGAGCGTGAGCATCATGCCGAAGCCCATCAGCGTGGTCAGCACGTAGGTGACGACGTAGAACATGGCCGAGCTGTAGGCCGTGTGGCCGTTGAAGCTGCCCTGCCCGGCCACGCCCGCCAGCAGGCCCAGCAGCACGAAGCCCATCTGCGCGATGGCCGAGAAGGCCAGCATGCGCTTGAGGTTGGTCTGCGCGATGGCCGCCAGGTTGCCCAGCAGCAGCGAGACGATGGCCATGATGGCCAGCATCTGCTGCCAGTCGAAGGCCAGCGGCAGCAGCCCTTCGACCAGCAGCCGGATGGCCATGGCGAAGGCCGCCAGCTTGGGCGCCGAGCCGATCAGCAGCGTCACCACCGTAGGCGCGCCCTGGTAGACGTCCGGGATCCACATGTGGAAGGGCACCACGCCGAGCTTGAAGGCCAGGCCGGCGACGATGAACACCAGCGCCAGCACCAGCACGAGGGGGATGCCGGAGGCATGGCCCAGCGCGGCGGCGATTTCGTTGATGTCCAGCGTGCCGGTGGCGCCGTAGAGCATGGACAGGCCGTACAGCAGCATGCCGCTGGCCAGCGCGCCGAGCACGAAATACTTCATGGCCGCCTCGATGGCCACGGCCGAGTCGCGCCGCAGGGCCACCAGCGCGTAGCTGGTCAGCGTGAGCAGTTCCAGGCCCAGGTAGACGATCAGCAGGTTGTTGGCCGAGGTCAGGATGAAAGTGCCCAGCAGCGCGAACAGCGCCAGCGTGAACAGCTCGCCACCGCGCAGCATGTTGCGCTCGACCGCGTAGTTGCGGCCGTAGACCAGCGCCACGCCGGTGGCGACGGTGGCGAAGCACTTGAGCCAGTTGCCCATGGGGTCGCTGACCACCATGTTGCCCCAGCCGTAGATGACATCGC
>JASGEH010000255.1:0-5414 GCA_047606565.1 Comamonas sp.
CAGAGATCTACTGGGCTTCGAGCCGGTGATCAATGACATTTTTAGGCTTAAACAAGGATATACAGACCGAAAAGTCATCATCCAAAGAGAGGGGATCAAAATTTCATTGATGGACACAGCCATCCCCGTTATGGATGAACTCGGTGAAATCACATCCATCGTCAACATTTTCAGACCATTGGGCCCCAAGCAAATCTCGGCAGAACAATGCATCAGGATAGACAACGGGATACGCTTTGATGCAATCCAGGGAAATTCCCACGCATTCACGAATATGAAAAACCATGCCATACAAGTGGCAAAATCCTCCGACAATGTCATCATTTATGGCGAGCCAGGCACGGGAAAGAGTTGGCTCGCCAAGGCACTGCATGGCGAGGGGCAGAATGCCAACCTCAACATGCTGACCATTGATTGCACACGATTATCGGTCTATGAATTTGAAAATTACTTTCTCAACCACAAGCTACTGGACCGAGAGCGTTACGAATGGATGATCAACGCTGAAGTGCTGAATGAGCCAAAAATCGGAACGCTACTATTTGACGGCATAGACTCACTCCCCATCTCCACTCAGCTGCACCTTTTTTCAGCCCTGACAACTTATCGCGAGTCTTTTTTAAATGCCCAAAAAAATCATCATAATGTCCAGGCAAGAGTCATCGCATCGGTCACTGATGCCATGGGCATCGTGATACGAGAGCAGCGTCTGCACCCCAAGTTGCATGGATTTTTAAGTGAGGCCAGCCTAACGATTCCTCCCCTCGACAAAAGAGGTGAAGACCTTCTACTCTATGTCGCTCTCTTCTGCGCCGAAGCAAGCGAAGGCGATATAATTTTCTCAGAGAGATTATTGAAGTTCTTTCTAAAACAACATTGGCCCGGCAACCTATCACAATTAAAACTCGTTATCCGTGAGTTGCTGAGCGGAAATTTAGCACATAACTCAGACCGAAAAATGATGAGAAAAGTAGAAGACATCATGAACTTATCCGCCATGCCATCTCATTTTTCGATGCAGGATTTTGAACGACTTTCAATAAATGATGCCGAGAAACAGGCTATCTATCTGGCCTTGCGGGCGATGGATTTCAATTTATCCAAGGCTGCGCAAGCCTTGGGCATCAGTCGACCCACACTGTATTCAAAAATGAAAAAATACAATCTGAAGCAATGCGCGCCACACTGAGGCATGCTGACCGTCCGGGCAGATGGGTATGAGCAAGTTCGATGGGCTTTCATATGAATTAATTTCTCTGCATTGCATGTACAATGCCATAGCTCTCACCTGTGATCTTCGGCGATTTCATTGATACAAATTAAGCGAGATGATCCATGGATTTAATTGAGTGGAATGACTTTACAAAAATCGAGTTACGTGTCGGAAAAATTATTGAAGCCCGCCCTTTCCCCGAGGCCAGAAAACCTGCCTACATACTAAAGATTGATTTCGGGCCAGAGCTTGGCATCAAAAAATCAAGTGCGCAAATTACACAGCTCTACCAACCAGAAGAACTACTGGGAAAGCGCGTGGTCGCCGTCGTGAACTTCCCAAAGAAACAGATCGGCCCGCTGAAATCCGAATGTCTGGTCACCGGCTTCCATGATGAGAACGGCAATGTTTCCCTCTGCGTACCGGAACATGCTGTGCCACTGGGCAGCAAATTGCTGTAATTGCGCCATCAGCATCACCTCGAAGCGGACATCCACGGGGTCTTGAGCATGGCGAGGATCGAATCGATGCGCTTGCACATCAACGCGGAGGACATCGCCGTCAAGTGCTTTGCCGCGCAAACGCCCTGGCCGTACTGGAGCGGTCTGTTTCTGCACGGTGCCGGCAATTCCAGCAAGGAGCGCGGTGACGCGCTTTGCACGGAGATGGCCGGCCGGGGCATGCAGTCCGTGGCGTTCGATTTTTCGGGCTGGGGTGCCAGCACCCGGCGCGTTCCGGGTTCGATTCAAAAAAGAGTGGATGAGGCCGCAGCGGTCATCGAGCGGCTCATCCTGCCGCAGGGGCTTCCGCTGGTCGTCATGGCCTTCAGCATGAGCGGGCAAGTGGCGATCGAGCTGCTGCGGGTGTTCGGCCAGGCGATCCGATGTCTGGCGCTGTTCAATCCTGCAATCTATGCCGCGCAGGCGCTCCGCATCCCTTTCGGCCCGGCGTTTTCCGAGATCATCCGCCGCCCGCAAAGCTGGCGGCAAGCCGACATCGTTTCAGCCTTTGAAGGCTATCGCGGCCTAACGTTGCTGTTCCGCTCGGAATTCGACGATGTGATTCCCCCCGAAGTCTTCAGCCTGATCGCCCAGGCCGCGCCGGCTGATGGCTTTTCCGAGCGGCTCGTGGCCGCCGCGCCTCACTCGCTCGGCGCATTCCTGAACGCCCACCCCGACGCCACGGCTCGCGTGGCTGACTCGATCGTCGGCGCGCTGGGTCCCCAGCCTTGAACCGAAAGCGCGGGGCTTCGCCCGAGGAAGCTGTTCCTACACTTCTGGACTGACCCTGGTGGCCGGCGCGGGCGCCCCCAAAGCCGGCGGCAAGCCGGGCTTGGCCCGCACCGGTAGCCCCTTGGCGGCGCGGCGGCGGTCGCGCCACAGCGTGACGCGGGCCACGCCATAAAGAAAGCCGAAGCAGGCCGCCAGCAGCAGCGCGTCGCCCCACCAGGGCCGCGCGTACTGGTTGCCGCCAAAGACGGCCAGCACCATCAGCACGAAGACCAGGTGGGCGACGAACACCGGCAGCGAGGCCTGCCCCAGTGTCACCAGCCAGCGCGGCGGCGTCACGTGGCGCACCAGCCAGGGGCCGTAGCGCACCGTCACCATGACCAGCACGAACAGGTTGAGCAGGCGCAGCGGCCCCAGCGTCCATTTCTCGAACCACAGGTTGCGCACCATGTCGGCGCCGAACGGTGCCTGCCCGGTGTAGTGGCGCCAGGCCATGAAATACAGCGCCAGCACCACCGCCGCGGCCATCGCCGCTTTCGGAAAGTGCAGCACGTCGGCCTGGCCCTGTGCCTTGGCCGCGCCCAGCCACAGGCCCAGCACCCACAGAAACTGCCAGGCCCAGAGCGAGAACGAGCCGGTCTGGTTCAGCGGCACGCGCAGGTCCACCGCCTGCGCGATGGCCAGGTAGAGCCAGTTGCCGAAGCCGAACTGGGCGGCGAACCACAGCACGCCGCTGGCCGCCAGGATGGCGCCCCAGCCGTGCCGCATCCCGCGCGAGAGGATGGCCGGGCTGACCGCCATGAACAGCACGTAGATCGGCAGGATGTCGAGCAGCGGCGGCCCGTAGATCAGCGCCAGGCTGGAGAACCAGGCCATGGTCGGGTGCTCGAAATAGAAGGACAGCAGGCCGGTGGCCGCCGGCTGCTCGCGCCGCACTGCCAGCGCGGCGAACACCGTGAACAGGAAGACCAGCGTGGCGACCTGGCACAGGTAGACCTTGATGGCCCGCGCGCGCAGCGAGCGGCGCATGCTGCGCAGGCCGTCGCGCATGCCACGCCGGCTGTAGACCAGGCCGGCCATGAAGGCCGACAGCAACACGAAGCCCTCGGCCGCCGAGACGAAGCCGAACGGCTGCCCGGTCGGCGTGGTCAGCCGCGTGGGCAGGTGCGTCAGTGTCATCAGCACCAGCATCAGGCCGCGCAGCGCGTCGAGTTCGAGGAGTCGCTTGCTCATGTTGGAGGAATGGTTCGGTGCGGTATTGTGGCCCACCAGGGCGTGGCCCGCGCACCGTCCTGGGGCTGTTTTAAGACCCGCCTCAGTGCCGCGGCGGCCCGAGCCGGCACAATGCGACCATGCGTATCCTGCTGGTGGAAGATGACTTGATGATTGGCGAAGTCGTGCTCGACGCCCTGCGCGAGGCACGCTACGCCGTCGACTGGGTGCGCGACGGGCGCATGGCCGACACCGCCTTGTCGACCCAGGCCTACGACCTGGTGCTGCTCGATCTGGGGCTGCCGCACCGCAGCGGCCTCGACGTGCTGCGGGCGCTGCGCGCGCGCCGGCAGGCCACGCCGGTGCTGGTGGCCACCGCGCGCGATGCCGTGGCCGACCGCGTCGCCGGGCTGGACGCCGGGGCCGACGACTACATCGTCAAGCCCTACGACCTCGACGAGCTGCAGGCGCGCATCCGCGCCCTGCTGCGCCGCAGCGCCGGCCAGGCCCAGCCCTGGTTCGAGCACCACGGCGTGCGCCTCAACCCCGCCACCCACGAGGCCGAGGTGCACGGCCAGCCGGTCAGCCTGTCGGCGCGCGAGTGGGCCGTGCTGGAGCCGCTGATCGCCCGCCCCGGCGTGGTGTTCTCGCGCGCCCAGCTCGAAGACAAGCTCTACAGCTGGAAGAACGACATCAACAGCAACGCCGTCGAGGTCTACGTGCACGGCCTGCGCAAGAAGCTCGGCAGCGCGCTGATCCAGACCGTGCGCGGCCTGGGCTACGTGGTCCCGCGCGAAGCCGGCCCGGCCGCCGCGCCCGATCCAGCGCCGGAGAACACGGCGTGACCCCCGCCCCGGCGGCCGCTCGGCGGCCCCTGCAGTCGCTGCGCGCGCGGCTGACCGTGCTGCTGCTGGGCGTGGTGCTGCTGGCGGCGCTGGCCCAGGGCGTGAGCGCCTACCACACCGCGCAGCGCCAGGCCGACGCGCTGCTCGACGCCCACCTGCAGCAGATGGCCGACGCGCTGCGCGGCGGCGGCACGCACACGCTGCCGCTGCCACTGGACGAGGCCGAGGGCGACGAGGACCCGGCCCTGGCCGACCTGCTGGTGCAGATCTGGGGCCACGACGGCGCGCCGCTGTTTCGCTCGCCCAACGCCGACCTGCCGCGCCGCGCGGTGCTGGGGTTTTCCGACGTCACGCTCGACGACCGGCGCTACCGCGTCTACTCGCTGCAAACGCCGCTGCAAACCATCCAGATCGCCCAGGACATGACCGCGCGCCTGCAACGCGCCCGGGCCATGGCCTGGCGCGCCGTGTGGCCGATCGCCGCCGCCGCGCCGCTGCTGATGCTGGCGGTGTGGGCCGTCATCGGCCTGTCGCTGCGGCCGGTCGAGCGCGCGCGCCGCCAACTGGCGCTGCGCCAGGCCAACGACCTCTCGCCCATCGACGAACAGGGCCTGCCGGCCGAGGTGCAGCCCCTGGTACGCGAACTCAACGGGCTGTTTGGCCGCGTCCAGGCCGCTTTCGAGGCCCAGAAAAGCTTCGTCGCCGACGCCGCGCACGAGCTACGCTCGCCGCTGGCCGCGCTGCAGTTGCAGGCGCAGACGCTCAGAATCGCGCCGGACGACGCCGGCCAGGCGCGTGCCGTCGGCCGCCTGCGCCAGGGCATCGCGCGCGCCGCCTCGCTGGTCGACCAGTTGCTGGCGCTGGCCCGCGCCGAGGCCGGCGAGGCCGCGCCGCCCGGCGCGCGCGATGCGGCCG
>JASGEH010000256.1:0-3947 GCA_047606565.1 Comamonas sp.
CAGAGATCTACTGGGCTTCGAGCCGGTGATCAATGACATTTTTAGGCTTAAACAAGGATATACAGACCGAAAAGTCATCATCCAAAGAGAGGGGATCAAAATTTCATTGATGGACACAGCCATCCCCATTATGGATGAGTTGGGTGAAATCACATCCATTGTGAATATCTTTAGGCCGGTGGCCCCTAAGCAAGCCTCGGCAGGACAAGGCATCAAAATAGATCACGGAATATCCTTTGATGCACTCAAGGGAAACTCCATTGCATTCATGAATATGAAGAATGATGCCACTCAGGTGGCGAAGTCTTCCGACAATGTCATCATCTATGGAGAGCCGGGTACAGGAAAGAGTTGGCTTGCCAGAGCACTTCATGGCGAGGGGGAGAACGCCAATCTCAGCATGTTGACCATCGATTGCCCTCGATTGTCGGTTCATGAGTTTGAAAATTACTTTCTCAACTACAAGCTTCTGGAGCAAGAGCAGTACGGATGGATCATCAATCCTGAATTGCTGGATGAGCCGAAAATCGGAACTCTATTATTTGATGGCATCGACTCGCTCCCGATATCCACTCAGTTTCACCTTTATTCAGCCCTGACAACTTATCGTGAGTCTTTCTCGAATGTGCCCCGGAATCAACACAACGTCCAGGCAAGAGTCATCGCTTCGGTCACTGATGCCATGGGCATCGTGATACAAGAGCAGCGACTGCACCCCAAATTACATGGATTTTTAAGTGAAGCCAACCTAACGATTCCTCCTCTCAACAAAAGAGGTGAAGACCTTCTGTGCTATGTCGATCTCTTCTGCGCCGAAGCAGGCACAGGTGAAAGATCTTTTTCAGAAAGGCTATTGAAATTTCTTTTGAAACAAAATTGGCCCGGTAATCTATCACAATTGAAGCTCGTTGTCCGTGAGCTGCTGAATGGGAATTTAGTGCGTGATTCAGACAGAAAAATGATGAGAAGAGTAGAGAAAATTATGAGTTTATCCGCAATTCCGTCTCATTTCTTCATGCAAAATTTTGAGAGACTTTCAATGAATGATTCCGAGAAACAGGCCATCTATCTGGCCTTGCGGGCGATGGATTTCAATTTATCTAAGGCAGCTCAGGCCTTGGGCATCAGTCGCCCCACACTCTATTCAAAAATGAAGAAATACAATTTAAAGCAATGAGCGCCACAGTGGTGCGTGCAGACCGTCCGGGTAGCCTGGTATGCCAGGTGTGATGAGTTCTGTATGAATTGACTTATTGGGCTGCCTGTACTATGCTATAGGGCACTTTCGGAGCCTCGAATTATTGGCGTCTGACTGGCGTAAGTCATTGGCTCTTAGAGCACACAGTCCGGCGGCAGTGGGTTTTTGAAAAGCTTTCTATGGCTTTTATTTGTGATTTTCCCTGATTTCATTAACATGAGTTGAGTGAGGTGGTAAATGGAATTAATTGAGTGGAATGAGTTTTTAAAGGTTGAGTTGCGTGTCGGAAAAATCATCGAGGCCAATATTTTTCCCGAGGCTAAAAAGCCGGCTTATATATTAAAGATCGATTTTGGATCAGAAATTGGAGTCAAGAAGTCAAGTGCGCAAATCACACAACTCTACCAGCCAGAAGAGTTGCTTGGAAAGCTCGTGGTTGCAGTCGTGAATTTTCCAAAAAAACAAATCGGTCCTCTGAAATCTGAGTGCCTGGTCACCGGCTTCCATGATGAGAATGGAAATGTCTCCCTCTGTATACCGGAGTACTCTGTGCCACTGGGAAGTAAATTGCTGTAATTGAGCCATCAGGGCACTTCGAAATCATTCTTCCGTCGGACTGTGTGCTCTAGGAGTCAATGGCTTGCGTCAGTCGGACGCCCAGAGTTCGAGGTTTCGAGAAGTGCCCCCTGGCCGGCCTTGCGCTTGTCTTTTAGCCGGAAGCTCTGGCCCGTGAACTACAGGATGTGGGAGTGATGCAGTCGGCGGTTCAGCATTGCCGCCGTCAGCGTCTGGTCGTCCGCAAGGGCGCTCGTGCAGTGTGGAAGGCACGCTGCTTGTGAGTGTCATTGAGCCCATGATGGCGTTGTAGATGCTCGGCGATCTGCGTATCGCCATCATCATCTCGCAATGAATCAACGTGGTACGCTGGAGTCGCCGGTCCAGTACGGGGCGTTTTCCGTAATCCGTGTTTACCCTATTGTGCGGTCTTGATTCGAGGTCTTCCCTCGGGTTGGCCCCCACAAGGAGGCCCCATGCGAACAGCCATCTTCCTGCTCTTCTTGCTACTGGGTATCGGCCTCGGCCTGTTGTCGGCTTGGCATGACGGCTGGGGTCTGCGGATCGTCATGATGGCCCTTGGTGCCCTGTTTGGCGGCGCGATCGGCGGAGGGCTGTCGCAGATCGGCAAGCGGCAACGAAGTAGTCGCCGGCTGCCGACGGAAGAAGAACTGGACCCCATTCCTGGTGGACTGGGGACGTCGAGCCGAGATCTCGCTGCAAATTACTGGCGAGACGAGGGGCACATGCCTTTCATGAAGCCACCGCGTCCGGAGCTGGGAAACCAGATGTTCGACGCTGACAAGAACCTCTAGTATTCCGTCCCACAAGAAACTTATCATTTGTTGAGGGATTCAGAAGGGGTATTCTTCAATCCCAAGGAATCCCCCCAATGGCCCGTCCAGGCATCCCCATAGCGCTCTCCGAAGACGAGCGCAGCCAGTTGCAGTCGATGAGCCGCTCACGCTCGCTGCCTCATTCGCTGGTGCGACGAGCACGCATCATCGTGCTGGCTGCTGAGGGTGCGACCAATGCCCATATTGCCCAGCAGTGCGGCATCAGCATGCCGACCGTGACGCATTGGAAGAAGCGTTTTGCCCAGTACGGCTTGGCCGGTCTGCATGAGCAAGCCAAGAGCGGCAGGCCACGCACCCACGACGATGAGGCGGTTGCTGCCTTGCTGGGCAAGGTGCTGGGGACTCCTCCAGCTTCGGCCACGCACTGGAGCGTGCGCTCGGCTGCGCTTGCCACAGGCATCTCCAAGAGCCAGGTGGCGCGCTACTTCAACCTCTTTGGCCTGCAGCCACACCGCAGCAAGAGCTTCAAGCTCTCCACCGACCCCTACTTCGTGGAGAAGGTGCGGGACATCGTGGGCCTGTACCTGAGTCCGCCAACGAATGCGGTGGTGCTGTGCGTGGATGAGAAGAGCCAGTGCCAAGCCTTGCAGCGTACCCAGCCCATGCTGCCCATGGGACTAGGCTACGTCGAAGGCGTCACGCACGATTACATCCGCCATGGCACCACGACACTGTTCGCAGCCTTGAACACGGCCACAGGGGAAGTGTTGGCGCAGTGCAAACCACGCCACCGCCATCAGGAGTTCCTGGCGTTCTTGCAGCACCTGGAGCAGCAGATGCCCAAGGAGTTGGATCTGCACCTGATCCTGGACAACTACACCACCCATCGTCACCCGAAGGTGCGCCAATGGCTGGCCGAGCGTCCTCGCTGGCACCTGCACTTCACGCCCACGTACTCCAGTTGGCTCAATCAGGTCGAGCGCTGGTTCGGGCTGATTACGCAGCAAGCCATCCGCCGAGGATCATTCGACAGCGTCAAGGAGTTGGTGCGCAGCATTGAGCACTATGTCCAGCAGTACAACCTGCACAAGCGACCCTTTGTATGGACTGCTACTGCCGAGTCCATCTTGGCTAAGGTGCAGAGAATTTGTAATGTTATTTGTGGGACAGAACACTAGAAGCTATGACGGATACCCACGTCGATGCCTCGCGAGCTGTCGCCCGCTGCCGTGGTCGCATTGGTGATCGACGCCACGCTGTAACGCGCGCTACCGCGGTTCTTGAGGTACGACAGCGTTGAATAGAGCGCAGTGCGCTTGGACAGGTCGTGCACGTAGCCGACAGAGAGCTGGTCCGCCTTGAGCGTGCTGTAGTCGGTCGTACCCAACACGCCGCCG